>NZ_BAABIG010000084.1:0-185148 GCF_039542605.1 Streptomyces ziwulingensis
ACCCGGCCGCCGCGCTGCCCGGCGCCCGCCCCGCTCCCGACGACCGGGCCGGGCGGGCCGGTGGAACGGCGTCCGGAGCAGCCGGTGGGTCGGCGGCCGACGCGGCGCGGCCGGACCCCGGCGGCACCTTCGTCTTCCGGCGGCCGGCCGGCGGTGCCCAGCCGGCCGCCCCCGCGCGCGAGGGCGCCACCGACGAGGGCACCATGAAGTTCCGGGCGGTCTCCCTGCCCGCGGACCGCCGCCCGAACGCCGCCGCCCCGGCCGTCACCGGCCCCGGCTTCGGCGCCGGAAAGGCGGCCGCCGCACGCGAGGCCGCCGCACAGCCCGGCTCCACGCCCCAGGCACCCGCCCCGGCGGGCCCGGCCGGCCCGCACCCGGCGCCCGGACACATCCCGCACCAGTCCCCGGCCCCTTCCGGCCCCGCCCCCCTCACCTCCGGTCCCGGCGGCGGGCAGGCCTCCTGGGCGCAGCAGGTGCACCGGCTCGCCGGTGCCGAGCAGCAGCCCGTCGCCCCCTGGAAGCCGCCCGTCGAGGACGTCTTCCAGGCCGCCGCCCGCCGCCAGGCCGCCGCGCGTCCCGCCGGGCTCGGCAAGCGGCTCGCCGCCCGGCTGCTGGACACCGTCGTCCTGCTCGCCGTCACGGCCGTCCCCGCCGTCCCCCTCGGCACCAGGGCGGTCGACCACGTCGACGAGAAGATCGAGGCGGCCAAGCTCTCCGGTGAGACCGTCACCGTCTGGCTGATCGACGGCACCACCGGCGGGTACCTGGGCGTCGTCCTGGCCGTCCTGCTGCTCTTCGGCGTCCTCTACGAGGTGCTGCCCACCGCCAAGTGGGGCCGCACCCTCGGCAAGAAACTGCTCGGCCTGGAAGTACGGGACATCGAGGGCCACGAGCCCCCGGTCCTCGGCGCCTCGCTGCGCCGCTGGCTGGTCTGCTGCCTGCCCGGCCTCCTGGTGATCGGCGTGGTCGGCGTGGCGTGGTGCCTGTTCGACCGGCCCTGGCGCCAGTGCTGGCACGACAAGGCCGCCGGTACGTTCGTCGCGGGCTGAGCCGGTACCGCTGACGGCCCGGCCGATTCCGTACTCCGGACGGCCGCTCGCCGGATGCGCGGCCCCGGGGTTCGCGGTCGACTCGGGCCATGAGCAGCGAACCGCCTCCCGACTCCGGCCGGCGCCCGGAGGACGACCCGTTCAGGAAGCAGCCCCCGCCGGGCGCGGGCGGCCCCTACGGCGGCTCCTCACCCCCGCCCCCCGGCGGCGGCGGGCCCTACGGCCAGGGCCCGTACGGCGGCGGTCCCTACGGCGGTGACCCGTACGGCGGCGGCCCCCCGCCCGGCGACCCGCGGGCCGGTATGCCGCCGCTGGCCGAGAGTGCCCGCCGCACCCTGGCCCGCATCATCGACATGATCCTGGTCGGCCTGGTGGTCTGGCTGCTGAGCTGGGGGTTCGACGTCCAGGAGTACGACGTCGACGGGGACGGGACGGAGGTCGGCAAGTCCTTCTGGCAGTCCCTGATCGCCGCCGTGCTCTTCATCGCCTACGACACGATCATGATCTCCCGGACCGGGCAGACCCTCGGCAAGAAGTGGCTCGGCATGCGCGTGGCCAACCTGGACAACGGCGCCACGCCCACTGTGCAGACCTCGCTGATCCGCTCCCTGGTGCTGTGGCTCCCGTTCGCCTTCTGCTGCGCCTGCGTGTGGACGATCATCTGCGGCGGCTGGAGCTTCTTCGACCGGCCCTACAAACAGGGCCTGCACGACAAGGCCGCCAAAACAGTGGTGGTCACCGCCCGTTGAGCGGTGACCACCACGGTGCGCGGAGCGGGTTTCAGGCCGCGCGCTGACGCACCGCCTCGCCGGCCGCGCCGGAGGACACCGGCACCGGTGCCTCGGCGGCGGGCCGGGCCGGCCGGTGGGCCGCCACCGTGCGCGGCGTGGACGTGGGCAGGGTCATCGCCACCAGCACTCCGAGCGCGAGCGCCGCTACGGCGACGACGGCGATGCCCGCGCTCGAACTCGTCCGTGAGAGCAGCAGCATGGCGAGGGTGGAGAGGACCACGGTGCAGGAACCGTAGGCGAGCTGTGCGACGGTCGGTCGGGGCATGGCCATCGTGTCCTCGGCAGGGGGAGATCTCGGGGGTTGAGACGGTGCGCCGGCCTGGTTCTCCGCCGACCTCCGGGCGTTCCGCCAAGGGACTGTAATCGGCTGACCGCCCGAGTGGAACAAAGAGTAAGCGTGACCTAACCAACAGTGCCCGGTGCACAGGGGGCGCACGGATTCATGGCGTCCTGGAAGCGGACAGCTCCACGCGCCCGCGGGGCGACCGGCGGGCGTCCGGGGGACGTCCGTAAAACGAACCTACGATCCGCATAGAGCACTTGATCTGCTCCAGTCAAGGTCTGTCTTTTCTCCGGATCCTCTAGTCAAATGACGTCACTTGGCTACACGCGTTGATCACGCGGGCGCGGACTCGTTGTGCTTCCGGCCCTCCCCCCGCGTGCGCGCACGCAGGAGGGGAACTGAAGTGACCGGCAGATCCTGGACGTTCAGAGCGGCGGCCACCACCGTCGCGTTCGCGGCGGCCGCCGCCACACTCTCGGCCGCCACCGTGGCCCAGGCGGACTCGCCCGCCCGGCCCGGCGCCGTCGACCGCCACGACCCGGACCCGGCGAAGGGCACCGACGAGCACAACCTCGACGGCCCCCTGAGCCGGACGCAGGAGGCCCAGCGCGCTGAGGCGCTCGACCAGGTCATATCGGGCAAGAGCACGGTCAAGGACCGCGACGGCTCCAAGGTCGTCCAGCTCAAGAGCAAGAAGGGCGACGGCAAGTACGTCGAGCTGGGCCGGGAGAAGACCGACAAGATCTTCACCATCCTGGTCGAGTTCGGCGACCAGGTCGACAGCCGCTACGGCGGCACCCCCGGCCCGCTGCACAACGCGATCGCCGAGCCGGACCGCACGAAGGACAACTCCACCGCCTGGCAGGCCGACTACGACCAGCAGCACTACGAGGACCTCTACTTCGGCACCGGCGCGCAGACCGAGTCGATGAAGAAGTACTACGAGAAGCAGTCCTCGGGCCGCTACTCGGTCGACGGCGAGGTCGCGGACTGGGTGAAGGTCCCCTACAACGAGGCCCGTTACGGCAACAACGCCTGCGGTTCCACCAACTGCTCCAGCGTGTGGAACGTCGTCGGCGACGGCCTGAACGCCTGGGTGGCGCAGCAGAAGGCGGCCGGCCGCACGGACGCCGACATCAAGGCGGACGTCGCCGCGTTCGACCAGTGGGACCGCTACGACTTCGACGGCGACGGCGACTTCAACGAGCCGGACGGCTACCTCGACCACTTCCAGATCGTGCACGCCGGCGAGGACGAGTCCGCGGGCGGCGGCGCCGAGGGCACCGACGCGATCTGGGCCCACCGCTGGTACGCCTTCGGCACCGACGCCGGCGCCACCGGCCCGGCCGGCAACAAGCTGGGCGGCGCCCAGATCGGCTCCACCGGCATCTGGGTCGGCGACTACACCATCCAGCCGGAGAACGGCGGCCTCGGCGTCTTCGCCCACGAGTACGGCCACGACCTCGGCCTGCCCGACCACTACGACACCGCGGGCGGCGACAACTCCACCGGCTTCTGGACGCTGATGTCCTCCGGTTCGTGGCTCGGCACCGGCCGCAACGAGATCGGCGACCTGCCCGGCGACATGAACGCCTGGGACAAGCTCCAGCTCGGCTGGCTGAACTACGACACCGCCAAGGCGGGCGTCACCTCGGCGCACAAGCTGGGCGTGGCCGAGTACAACACCAAGCACAAGCAGGGGCTGGTGGTCCGGCTTCCCGAGAAGGCGGTCACCACCGAGATCGTCCCGCCCGCCCAGGGCGAGACCCAGTGGTGGAGCGGCAGCGGCGACGACCTGAGGAACACGCTGACCCGCTCCGTCGACCTCACCGGCAAGTCGTCCGCCGCCCTCACCCTCGACGGCTGGTACGACATCGAGGCCGAGTACGACTACCTCTACGCCGAGGTGTCCACCGACGGCGGGGCCAACTGGACCACCCTGGACGGAACGTTCGACGGACAGCCCATCCCGCGCGACGGCAGCGACAAGCCGGCCCTGACCGGCACGGTCGACGCCTACGGCAAGCTCGTCTACCCGCTCGACGCCTACGCCGGCGACCAGATCGACCTGCGCTTCCGCTACCAGACCGACGGCGGGGTGGCCCAGAAGGGCTTCGCGGCCGACGAGATCACGGTGACGGCCGACGGCACCCCGGTCTTCTCCGACGACGCCGAGACCGCGGACGCCGCGTGGCAGGCCACCGGCTTCTCCCGGGTCGGCGCCTCCTTCACCAAGGACTACGCGCAGTACTACCTCGCCGAGAACCGGCAGTACGTCTCGTACGACAAGACGCTGAAGACCGGCCCGTACAACTTCGGCTTCGCCACCACCCGTCCGGACTGGGTGGAGCACTACGCGTACCAGAACGGCCTGTTGATCTGGAAGTGGGACACCTCCCAGGCGGACAACAACACCAGCCAGCACGCGGGCACCGGCCTGGTCCTCCCGGTCGACGCGCACCCGGACGCGCTGAAGTGGTCCGACGGCACCCTGATGCGCAACCGCTTCCAGTCGTACGACTCGCCGTTCGGCCTCGACCGCACCGACGGTCTCACGCTGCACAAGGCGGACGTGAAGACCCGGGTCCCGTCCGCCAAGGGCGTGTCGGTCTTCAACGACCACACGAACGACTACTACGACGAGTCGAACCCGACCGGCGGCGTCAAGATCACTGACACCAACACCAAGATCAAGATCACCAAGGAGGCCAAGGACGGCTCCACGGTCGAGCTGGAAGTCCGCCCGGCAGTGAAGTAGACGAAGTTCTCGCAGGTCAGAGCATGATCGGCGGCGCCCCTCTGGCGGGGCGCCGCCGATCCGTGTTTAGGTGCGTCTGTGACTCTCTTATTGACACTCGCCGACCCGGGGGTTTGACCGCATGGCCGCAGGAGGCTTCAGCAAGTTGCCGAACGGCACGGTGGTGGTGGCCCTGAACCTGCCCAGCCCCGCCGCCGACGGCCCCGGCGCCGTCCGGGTTCTCGTCCACGCCCGCAACCGGGCCCGCGCCCTGACCCGGCTGCGCAACGTGGGCCTGCGCTCCGTCTACCTGCGGGGCAACACCGCCCCGCCGTCCCTGGACGAGATCACGGCGGTCCTGCACCACCCCGACGGCCTGATATGGCGTACGGCACCCGCGTCCGGCGGGTCCGGCGCGGACCTCGTACAGGAGCTGTGGCACCCCATCCGGGCCCTGCTCCGGCGCCCGGCGGCCCAGACCTGACCCCGGCCGGGTCCCGGCACCGCCTGAGCTACTGCACGACCGGCTTCCCGGACAGCTCCACGCCGGCCGCCCGCATCTCCTCCAGCGCCCGTTCCGTGGTCTGCCCGGCCACGCCCGCGGTGAGGTCGAGCAGCACCTGGGTGCGGAAGCCCGCCGAGACGGCGTCCAGCGCGGTGGCCCGCACGCAGTGGTCCGTGGCGATACCGACGACGTCCACGTCGTCGATCCGCCGCTCCCGCAGCCAGTCGGCGAGCGGCGTGCCGTTCTCGTCGGTGCCCTCGAAGCCGCTGTAGGCCGCCGAGTACGCCCCCTTGCTGAAGACGGCGTCGACGGCCCCCGAGGCGACGGCGGGCGCGAAGTTCGGGTGGAAGCCCACGCCCTCGGTGCCCGCGACGCAGTGCGCGGGCCAGGAGTGGACGTAGTCCGGGTTGTCGGCGAAGTGTCCGCCGGGCGCTATGTGGTGGTCCCGGGTGGCCACCACATGGCGGTAGCCGGCCGGGGCCTGGCCGATCAGCTCGGTGATGGCGGCGGCCACGTCGGCGCCACCGCCCACCGCGAGACTGCCTCCCTCGCAGAAGTCGTTCTGCACGTCTACGACGATCAAGGCGCGGCGCATGGGCGGTGTCCTTCGACGCTGGAAGTGTCCGACGGCGGGGCGCTCGACGGCGGGGTGTTCGAGGGCGGGGCGGCCGGCCTCGGGGCGGAGGAGCCGTCCCCGGTGCGGTGACCGTGCACTGCTTTAGCTACCCGAGCCCCCGTGGAGGTACTCCGTCGGAATGACGGGTTCCCCCCGGGAGAGCTGGGTCGCGGAGAGCGGCAGGGCGGCGCGGACCGCCGTGTGCCGGTCCCGGGCCACGTCGAGCGGCTCGCGGGCGACCACCTCACCGCCCTTGACCAGCTCGGCCAGGAGCTGATCGCCGGCGAGCGCGCCCGGCACCGGCCCGGTGCCGACCACCTCGGCCTCGGCGTACCCGTCCGCGTCCCGCCGCCGGGCCGCCCACTTGCGTCCGCCGATCGAGGTCTTGCCGCCGCTGGACTTCTTCGCCACCGGCACCAGCGGCGCCCTCGGGTCGTCGGACTCGGCGCGGGCCACCAGCTTGTAGACCATGGAGGCCGTGGGGTGGCCGGAACCGGTCACGAGCTGGGTGCCGACGCCGTAGGCGTCCACCGGCGCCGCCGCCAGCGAGGCGATGGCGTACTCGTCCAGGTCGGAGGTGACCACGATCCGGGTCCCGGTCGCGCCCAGCTCGTCCAGTTGCTGGCGCACCCGGTGCGCGACCAGCAGCAGGTCCCCGGAGTCGATGCGCACCGCGCCCAGCTCCGGACCGGCCACCTCCACCGCCGTACGCACCGCCTCGGCGACGTCGTACGTGTCCACCAGCAGCGTCGTGCCCGCGCCGAGCGCGTCGACCTGGGCGCGGAAGGCGTCCCGCTCGCTGTCGTGCAGCAGCGTGAAGGCGTGCGCGGAGGTGCCCACGGTGGGGATGCCGTAGCGGAAGCCGGCCGCCAGGTCGGAGGTGGTCGCGAAGCCGCCGACGTAGGCGGCGCGGGCGGCGGCCACGGCGCCCAGCTCGTGGGTGCGGCGGGCGCCCATCTCGATCAGCGGCCGGTCGCCCGCGGCGGAGGACATCCGGGAGGCGGCGGCGGCGATCGCGGAGTCGTGGTTGAGGATCGACAGGATCACCGTCTCCAGCAGCACGCACTCGGCGAAGCTGCCCTCCACCCGCATGATCGGCGAGCCCGGGAAGTACACCTCGCCCTCCGGGTAGCCCCAGATGTCGCCGCTGAAGCGGTAGTCGGCGAGCCAGTCGAGGGTGTCCTCGTCCACGATGTCCCGCTCGCGCAGGAAGCGCAGGACGTCCGCGTCGAAGCGGAAGTTCTCCACCGCGTCCAGCACCCGCCCGGTGCCGGCCACCACGCCGTAGCGGCGGCCGTGCGGCAGCCGCCTCGTGAAGACCTCGAACACGCTCCGCCGCCCCGCGGTACCCGCCGAGAGGGCGGCCCGGAGCATCGTCAGCTCGTACTGGTCCGTGAAGAGCGCCGTCGAGGGAACGTCCACCCGTCGCCCGCCACCACCCTTCCGAGGAGGCGCTTCGCGCTCTTCTTCTTCCGGCAGCCCAAGGTCCGCTGTGTTCATGAGGTGGATCGTACTCCCATTTCGTCAGTCTGACGATTTGGGGTCGGGGGGCCTGCCGGACCGGCCCGTTTATGCGACCACCCCCCTGCGGTGGCAGCATGGGTGAGGTGACGTCACCCGCTCCCGTAGAGATCGAACGCACCGAGTCGGCCGAGGAGACCTTCGCCGTACCCGAGCCGGACGTCCCTTGGGTCACGATCGTCCACAACGACCCGGTCAACCTCATGAGCTACGTGACGTACGTCTTCCAGTCGTACTTCGGCTACTCCAAGGACAAGGCCACCAAACTCATGATGGATGTCCACCACAAGGGCCGGGCGGTCGTCTCCAGCGGGAGCCGCGAGGAGATGGAACGCGACGTGCAGGCGATGCACGGCTACGGTCTGTGGGCCACCCTCCAGCAGGACCGGAAGTAGCTGACCAGCCTCCATGCCAGGACAATTCGAACCCCTCCCCGGCGGCGGCGCGGCCGTCGCGCTCGACGAGGTCGAGATCTCCATCATCCGGTCGCTGGCCGTGCAGCTCCTGGAGCTGATCGGCCCCGGCCCCGCCGCGGACGCCTCCGGCGACCCGCTCGCCGAACTCTTCGCCGAGGGCCCCAGCGAACCGCCCGCCGACCCGGTGCTCAGGCGCCTCTTCCCGGACGCCTACACCGACCCCGAGGCGACCCCCGGTCCCGAGGAGGCCGAGGAGCGGCGGGCCCACTCCGCCGAGTTCCGCCGCTACACCGAGAACGACCTGCGGGCCGGCAAGCGCGAGAACGCGCTCGCGGTGGTGCACTCCCTGGACGCCCTGGCCGCCGCCTCCGCCGGTGGGGGCGGGGCGGTCCTGAAGCTGTCCACGCGGGAGTCGAAGCAGTGGGTCAGTGCCCTGAACGACCTGCGCCTGGCGATCGGCTCCCGCCTCGACATCGTCGACGAGGACGACACCGACCTGCTCTACCGCCTCCCGGACGAGGACCCGCGCAAGCCGATGGTGATGGCCTACCTGTGGCTCGGCGGCCTCCAGGAGACGCTGGTCAACACGCTGATGCCCTGAGCGCCGCCGGGGCCGGCGGCCCGCTCGGCGGTCTTGCCGCGCGGGGCCTCGGTCGCGCACAACAAGGGCGTCAGCGGATAACAATCGCGTCAAAAGGACACCCCGCTCTGCCCCCTTCAGGCGCTGCACGCCCGCATTTGTCCGTGCGGTGCGCCACAATGCCCTCCTGTGATCGTCCGGGCCGTCGTGATAGATCTTCTCGACCGCCCGGTGAACACCACCCGAATGTTCGGCCGGGTGCGCCACCGAGCCGGCGGACCGCCGGCCAGGCACGAGCGGGCCGGCAGACCCGCTCCACTCCATCATCCGGGGGGATCGAGACCCGATCCGCGGCCGACAGCAGGCCCGGGTCGGCATGGAGAAAGGCGCACACCCATGACCTCACCGCAGGCCGACACGGAGAAGGCACCCGAGGAGGGCTACGAGCGCGGGCTCGGCAGCCGCCAGGTGCAGATGATCGCCATCGGCGGCGCCATCGGCGTCGGACTCTTCCTGGGCGCCGGGGCGAACATCGCCAAGGCCGGGCCCAGCCTGATCGTGATGTACGCCCTGGCCGGCGTGATCATCTTCTTCATCATGCGGGCCCTCGGCGAGCTGCTCCTGTACCGCCCGGTCTCCGGCTCCTTCGCCGAGTACTCACGCGAGTTCCTCGGCCCCTTCTTCGGCTACTTCACCGGCTGGACGTACTGGCTGATGTGGGTGGTCACCGGCATGGCCGAGCTGACCGCCGCCGCGATCTACATCAACTACTGGTTCCCGGGCATCCCGCAGTGGGTGACCGCCCTGGTCTTCCTGGTCGTGCTCTTCGTGGCCAACCTGATCTCGGTCAAGCTCTTCGGTGAGATCGAGTTCTGGTTCTCGATGGTCAAGGTCACGGCCATCATCGGCATGATCGTCATCGGCCTCGGCGTGCTCACCCTCGGCTTCAGCTCGGCCGGCGACACCGCCGCCGTCTCCAACCTGTGGGCCTTCGACGGCTTCTTCCCCAAGGGCATCGGCTCCTCCCTGATGACCCTCCAGGGCGTGATGTTCGCCTACCTCGCCGTCGAACTGGTCGGCGTCACCGCCGGCGAGTCCGAGAACCCGGAGAAGACCCTCCCCAAGGCGATCAACACCCTGCCCTGGCGCATCGCCCTCTTCTACGTCGGCGCCCTCACCGTCATCCTCTGCGTGGTCAAGTGGACCGAGTTCGCCCCCGGCGTCTCGCCCTTCGTCGCCGCCTTCTCGAAGATCGGCATCCCGGCCGGCGCCGCCATCGTCAACTTCGTCGTCCTCACCGCCGCGCTCTCCTCCTGCAACTCCGGCATGTACTCCACCGGCCGCATGCTGCGCACCCTCGCCGACAACGGCGAGGCGCCGAAGATCTTCAGCCGCCTCTCCTCGACCAGGACCCCGGCGGCCGGCATCGCCACCTCGGTGGTCTTCATGGGCATCGGCGTGGTCCTCAACTACGTCGTCCCGGAGAAGGCGTTCGGCTACGTCACCTCGGTGGCCACCGCGGCCGGCATCTGGACCTGGCTGATGATCCTGGTCAGCCACGTCCGCTACCGCCGCCAGGTGGTCGCGGGCCGGCTGCCCGCCTCCTCCTTCCCGGCACCCGGCGGCTCCGTCTGCTCGTACATCGCCATCGCCTTCCTGCTCTTCGTCACCGGACTGATCGCGTACGACGCCGACGCCCGCGTCTGCCTGTACGTGATGGCCGGCTGGGCGGTCGCCCTCGGCATCGGCTGGTTCGTGCTCAAGAGCCGCAACCCGCAGGTCACCGGGCGCGACGGCGGCCCCGGCGGCGACCGCGGCGGCGAACCGGAACTGGAGCGGATCGGCTGACGGACGCGTCCCCGCACCGCCGGGGCCTGCCAGGCAGGCCCCCGGACGTCCGGCATGTGGGCCGTCCCGTACCACCCACCGGTACGGGACGGCCCCTCTGCTTATCCTGACCCCCATGCTGACCATCACCCAGGACCTCCACGACCGGATCGTCGCCCACGCCCGCGAGGACCACCCCGACGAGGCGTGCGGAGTCGTCGCCGGACCGGTCGGCGAGGGCCGCCCCGAACGCTTCGTCCCCATGCTGAACGCCGCCCGCTCGCCCACGTTCTACGAGTTCGACTCGCAGGACCTGCTCAAGCTCTACCGCGAGATGGACGACCGCGACGAGGAGCCGGTGGTGATCTACCACTCCCACACGGCGACCGAGGCCTACCCCTCCCGCACCGACATCTCCTACGCCAACGAACCCGGCGCCCACTACGTCCTGGTCTCCACGGCCGACACCGACGGCGCCGGGGAGTTCCAGTTCCGGTCCTTCCGGATCGTCGAGGGCGAGGTCACCGAGGAGGAGATCCAGGTCGTCGCAACGTACTGACCTCGCCCGACGAGCGCCGGTCTCGCACTCCGGATGAACATCGTCCGAAAGGTGAGATCACCTTCCAAAGGGCGGACCGGGAATCGATACGATGAGCCCATGGTTTTCCTCGACGTGAGCACGAAGACGCCGGGCACGCTGCTCGTGGCGCGGCTGCACGTCGACCTGTGCAGGCTCGCCAGCGCCATCTGTTGACGCCGCCCCACCGCCGTACGGCCGTGAGCCGCGGCGTGCCTCCCCGGGCACGGACACGCCCGGGGGTGACCCCACCGCGCGCCCGAAGTACCCACGACACCTTCCGACAGGAGCCCTGAGCCATGGCCATCGAGGTCCGCATCCCGACCATCCTCCGCCAGTACACCGACGGCTCGAAGGCGGTGGAGGGCAGCGGCGAGACCCTCTCCGACCTCTTCGCCGACCTCGACACCCGGCACCCGGGCATCCAGGCCCGCATCGTCGACGGCGGCCAGCTCCGCCGCTTCGTCAACGTCTACCTGAACGACGAGGACGTCCGCTTCCTCGAAGGCATCGACACCAAGCTGACCGACGGCGACAGCGTCACGATCCTGCCGGCCGTCGCCGGCGGCATGGCCTGATCCCCATGCGCTACGACTCCCCGCTGGCCGCGGTGGGCAACACCCCCCTGGTGCGCCTGCCGCGGCTGTCGCCCTCCGCCGACGTCTCGATCTGGGCCAAGCTGGAGGACCGCAACCCCACCGGCTCCGTCAAGGACCGCCCCGCCCTGCACATGATCGAGCAGGCGGAGAAGGCCGGCCGGCTCACCCCCGGCTGCACCATCCTGGAGCCGACCAGCGGCAACACCGGCATCTCGCTCGCCATGGCGGCCCGCCTCAAGGGCTACCGCATGGTCTGCGTCATGCCCGAGAACACCTCCCAGGAACGCCGCGAGCTGCTCACCATGTGGGGCGCGCGGATCATCCCGTCCCCGGCCGCGGGCGGCTCCAACACCGCCGTACGGGTCGCCAAGGAACTCGCCGCCGAGCACCCCGACTGGGTGATGCTCTACCAGTACGGCAACCCGGACAACGCCGGCGCCCACTACGCCACCACCGGCCCGGAGATCCTCGCCGACCTCCCCTCGATCACCCACTTCGTCGCCGGTCTCGGCACCACCGGCACCCTGATGGGCGTCGGCCGCTACCTGCGCGAGCACCGGCCCGACGTCAGGATCGTCGCCGCCGAACCGCGCTACGACGACCTCGTCTACGGCCTGCGCAACCTCGACGAGGGCTTCGTCCCCGAGCTGTACGACGCCTCCGTGCTCACCACCCGCTTCTCCGTCGGCTCCGCCGACGCCGTCACCCGCACCCGCGAACTGCTCCAGCAGGAGGGCATCTTCGCGGGCGTCTCCACCGGCGCCGCGCTGCACGCCGCGATCGGCGTCGCCCACAAGGCCCTCAAGGCGGGCGAGAGCGCGGACGTCGCCTTCGTCGTCGCCGACGGCGGCTGGAAGTACCTCTCCACCGGCGTCTACACCGCGGCCACCACCGAGGAGGCCATCGCCACCCTCCAGGGCCAGCTCTGGGCCTGACCCCCGCCCCGCGGGCGTCCCGCTCCGCCCGCCGCGCCCGCTCCGCTCACTTCGCCAGGTGACGGACCTGGTCCCACAGGGCCGGGTCCACCACACCCACCCGGCGCCGGAAGTCGCCCAGCGGCACCCGGCGCAGCTCGTCCGTCTCCAGGAAACTCCGCCGCCCCCGCGCGTCCCCGACCGCGCCCGGCGGCAGCGCGATCACCCCGGCCCGGCCCTGCCGGTCGGTACTGGTGATCTTCGCGACGACCGCGCGGCGACCGCGCACCGCGAGCACCAGACACGGCCGGTCCTTCCCGCCCCGGCGGTCCTCGTAGGGCACGTTCGCCCACCAGATCTCCGCCGCCCGCGGCCGGTCCCCCCGCTCACCGGGGCGCCCCGGCGGCCGGCGCCGCCCCGCGGGCCGGCGCCCCCGGCCCCAGCCGTCGACGAGCGCGGCGACCAGCGCCAGCAGAACGACCGCCGCCATCAAGAGCCACCAGGACGTGTCCATACCGACGACGTTACCGGCGCGCGCCCGCCCAAACGCGCCCCTTTGCCGACCCGTACGCCCATGAGTCGTCCCGTACGCCCCACGACCAGCCGAACCGGTGACACCACAGGTGAGTTCGCCCACAACGGCCCCTGGCGGAGGAGCGACGGAAGGTTTCGCGCCTTACGCTCGACGCACCGTACGACCCCCGTTCTCCCCCACCCGCCAGCGGAGGTTTCTGCTTCATGAAGCTCACCGTCGTCGGCTGCTCGGGGTCGTTCCCGTCCGCGGAATCGGCCTGTTCGAGCTACCTCGTCGAGGCCGACGGCTTCCGGCTGCTTCTCGACATGGGCAACGGCGCCCTGGGCGAGCTGCAGCGTCACTGCGGTCTCTACGACCTGGACGCGATCTTCCTCAGCCACCTGCACGCCGACCACTGCATCGACATGTGCGCCTACTTCGTCGCGCGCTACTACCGGCACGACGGCGGCCGCTGCGACCCGCTGCCGGTCTACGGCCCCGAGGGCACCGAGCACCGGCTCACCACCGCCTACGCCGACACGCCCTCCGCCTCCTCCATGAGCGAGGTCTTCGACTTCCACACGGTCAAGCCGGGCACCTTCGAGATCGGCCCGCTCACCGTGCACACCGACCGCGTCGCCCACCCCGTGGAGGCGTACGCCATCCGCGTCGAGCACGGCGGCCGGTCACTGACGTACTCCGGCGACACCGGGGTCACCGCCACGCTGGACCAACTCGCCCGGGACAGCGACCTGTTCCTGTGCGAGGCCGCGTTCACGCACGGCAAGGAAGCCATCCCGGACCTCCACCTCAACGGCCGCGAGGCCGGCCAGACCGCCGCCCGCGCCGCCGCCCGCCGCCTGGTCCTCACCCACATCCCCCCGTGGACCGACCCGCAGATCAACCTCACCGACGCCCGCGAGGTCTTCGACGGCCCCGTGGAACTCGCGGCACCGAGGGCGACGTACCTGGTCTGAGACCGCGCCCGCACGCGCGAAGGCCCCGGAACCCACCCGGTTCCGGGGCCTTCGCGCGTGCCGTGCGGCGAGAACTCACGCCTTCGTGAGGTCCTCGACCTCCTCCTCGGGCTCGCGGCCCGGGGTCTTGAGGTCGAACTTGATGATGGCGAAGCGGAAGGTCACGTAGTAGATCACCGCGAAGACCAGGCCGATCGGGATGATCAGCCAGGGCTTGGTCGCCAGGTGCCAGTTGAGCGCGTAGTCGATGGCGCCGGCCGAGAAGTTGAAGCCGGCGTGCACACCCAGGCCCCAGGTCAGCGCCATGGACACGGCCGTGAGGACCGCGTGCAGCACGTACAGCACCGGGGCGATGAACATGAACGAGAACTCGATCGGCTCGGTGACACCCGTCACGAACGAGGTCAGCGCGAGCGACACCATCATGCCCATGACGGCCTTGCGGCGCTCGGGGCGGGCGCAGTGCGCGATGGCGATCGCGGCGGCCGGCAGACCGAACATCATGATCGGGAAGAAGCCCGACTGGAAGAGACCGGCGGAGGGGTCACCGGCCAGGAACCGGGTGATGTCGCCGTGCACGACGTCACCGGCGGAGTTGGTGAAATCGCCGAGCTGGAACCAGGCCACCGTGTTGACGAACTGGTGCATGCCGATCGGGATGAGCCCGCGGTTCACCGCGCCGAACAGGGCCGCGCCGCCGGAGCCGAGGCCGGTCATCCACTCGCCGAAGTTCGAGATGCCGGTGCCGATGGGCTCCCAGACCAGGCCGAAGAAGACGCCGACCACGATGCCGACGAAGGCCATGATGATCGGCACCAGCCGGCGGCCGTTGAAGAAGCCGAGCCAGTCCACCAGCCGGGTGCGGTGGAACCGCTGCCACAGCACGGCGGCGAGCAGGCCCATGATGATGCCGCCCAGCACCCCCGGGTCGTTGTACGTCGCGGCGACGTCCTCGCCCTTCTTGACCACCGCCTCGGTGACCGGGAAGGCCTGCAGCACCTTGGAGTAGACGAGGAAGCCGACCACCGCGGCCAGCGCGGTCGAGCCGTCCGACTTCTTGGCGAAGCCGATCGCCACGCCTATGCAGAACAGGATCGGCAGCGAGCCCGTCAGGGCACTGCCCGCGTTGTTGAAGACCGCGGCGACCCGGTCCCAGCCCAGGCCGTCCTTGCCGAAGATGTCGTCCTGGCCGAGCCGGACCATGATGCCCGCCGCCGGCAGTACGGCGATCGGGAGCTGCAGACTGCGGCCGACCTTCTGCAGGCCCTGGAACACACCGGAGCCCCGCTTCTTCGCGGGAGCCGCCGACGCGGTGGCGGTGCTCATTTCTTGCTTCCTCCATCGGGTGGTGGTCTACACCACTCAGTGGTGTAGACCTGTTTTACACGATGAAGGCCGCATAAGGAACCCACGATTCCGCAACGATGGAGCCACGCGCCGGACCCGCCGAAGACCCCCGGAATCCAGGATTCCGGCCAACCGGTCAGCCCTTGGTCACGTCCTCGACCTCGTCCTCCGGCTCCCGCCCCGGCGTCTTCAGATCGAACCGCGTGATCGCGAACCGGAACACCGCGTAATACACCACCGCGAAGCACAGCCCGATCGGAATGATCAGCCACGGCCTGGTCGCCAGGTTCCAGTTGATGACGTAGTCGATCAGACCCGCCGAGAAACTGAACCCGTCCTTCACCCCCAGCGCCCAGGTCACCGCCATCGACACCCCCGTCAGCACCGCGTGCACCGCGTACAGCAGCGGCGCGATGAACAGGAACGAGTACTCCAGCGGCTCGGTGATCCCCGTCACGAACGACGTCAGCGCCACCGACAGCATCAGACCCCCCACCTCCTTGCGGCGGTGCGGCTTCGCGCAGTGCGTAATGGCCAGCGCCGCGGCCGGCAGCGCGAACATCATGATCGGGAAGAAACCCGAGGTGAACTGGCCCGCGTCCGGATCACCCGCCAGGAACATGTTGATGTCCCCGTGCACCTCGGTACCGTCCGGCTTGGTGTACGTCCCGAACTGGAACCACATCGGCACGTTCAGGAACTGATGCAACCCGATCACCAGCAACGCCCGGTTGGCCAGACCGAAGATGCCCGCACCCCACGCGCCCAGATCGTTCAGCCAGTCACTGAAACTCTCCAGCGCACCGCCGATCGGCGGCCACACCCACAGGCACAGCGCCGCGAACACGATCGCCGCGAACGCCATGATGATCGGCACCAGCCGCCGCCCGTTGAAGAAACCCAGCCAGTCCACCAGCCTCGTACGGTGATAGCGCTGCCAGAAGAACGCCGCCAGCAGCCCCACCACGATGCCGCCGAAGACCCCCGGATTCTGGTACGTGAACGCCGTCACCGTCTGAGACCCGTCGGTCAGCCGGCACCCGATCTGCGGGACCGCCTCCGCCCCCCGCGGGCAGTCCTCCGGGAACTGCCGCAGCACATTGAAGTAGACGAGGAACCCCGCCACCGCCGCCAGCGCCGTCGACCCGTCCGCCTTCTTCGCCATCCCGATGGCCACACCCACACAGAACAGCAGCGGCAGCCCCAGCGAACCGTCGAGCAGCGCACCGCCCGCGCCCACCATCACCTTGGAGACGCTGGTCCAGCCCAGCCCGTCGTCCCCGAACACATCGGGCTGGCCGAGCCGGTTGAGGATGCCCGCGGCGGGCAGTACCGCGATGGGGAGCTGAAGACTGCGCCCCATCTTCTGCAGACCCTGGAACAGCGCGTTCCACCGGGGGCGAGCGGGTCGGGCCGCGCTGTCGGCGCTCATCCGTCTCGGTCTCCTTCGCCGGGAGGCGGTTTGGCGGCCGTCCACCGGGTGGTGTAGACCAGTTGACGGACGGTTCCGCTGTCGTGAACGCCATCATTCGGTACCCACCGCATGAACGCTCGCGAAGCTGGGCCAACTGTGGGTTACTGCGACAAAGCGGTCCGGATCAGGGAGAAAGACATGGCCAGCAAGGCTGAGAAGATCGTCGCCGGCCTCGGCGGCATCGAGAACATCGACGAGATCGAAGGCTGCATCACCCGCCTCCGCACCGAGGTCAACGACCCCGCGCTGGTCGACGAAGCCGCCCTCAAGGCCGCCGGCGCCCACGGCGTCGTCAAGATGGGCACCGCCATCCAGGTCGTCATCGGCACCGACGCCGACCCGCTCGCCGCGGAGATCGAAGACATGATGTAGCCCCTCCCGCGTCCCCCGTACCGAGGGGGCCCCACCCATCACGGGAGGGGCCCCTCCGTATGTGACCGGGCCGCTAGGCTCACCCGCATGTCACGAATCGACGGCCGCACCCCCGAACAGCTCCGCCCCGTCACCATCGAACGCGGCTGGAGCAAGCACGCCGAGGGCTCCGTCCTCGTCTCCTTCGGCGACACCAAAGTGCTGTGCACCGCCTCCGTCACCGAAGGCGTCCCGCGCTGGCGCAAGGGCAGCGGCGAAGGCTGGGTCACCGCCGAGTACGCCATGCTGCCGCGCGCCACCAACACCCGCGGCGACCGCGAGTCCGTCAAGGGCCGCATCGGCGGCCGCACCCACGAGATCAGCCGCCTCATCGGCCGGTCCCTGCGCGCCGTCATCGACTTCAAGGCCCTCGGCGAGACCACCGTCGTCCTCGACTGCGACGTCCTCCAGGCCGACGGCGGCACCCGCACCGCGGCCATCACCGGCGCCTACGTCGCCCTCGCCGACGCCATCACCTGGGGCCAGGCCAACAAGCTCATCCGCCCCAGCCGCAAGCCCCTCGTCGGCACCGTCTCCGCCGTCTCCGTCGGCATCGTCGGCGGCACCCCGCTGCTCGACCTCCGCTACGAGGAGGACGTCCGCGCCGACACCGACATGAACGTCGTCTGCACCGGCGACGGCCGCTTCGTCGAGGTCCAGGGCACCGCCGAGGCCGAACCCTTCGCCCGCGAGGAACTCAACACCCTCCTCGACCTCGCCACCGCCGGCTGCGCGGAACTCACCGCCCTCCAGCGCAAGGCGCTGGAAACGGTCCTCGAAAGGTAAAGACCGCACCAAGCCCCTTAGCGCGCGCACGCAACTGCGCGGCCCCTCACCGCGTCAGTAGGGGTACGGGCGTACGGCTCCACCGCCGTACGCCCGGCGCAGACCCGCACACGGGGGCCGCACGGCCCTGTCCACAAGGGGAGGACCGTACCCATGGCCGCGACCCGACGCCTCAGTCGTCGCATCGCCCTCGCCGCCGCCGCCCTCGCGGCCGTCGGCATGACCACCGCGATGACCACCGGCTGCGACGCCGTCGACAAGGCACTCGACTGCGTCCAGACCGCCGACACCGTCGCCGACGCGGTGACCGACCTCCAGCAGGCGGTGGACAACGCGGCCAACGACCCCACCCGGCTCCAGGAGTCCGTCGACGCCGTCGACGCCAGCCTCGACCGCATCGACACCGAGACCGGCGACGCCGACCTCGACCAGGCCACCGACGACCTCCGGCGGGCCCTCACCGACGTCAACACGGCCATCGAGAACGGCGACGCGACACCCGACCTCGGCGGCGTCACCGACGCGGCCGGCGAACTGACGAAGGTCTGCACGACGTAACCGGGCGGACCCGCGGCGCCGGGGACCGGAATACTGGTCCCCATGACCCGCCTGATCCTCGCCACCCGCAACGCCGGAAAGATCACCGAACTCCGCGCGATCCTCGCCGACGCCGGCCTGCCCCACGAACTGGTCGGCGCCGACGCCTACCCCGACGTACCCGACGTGGTCGAAACGGGCGTCACCTTCGCCGAGAACGCCCTGCTCAAGGCCCACGCCCTCGCCCGCGCCACCGGCCTGCCCGCCGTCGCCGACGACTCCGGCCTCTGCGTCGACGTCATGAACGGCGCCCCCGGCATCTTCTCCGCCCGCTGGGCCGGCTGGCACGGCGACGACAAGGCCAACCTCGACCTCCTCCTCGCCCAGCTCGGCGACATCGCCACCGAACACCGCACCGCCCACTTCGCCTGCGCCGCCGCCCTCGCCCTCCCCGACGGCACGGAACGCGTGGTCGAGGGCCAACTCCGGGGCATCCTCCGCCGCGAGCCGGCCGGCACCGGCGGCTTCGGCTACGACCCCGTCCTCCAGCCGGAGCACGAGACCCGAACCTGCGCCGAACTGACAGCGGCGGAGAAAAACGCGATCAGCCACCGGGGCAAGGCCTTCCGGGCCCTGGTACCGGCGGTACGGGAGCTGCTGGGCTGAGAGACAGGAGAGGGGCCACCCCTCCTGGGGGCGGCCCCTCCGCTCGTGCGGCCGGTGGGATTCGAACCCACACGGGCTTTCGCCCACTGCGACCTAAACGCAGCTCGGCTGCCAGTTACGACACGGCCGCTCGTGCCAGGTCGTGGTAGTCGACCGGCGGCGCTCAGTCTACGGGGAGAACGGCTCACTCGGCGAGAGGCGCCTTTTTCCTCCGTCGGCACCAGGTCTCCGTGACGGCGTGGCAGTTGGGACAGAGATACCGCAGGTTGTCCCGGCGATTGTCCCGCCAGTCGCCGTTGATGTGGTCGATCTGCAGGGTGATGGGGCGGCCGCGCCACGCACCGTCGTTGCCGCAGTCCGCGCACGCGTACGCCACTCCCACCTCGGTCAGAGCCCGGTGCAACCGGGTTCTGTCGGTCCGCCCCGGGTGCGGGGCGAGAACGGTCAGGACGCGGTGGGCGCAGGGCGCCGGGGCAGGGCGCTCCGCTCGTCCCCAGGCGCGGCGTTCGAAGTGGTCCGTGGCGACGCCGAGGCGGGCGGCCTCGCGGCGGACCCGACGATGGTTCACGTCGTTGACCTCAAGCCCGAGACCGCGCATCACGTCGGCGTAGCTGGTGCACCGTGGCACGAGGGCGCGGAGCCGGTCCTCGGGCAACCGGATGCGCCGGTACGAGAAGTGGCTCGTGTCGATACCGGGGAAGTGCCCGATGTCGATACCCGCTGCGGCGATGCGGCGCCGGATGTGCGACAGGGTCCCGGTCGCCGGGGTGGCTCCCAGCTTCAGCGCCACCTCGCGCAGCGATGACGAGGAGGCGGCGGCCAGGGCGATGGCCGCGTCGGGGTACTTGTGCCACGGGCCGCGCGTGACGAAGTGGCTCGTGTCCAGCCCGTGCTCGGCGACCTTCTCCTGGAGTGTCCTGCGCCGGCCGCCGCTCACCTTGAGGCCGAGCCGCCGCATCAGGTCCGTCCAGTTGTGCGCCTCGGCCACGGCTCGCGTGAGCCGCTCCCTGTCATAGGGGTCCATCGTGACGTCCCTCCGCCCTCGACCGCCCGTTCGTGGTCTCGTACGGAGTAACGAACCGGTTGTCGGACAGTCACGTACGGGATGCGGAAGGGGCCGTACCGGGGTGGTGGTACGGCCCCGGGCGGGGGTGGGTCAGATGTTCAAGTCCTTGATGATTTTGGCCACGTGGCCGGTCGCGCGGACGTTGTACAGGGCGCGTTCGACCTTGCCGTGTTCGTCGACGACGATCGTGGAGCGGATGACGCCCTGGTAGGTCTTGCCGTAGTTCTTCTTCTCGCCGAAGGCCCCGTACGCGTCCAGGACCTGCTTGTCGGGGTCGGCGAGGAGGGTGACCTTCAGGGACTCCGTGTCGCGGAACTTCGCCAGCTTCTCCGGCGTGTCGGGGGAGATGCCGAGGACGTCGTACCCGGCGCCGGCCAGGACGTCGAGGTTGTCCGTGAAGTCGCACGCCTGCTTCGTGCAACCGGGGGTAAGGGCTGCTGGGTAGAAGTAGACGATGACCTTGCGGCCCTCGTGGTCGGCCAGGGAGACCTCGTTGCCGTCGGCATCCTGGAGGGTGAAGGCGGGGGCGGTGTCGCCGGGCTGGAGTCGCTCGCTCATCGATCCAGCGTAACCGGGGGTCCTGACAGTGCGGTCCGGCGTGGAGCTGACAGACTGTCCGGAACAGCATCAGCTTCACATCGGAGGCCGTACGGTGGCGGACACGTCGGACACGAGAACCCCGGCGCAGATCGAGGCGGACATCAGGCGCCGCCGCGAGGTGCTGGCAGAGACGCTCGACGAGATCGGGGTGCGGGTGCACCCCAAGACGATCGTGGGCGACGCGAAGGCCAAGGTCGCCTCGAACATCGACCACACCCTCGGGCGCGCCTACGTCGGCGTGAACCGCGCGGTGAGCGAGGTGAAGGGGCGGTTCACGGACGAGGAGGGCGCTCCCCGGCTGGACCGGGTCGTGCCCGCGGCGCTCGTCGTCGTCGGGGTGGTGGGCCTGCTGGTCCTCAGCACCCGGCGGCGCAGGGGCTGAGGCGGAGCGGGTAGGTTTCAGGGTGTGAGCGCCAACAGAAACGCCCCTCAGGACGACAAGCTGCCCATCCGGATGCTGCACGACCGTGTGCTCGTGCGGCAGGACACCGGTGAGGGCGAGCGGCGTTCCGGGGGCGGCATCCTGATTCCGGCCACCGCGGCGGTCGGCCGGCGGCTGGCCTGGGCCGCGGTCGTCGCGGTGGGGCAGAACGTGCGGACGGTGGAGCCCGGCGACCGCGTGCTGTTCGATCCGGAGGACCGTGCCGAGGTCGAGGTGCGGGGCGTGGGCTACGTACTGATGCGTGAGCGCGACCTGCACGCGGTGGCCGCGGACCGGTTCGAGGGGTCGGAGGACTCCACGGGGCTGTATCTCTGAAGCTCTGAGCGACGGCCCGCCGACGGGCGGCCCACCGGACGGGGTGGGGGGCTGGTGACCATGGTCACCAGCCCCCCACCCCGTCCGCTTGCTACCGTGGAATCACCCGACGAGACGCGCCGTACCGGGTGAACGCAAAGACGACGCACCACCGTGTCAGTTCGTTCGCGTTCGCTTTCGGAGGTGCCGTCATGGCCTGGGTTCTGCTGATCGTCGCCGGTCTGCTGGAGGTCGGCTGGTCGATCGGGATGAAGTACACGGCCGGGTTCACCCGGCTCGTCCCCAGTCTGTTCACCGGCGCCGGCATCGTCGCCAGCATGCTGCTGCTGTCGTACGCGGCCCGGACGCTGCCGATCGGCACCGCGTACGGCGTGTGGGTGGGGATCGGCGCGGCGGGTGCGGCGGTGCTCGGCATGGTGGTGCTCGGTGAGCCGGTCACCGCCGCCCGGATCTTCTTCATCTGTCTGCTGCTGGTCGCCGTGGTGGGGCTGAAGGCGACCTCCGGTCACTGACCGGGGGCCGCCGTGCCGGCGCGGGTTCAGTCCTGGCGGGCGGCGCCCGGGAGCTGGCCGAAGGTGGTGTTGCCGTCGGCGCCGCCGTCGGTGTCGCCGCCGGAGGTCTCGTCGCCGGAGGTGCCGGTGTCCCCGGTGCCGCCGCCCCCGCCGGTGCCGGGTTCGGTGGTCTCCTCGCCCGTGCCGGTACCGGTGGTGGTGCCCCCGGTGTCCCCGGTACCGCCGGTGGTGCCGGTGTCGCCGGTGGGGTTGTCGCCGGGCGCGGTGGGTTCCTGGGTGTCCGGGGACCGGCTGCCGCCGGTCTCCGGGCGCTGCGAGGTGGTGGCCGAGTCGTCGGCGCTGGGGACGCCCGCGTCCGGGGTGCCCGAGGCCGCGTCGGCCGGGGCCCGGCCCGCGTCGGCGCCGGTCTGCAGGCGCAGGTCGAACTCGCGGACCGGTTCGCCCTTCAGTGCCTCGCGGGTGTACTGGCCCCAGATCTCGGCGGGGGCGCCGCCGCCGTTGACGCGGGGCAGGCCCATCGCGCCGTACAGCGACTTGTGCTTGGCGGTGACCGGGTCCTGGCCCATGACGGCGACGACGGTGGCGAGTTCGGGGGTGTAGCCGGCGAACCAGGCGGCGTTGTCCTCCTCGGCGGTGCCGGTCTTGCCGGCGGCGGGGCGGCCGGCGGACTGGGCGGCGGTGGCGGTGCCGTTCTGGACGACGCTGCGGAGCACGGAGGTGGTGGTGTCGGCGGCCTCGCGGCTGACGGCCTGGCGCTCGCGGCGCTCGGGCAGTGCCACCTCCTTGTCGCCCCGGACCACCTTCTTCAGCAGGGTGTACGTGCCGTGCCGGCCGTGGTTGGCGAGAGTGGCGTACGCCTCCGCCATGTCCAGGGCGCTGGCGGTGGCGGTGCCGAGCGCGATGGCGGGGCCCTCTGGCATCTCGGGGGTGGCCGCGGGCAGTCCGAGGTCCACGGCGGTCTTCTTGACGTCGGCGGGACCGACGTCGACGGCCATCTGGGCGTACACCGCGTTGACGGACTTGTCGGTGGCCTCGCGGACGGTGATGTCGCCGTAGGAGGTCTGGTCCTCGTTCTCGGGGGCGTACGGGTCGCCGTCCCAGCCCTGGACGGGGCGGGTGTTGGTGCCGTCGTAGACGGTGTCGGCGCCGATCACCCGGCCGTCCTGGGTGGTGGAGCGGTTGACGACGGCGGAGGTGAAGACGAAGGGCTTGAAGGTGGAGCCGACCTGGAAGTCGCGGCGGGTGGCGTTGGGCGTGTACTGCTTCACGTAGTCGACGCCGTTGTACATCGCGACGACCTCGCCGGTCTTGGGGTCGACGGAGGCGCCGCCCGCGCGGACGTAGCCGTCGACCTCGCGTTCCTTGCTGAGCTTCGACATCAGCTTGTCGTCGACGGCGGCGACGAAGGCGTCCTGCTTGTCCTTCCGCAGGGTGGTGGTGATGCGGTAGCCGCCGCGGTCGAGGTCTTCCTCGCTGACGATGTCGTGCTGGATCAGGTAGTCCTTGGCGATCCGGACGACGTAGCCGCGCTGTCCGGACATGCCGGTGGAGAGGGTGCTCTCCTTGGGCATCGGGAACTCGGCGCCGGCCCGGTCGGCGGCGCTGAGCCAGCCCTTGGCGACCATGCCGTCCAGGACGTAGTTCCAGCGGGCCTGGGCGGCGGCCTTGTTCTCCGGGTGGGCGACGACGTCGTACTCGCTGGGCGCGTTGAGCAGGGAGGCGAGGTAGGCGCCCTGGGCGGCGGTGAGCTTCTCGGCGTCGGCGCCGTAGTACGCCTGGGCGGCGGCCTGGATGCCGTAGGAGTTGCGGCCGAAGTAGCTGGTGTTGAGGTAGCCCTCCAGGATCTCGTTCTTGCTCTTCTCCTGGTCGAGCTTGATGGAGATGAAGAACTCCTTCACCTTGCGGGTGACGGTCTGCTCCTGGGCGAGGTAGTAGTTCTTCACGTACTGCTGGGTGATGGTGGAGCCGGACTGCTTGCCCTTGCCGGTGGCGGTGTTCCACCCGGCGCGGATCATCGCCTTGGGGTCGATCGCGGACTCGGTGTAGAACTCGCGGTCCTCGGCGGCGAGCACGGCGTGCTGGGCCTCCTCGGAGATCCCGGCGAGGTCGACCTTCTCCCGGTTGACCTCGCCGTCGCGGGCGAGGACGGTGCCGTCGGCGTACAGGTAGACGTTGGCCTGCTTGAGCGCGAGGGCGTTGGCCGCGGGGATCTTGACCAGGGAGTAGCCGAGGAAGAAGCCGCCGACGACGAGCAGCGCGACGATCACGACGGCGCCGAGCGTGAAGCGCCAGGTCGGCACGAGCCGGCGCAAGCCGGTGCGCGGGGGGCGCTTGGACTTGCCACCCTTGGCCCCCTCTGCCCCCTCTGCCCCCGCTGCTCCCTGCGCCCCCTCTGTTCCCTCTGTTCCCCCAGTTCCCCCTGTTCCCTCGGCGCTGAGGGCGGTGGCCTCCGGGGGTTCTCCGGTCGGCGCGGCAGAGGTGGCCGCGCCGTCCTCAGCGGGACCCGCGGCGCTCGCGGCACCCGCTGGACCTGCGGGTTCCGCGGTGGGTGTGGGCTCCGGGGACTTCGGGTCGTCCTTCCGTGCCCAGCCCGGCGTCGGCTGTTTCGGCTGCGGCTCGTCGCTCATGGTGTGCGTATGGCTCCTGTGATGCGGTGCGTCGTACGTCGTGTCCGTGCAGTCCGTACGTCTTCGGCGCGTTTTACGCGCCCCCTGAGAGAAAGACTGTCCCATCCGCAGATCAGTTCCCCCACTCGGGGCCGTGTCGTGGACAAAACCGGTGGCAGGGCTTCCGCATCCGGTACTAGGCTCCTGCGCTTCGGTGCCGGGCGGCGGGGAGGGGCGTGAGGTGGGTTCGGGGCGGTTGTACGCGGCCGTCGCCGCGGGGGGTTTCCGGCGCTACGCCACCTACCGGGCGGCCACCGCGGCCGGGGTGTTCACCAACACCGTCTTCGGACTGATCCTGGTGTACACGTACCTCGCCCTGTGGGACGAGCGCCCCCACCTGGGCGGCTACGACCAGGCGCAGGCCCTCACCTACGTCTGGCTGGGGCAGGCGCTGCTGTCGACGCTGGCCATCGGGGGCGGTGGCGTCGAGGGCGAGCTGATGGAGCGGATCCGTACCGGCGACATCGCGGTCGACCTGTACCGGCCGGCCGACCTCCAGGCGTGGTGGCTGGCCGCGGACCTGGGCCGGTCGCTGTTCCAGTTGCTGGGGCGCGGGGTGCTGCCGTTCGCGTTCGGGGCGCTTTTCTTCCCGGTCAGCCTGCCCGGGGACCCGGGGACCTGGGTGGCGTTCCTGATCGCGGTGGTGCTGGCGATGCTGGTCGGTTTCGGCATCCGGTATCTGGTGGCGCTGTCGGCGTTCTGGCTGCTGGACGGGGTGGGGGTGGCCCAGATGGCGTGGATCGCGGGGCTGTTCTGCTCCGGGATGATGCTGCCGCTGAACGTCTTCCCGGGCACGCTCGGCGAGGTGGTGCGGCTGCTGCCCTGGTCCTCGCTGCTCCAGGCGCCCGCGGACGTCCTGCTCGGCGAGGCCGATCCGCTGGGCACGTACGCCTTCCAGACCGGGTGGGCGGTGGTGCTGCTCGGTGCCGGGCGGCTGGTGCAGGCGGCGGCGACCCGGCGGGTGGTGGTGCAGGGTGGCTGACACCGGTGTGGAGCACAGGTCCGGCGTGGACCCGGGCGGGGCGGGCGGCGGCCGGGTGGCCGCGGGGCTGCGGGCGTACGGGCTGATCGCGGCGATGTGGATCCGCTCGACGATGGCGTACCGGGCGTCGTTCGCCATGACGACGTTCGCGAGTTTCGCGGTGACCGTGCTCGACTTCGTGGCGATCCTGATGATGTTCTCCCGGGTGGACGCGCTCGGCGGCTGGTCGCTGCCGGAGATCGCCCTGCTGTACGGGCTGTGCGGGGTCTCCTTCGGCCTGGCCGACCTGGGGATCGGCTCGGTGGAGCGGCTGGGGGTGCGGGTGCGCGACGGCACGCTGGACACGCTGCTGGTCCGTCCGGCACCGGTGCTGGCGCAGCTCGCGGCGGACCGGTTCGCGCTGCGCCGCCTGGGCCGGGTCACGCAGGGCGCGCTGGTGCTCGGCTACGGGCTGGCGGCCGTGGACGTCGCCTGGACGGCGGCGAAGGTGCTGGTGGTGGTGTTGGCGCTGGTCGGCGGCGGGGCGGTGTTCTGCGCGGTGTTCGTGGCGGGCGCCGCGTTCCAGTTCGTGGCGCAGGACGCCTCGGAGGTGCAGAACGCCTTCACCTACGGCGGCGCGACGCTGTTGCAGTACCCGCCGACGGTGTTCGCCCAGGAGATGGTCCGCGCGGTGACCTTCGTCCTGCCGCTGGCCTTCGTCAACTGGATACCGGCCGCCTACGTGCTGGGGCGGCCGTTGCCGCTGGACCTGCCGGTGTGGACGGCGTTCGCGTCACCACTGGCCGGGGCGGTGTGCTGCGCGCTGTCGGGGCTGGCCTGGCGGGCGGGGCTGCGGTCCTACCGGAGTACGGGGAGTTAGGGAGTGGACGACGTGCGGGACGACGATGTCATCCACCGCGACGACTTCATCCGCCTGGACGGGGTGGAGAAGGTCTTCGAGGTGCGCCGCAAGACCGGGTTCCTGCGGCGGGAGCGGCGGGAGGTGCGGGCGGTGGACGGGCTGTCGTTCGGCGTGGCGCGCGGGGAGATGGTCGGCTACATCGGGCCGAACGGTGCCGGGAAGTCCACGACGATCAAGATGCTCACCGGCATCCTCACCCCGAGCGGCGGCCGGCTGCGGGTGGCGGGCATCGACCCGTCCCGGGAGCGCACGCGGCTCGCGCGGCGCATCGGGGTGGTGTTCGGGCAGCGTACGACGCTCTGGTGGGACCTGCCGCTGATCGACTCCTACCGGCTGGCGCACCGGATGTACCGCATCCCGGACGCCCGTTACCGCGCCAACCTCGACCGGTGCGTGGAACTCCTGGAGCTGGGCGCGCTGCTGGACGTGCCGGTGCGGCAGTTGTCGCTGGGTCAGCGGATGCGCGGCGACATCGCGGCGGCCCTGCTGCACGACCCGGAGGTGCTGTACCTGGACGAGCCGACCATCGGCCTGGACGTGGTCTCCAAGGCGAAGGTGCGGGGCTTTCTGCGGGAGTTGAACACCGAGCGGGGCACCACGGTGCTGCTGACCACGCACGACCTTCAGGACATCGAGCAGTTGTGCTCACGCGTGATGGTCATCGACCACGGGCGGCTCATGTACGACGGTCCGCTCGCCGGGCTGCACGAGGTGGGGGAGAGCGAACGGACCCTGGTGGTCGACCTGGAGCGCGAGCTGCCGCCGATCGACGCCCCCGCCCCCGCCCGGGTCGTACGGGTGGAGGGGCCGCGCCAGTGGCTGGCGTTCCCGGCGTCGGCGTCGGCGGCGGGACTGGTGGCCGCGATCGCCGCCGCGTACCCGCTGGTCGACCTGTCGGTGCGGGAGCCGGACATCGAGGCGGTGATCGCGAAGATGTACGCGGAGCGGGCGGGTGCGTAGGGGAGGGCGGAGGCGTAGAGGTGCGCCGCCCGGCGCGGCCCGGCGTACGGCGCCACGCGGAACGGGCCGGCGCGTGGTGCCCGGGGCGGTGAACTCGTAGGCTGGCACACATGACCGAAGACGCACCCGAACTGCGCGCGGCCGACACCGACCGGGAACGAGTCGCCGAGATCCTGCGGGACGCCGTCGCCGAGGGGCGGCTGGACATGGTGGAGTTCGAGGAGCGGCTGGACGCCACCTACCGGGCCCGTACCTACGGGGAACTGGCGCCGATCACCCGGGACCTGCCGATCACCCGGGACCTGCCGATCACCCGGGACCTGCCGGTCCCCGGGGCTCCCGGCTCGCGGGTCTCGATGGTCAAGCCGGCCCAGCCGGCGGGGGAGTGGGCCGGGCGGATCACCGGCGCCGAGGGTTCCTCGAACCGGGCCGTCGCGGTCATGTCCGGCTTCCAGCGCAAGGGCCGCTGGACGGTCCCGCGGCGGTTCACCTGCTTCGCCTTCTGGGGCGGCGGCGAACTCGACCTGCGTGAGGCGGACTTCGCGGACCGCGAGATCGTCATCAACTGCGTGGCCATCATGGGCGGGATGGCCGTGATCGTGCCGCCCGGCGTCGAGGTCGTGGTGCGTGGCATCGGCATCATGGGCGGCTTCGACCACAGCGAGGAGGGCGTCCCCGGCGACCCGGGCGCCCCGCGCGTCATCGTCAGCGGCTTCGCCTTCTGGGGCGGCGTCGGGGTCGAGCGCAAGCTCACCAAGGCCGCGCGGCTGCGGCTGAAGGAGGAGCGGCGGCAGCGGAAGCTGAGCCGCGAGGAGACCCGGAAACTGACCTGAGCCCCCCGGGGGGACGGGAACCGGGGGCGGGGACGGGACCGGGACGGGACCCGGGCGGGACCCGGGCGGGACCCGGGCGGGCGGCCGGTCACAACTGGGCCGGTGCCGCGCCCTTCAGGTCGGCCAGGTCGAAGACCTCGGCCATCCGCGCGTACCCCCGGTCACTGGGGTGCAGGTGATCACCGGAGTCGTGGTCGGCGCGCAGCCGGCGCGGGTCGTACGGGTCGCGCAGCGCCTTGTCGAAGTCGGCGACCGCGTCGAACACCGTGCCCGAGCGGATCCGCGCGTTGATCTCCTGCCGTACGTTCTCGCGGTCGGTGCGGTAGCCGCGGTGGCCGTAGAACGGCATCAGGGTCGCGCCGATCACCTTCAGCCCCCGCGCGTGCGCCCGGTCGACCAGGGTGCGCAGGCCGTCGAGGATCGCTTCGGGGTCGGCGGCCCCGGGGTTGCGCAGGATGTCGTTGACGCCGAGGTCGATGACGACGGCCTTGACCCGGGTGCGGCCGAGGACGTCGCGGGCGAAGCGGTCGAGTCCGCTGGGGTTGTCGGCGGGCCGGCCCGTGCCGCCGGTCAGGACGCGGTTGCCGCTGATGCCCTGGTTGACGACGCTGTAGCGCGGCACGTCCCGCCCGGCCGCGATCGCCGCGCGCAGCCGCCCGGTGAGCGCGTCGGTCCAGCGCCGGTTGGCGTCGGCGGTGGCGGTGACGCCGTCGGTGATCGAGTCGCCGAGCACCACGACCGTACCCTCGGCCTCGTTGCTGAGCAGGTCCAGCGCGGTCAGGTAGCGCCAGGAAGGGGTGGTCCCGGTGTAGGCGGCGGCGGTCGCGTCCTCGGTGCGGTCGCCGGTGGCCAGGTAGCTGGTCTGCCGGGCGTGCGGGTGGTAGGTGACCGGGCCGGACGGGGTGGGGGAGTAGGTGGTGACCAGGACGTCGGCGCCGTACGGGACGGTGAGGCGTACGGCGTCGCTCAGCACCTGCCCGCCGGCCGGTACGACGACCCGGGCGGTGCCGCCGAAGGTGAGCCGCCGCATGGTGCCGATGGCCGCGGCGGCGGTGCCCCGGCCGGCGGCGAGGGCGAGGGAGGCGTGCGAGACGGTCAGCGGCGACTGGCCGTAGAGGTTGGAGAGCGTGATGCGGGCACTGGTCCCGCCGACGCCCGCGTGTACGACGTTGCGCACCGAGCGGCCGGCCATGCCGGTGGTCTCGGTGCCGGGCTCCGCGGCGGCCGGGGAGGCGGACCAGGCGCCGACCCAGGTGCCGGCGGAGGCGGGTGCGGCGGCGCCCGGCGGGACGGGTCCGGCGGCCCGCGGGGCACGGCCGGCCGTACCGTCGTCGGCGGCCGCGCCCACGTATATGCCGGCGGACAGCGCCACGACGGCCGCGACGATCGCGGCGAGCAGGGCGTGGTGCCGGGGGCGTGGGTGCCGTCCGGCGGGGGAAGGGGCGGGGGGCTGGGCGGGCGGCTGGGCGGGGGGCGCCCCCGCGCCCGGGTCATGACCCATGGTCATGTGGTGCTGGTCTCCTCGGGAGGGGAGCTTCGAGGCTCCGCGGTGAGGAACCCATGATGTGTCATGGGTTCGGGGACGCGGGAGGGGACCCCGCCGCGTTACCCCTCCGGACAGACGCCGGGAACTTGTGTTCCGTTCCGGGAGTCGGTCGGGAAAGGACACTGTGTGAGGGATCACCGAACGGGTGGAGTGGATGAAACGGACGAACAGCGGGCTTCCCGGGGCCACCGGCGGCGCCGGGATCACCGGCGGCGCCGGCGGCGCTGCCGGGGTTGATGCCGGAGTCGATACCGGAGTCGACGGTCAGGCTCCCCGGCCCGGCGCCCCCGTGAACCGCGCGATGAACACCTTCAGCCCGGCGGACGAGGAGAAGCGGCGCGGAGTACGCCGGATGAAGCTCACCGCCACCGGGCTGCTGCTCTTCGTCGCCCTGGTGTACGTCCTCGCCGAATGGGCCTCCCACCGGGGCGCCGGCGCCTGGGCGGGCTATGTCTCCGCCGCCGCCGAGGCCGGCATGGTCGGCGCCCTCGCCGACTGGTTCGCGGTCACCGCCCTCTTCCGCCACCCCCTGGGCCTGCCCATCCCGCACACCGCGATCATCCCCAGGAAGAAGGACCAGCTAGGCGTCTCACTGGGCGAGTTCGTCGGGGAGAACTTCCTCTCCGAGGACGTCGTACGGCAACGGCTGCGCTCGGTCGGCATCGGCAGCCGGCTCGGCGCCTGGCTCGCGGTGCCCGAGCACGCCGACCGGGTCACCGCCGAACTCTCCGCCGCCCTGCGCGGCGCCCTGACCGTGCTGCGCGACTCCGACGTCCAGGCGGTGGTGGGCGAGGCGATCACCCGCCGCGCCGACGCCCAGGAGATCGGTCCCGGCATCGGCAAGATGCTGGAGCGGGTCGTCGCCGACGGCGGCCACCGCCGGGCCGTCGACCTGATCGTCACCCGCGCCCACGACTGGCTCGTCCTGCACGGCGACTCCGTGATGGACGCGGTCCAGGGCGGAGCGCCCGGCTGGACCCCGAGGTTCGTGGACAAGCGGGTCGGCGAACGGGTCTACAAGGAACTGCTCCGCTTCGTCACCGAGATGCGCGACATGCCCGCCCACCCCGCGCGCGGCGCCCTGGACCGCTTCCTCTCCGACTTCGCCGCCGACCTCCAGGGCGACACGGACACGCGGGCGCGGGTGGAGCGGCTGAAGACCGAGGTGCTGGGCCGCGGCGAGGTCCAGGACCTGATCGCCTCCGCCTGGACGGCCGTACGATCCATGATCGTCTCGGCGGCCGAGGACGAGCGCAGCGAACTGCGCCTGCGGGTACGCGCCTCGCTGCTCTCCCTCGGCGCCCGGATGGCCTCCGACCCCAAGGTCCAGAACAAGGTGGACGGCTGGGTGGAGGGCGCCGCGGTCTACGTCGTGACCACCTACCGGCACGAGATCACCTCCCTGATCACCGACACGGTGGCGGGCTGGGACGCCGAGCACACCACCCGGAAGATCGAGGCCAACATCGGCCGCGACCTCCAGTTCATCCGGATCAACGGCACGGTGGTCGGCTCGCTCGCCGGGCTGCTGATCTACACGGTCTCCCGCATGCTGGGGGCGTAGGGCACCCCGACTCGCGGGGTCGTCCGGTGGATCGTGCGGCACCCCGCGACTCACGGGGTCCGCCCGGCCGGCCGCGCGGCACCCCAACTCGCGGGGTCCGCCCGGCGGGTCGTCCGGCCTGCCCGCACGGACGGCGTGATCCTTTCGCCCCTGGGCACAAGGGAGGCGTTCGCCCGGCGGACAGCCCGGTGGTCAGCCGCCGGACGACCGGCGGACAGCCACCGGACGCCCGGCGGACGGCCGCCGGACGACCCGGCGGACAGTCCGGCGGACCTGCGGCGGACAACTCGGCGGACAGTTCGACGGAGAGGGATCCCATGACAGCAGAACCGTCGCCGGCCTCGGTGCCCGCCCCAGGGGCCGCTTCCACCGGAACCATCACCACGGCCGTGCCGGCCCGCCTGGACCGGCTGCCCTGGTCCCGCTGGCACTGGATGATCGTCATCGGCCTGGGAACCGTGTGGATCCTGGACGGCCTGGAAGTCACCATCGTCGGCAACGTCGCCGGCCGCATCGCCGAGGAAGGCAGCGGCCTGGACATCAGCGCCGCCCAGATCACCGGCCTGGCCGCTGCCCTCTATGTGGCCGGCGCCTGCGTCGGCGCCCTGTTCTTCGGCTGGCTGACCGACCGCTTCGGCCGCCGGAAGCTCTTCATGGCCACCCTGGTGGTCTACCTGGCGGCGACCGCGCTGACCGCCCTGTCCTTCGAGTCCTGGTGGTTCTTCCTCTTCCGCTTCCTCACCGGCTTCGGCATCGGCGGTGAGTACGCGGCGATCAACTCCGCGATCGACGAGCTGATCCCGTCCCGGTTCCGCGGCCGGGTCGACCTCATCATCAACGGCAGCTACTGGCTCGGCGCGATCGGCGGCTCGCTGCTCTCCATCGTCATGCTGAACACCGACATCTTCCCCAAGGACCTCGGCTGGCGGCTCAGCTTCGCCCTCGGCGTCGTCCTCGGCCTGGTGATCCTGCTGGTGCGCCGGCACGTCCCGGAGAGCCCCCGCTGGCAGTTCATCCACGGCTACGGCGACGAGGCCGACAAGCTCGTCACCTCGGTCGAACGCGAGATCGAGCAGGAGAAGGGCCACAAGCTCCCCGAGCCGGCCGGTGAGATCACCATCCACCAGCGCAAGAGCATCGGCTTCGGCCTGATCGCCAAGACCGTCTTCCGCCGCTACCCGCGGCGCGCGATCCTCTCCCTCTCCCTCTTCATCGGCCAGGCGTTCCTCTACAACGCCATCACCTTCGGCTTCGGCACCATCCTCATCACCTTCTTCGACGTGCCCACCGGCCGCACGGGCTACTACTTCGCCGTCATCGCCGCCGGCAACTTCCTCGGCCCGCTGCTGCTCGGCAAGCTCTTCGACACGGTCGGCCGCCGGATCATGATCTCCTCGACGTACCTGCTCTCCGGCCTCCTGCTCTTCGGCACGGCCTGGCTGTTCAGCCGCGGCTCGCTGGACGCGAACACGATGACCGCCTGCTGGTGCGTGGTCCTCTTCTTCGCCTCCGCGGGCGCGTCCAGCGCGTACCTCACGGTCTCCGAGATCTTCCCGATGGAGACCCGCGCGATGGCCATCGCCTTCTTCTACGCCCTCGGCACCGCCGCCGGCGGCATCAGCGGCCCGCTGCTCTTCGCCGACCTCACCGAGTCCGGCGTGGTCGGCGACACGGTCCTCGCCTTCCAGGTCGGCGCCGGTCTGATGTGCGCGGCGGGCCTGGTGGCGGCGTTCCTCGCGGTCAAGGCGGAACGGCGCTCCCTGGAGGACATCGCGCAGCCGCTGTCGGCGGCGTAGACGCGGACCGAACCCGGGGGCTCGACACCGAGCCCCCGGATTCGCGTAGCCCCTGGAGTCCCTGGAGACCCCGGAGACCCCGGAGACCCCGGAGTCCCCGGAGTCCCCGGAGTCCCCGGAGTCCCTGGAGCCCCGGAGACGACCACACCTGACCCAAGTCCGGGTGAAAACCTGAGTCGGAGGTTGTCAACTTTCCTCGCGACGGGGTATATAAGAAGGCGTACAGAGGGCATCGCACCCACATCTGTAGAGAGGAGAGAACTGTGATGCTCATGCGCACGGACCCCTTCCGCGAGATCGACCGCCTCGCCCAGCAGGTCTTCACGCAGACCCCCCGCCCGTCGGCGATGCCGATGGACGCGTACCGCTCCGGTGACGACTTCGTCGTCCACTTCGACCTCCCCGGCATCGACCCCGAGTCCATCGACCTGGACGTCGAGCGCAACGTCCTGAGCGTCCGCGCCGAACGCAGGTCCCCGGCCCCCGAGGGCGCCGAGCCCGTCGTCGCCGAGCGGCCCACCGGCACGTTCACCCGCCAGCTCTTCCTCGGCGACACCCTGGACACGGACCGCATCGACGCCTCGTACGACGCCGGCGTCCTCACCCTGCGGATCCCGGTCGCCGAACAGGCCAAGCCGCGCCGCATCCAGATCGCCGGCGGCGCCGACCGCAGGCAGTTGACGTAACCGAGCGGAGCTGTCGTCACCGAGAAGGACCGCGGTCAGCGAAAAGGACCGTCGTCACCGAAAAGGACTGTCCTCAGGGGCGTCCCGCAGGCACCGAGAACGGGCCCGCGGGGCGCCCCTCGCCGGTTCTGCGAGGGTGCCCGTGAACCCTTCTTCACCCGAACGGGTAAGTGAGAGTGTGCGGAACGCCGTGCCGCGTCGTTGCACCAGTGGCGAGCCACCGACCGGCCAGCCGGTACGGCCCCGCACCGCTCGTACTACCCGTACTGCTTGCACCGCCCGTACCGGCCGTACCGGTCGTACCGGCCGCACCCGGCCGGGTCGGTCATGCCGCCCGAGCCGCCCGTGGGACGAAGAGCAGGGAGAGACGATGACCGCGCAGGATTCCGGCAGCGAGTGGACGAACGGTGCCCGGACGGCAGTCGTGGACGGCGCCCGCGTCGCCTACTGGGAGGCGGGCCCACCCGATGCCGAACCGGTTCTCCTCCTGCACGGCTACCCCGCCAACCACCACTGCTGGCGCCACCAGATCCCACCCCTGGCCCGCACCCACCGCGTCATCGCCCCCGACCTCCTCGGCTGGGGCGAGTCCGACCACCCGACCCACCTCCCCTTCGACTACGAGACGGAGGTCGCCCGCGTCGGCCGCCTCCTCGACGCTCTCGGCATCGACTCCGCCACCCTCGTCGGCCACGACTACGGCGGCTTCCTCGCCCTCGGCTTCACCCAGGCCCACCCCGACCGCGTACGCCGCCTGGCCCTCCTCAACAGCCGCGCCCAGTCCTCCTTCAGCGGCCAGTGGTACGCCGTCTTCACCTTTCTCACCCTGGCCGGCCGGACCCCGGTCCTGCGCTCCTCGGCCGCCCGCCTGCTGCCCCTGTCCGCCCTGCACCGCCGCGCCTTCGCCCCCCTCGTGCGGGCGGGGCACCTCGACCCGCGGACCCTGGCCGGTTACGTGGACTGGATGGACACACCGGAAGGCGGCCGCTGGCTGCTCCACTTCTTCTCCCACTACCGCACGGCCCCCCGCCCCGACCTGCGCCGCGGCCTCGACCGCATCACCTGTCCGACGGCCGTCATCTGGGGCCGCGCGGACTCCTACCTCAGCCCGGACATCGCCACCGAGCTGGCCACCCGCATCCCCCGCGCCGAACTGACGATGCCGGCGGACGTGGGCCACTGGGTGATGGACGAACGCCCCGACACGGTCTCCGACGCGCTGCTACGACTCCTCGCCCGCGAGCCGTGACCCGCCCCGGCCCGCGGGATGCGACGCAGGTCACACCGGCGAACGCGGTGCCGCTGTCACATCGCCCGCGGCCCCTCCGTCATAGCGGTGTACCGACCCACTGATGGAGGGAACCACCATGGAAGCTCGTCTCGACGTGTTCGCGGTCCCGGTGACGCGGAAGCTCTTCGGCCACTTCCAGGCGGCGGGAAAGACCCTGACCGAGTCCGCGCTGCCGCACTCCACGCAGGAGTTGGTGAAGATCCGCGCCAGCCAGATCAACGGCTGCGGCTACTGCACCGACATGCACACCAAGGACGCCGCCCACGCGGGGGAGACCTCAGTGCGCCTGCACCTGGTCGCGGCCTGGCGCGAGGCGACGGTCTTCACCGACGCCGAGCGCGCCGCCCTCGAACTGACCGAGGAGACCACCCGCATCGCCGACGCCGCCGGCGGCGTCTCCGACGAGGTCTGGGCCAACGCCGCCAAGCACTACGACGAGGAACAACTCGCCGCGCTCGTCTCCCTGATCGCCGTCATCAACGCCTACAACCGCATCAACGTCGCGGTCCGCCGCCCGGCGGGCGACTACGAGCCGGGCATGTTCGGCTGACCGGTCACCCCCCGACACCGACCGACGGCCCGCCCCGGGGGAGGGGGCGGGCCGTCGTGCCTCATACCAGTTCGCCGCGGCGCAGCGCGTCGACGAACGAACCCCACGCCCGGCCGGGCACCGCCAGCGCGGGGCCGTCCGCACGCTTGGAATCACGCACCAGCGTGCCCTGCGGGAGGCGAGCGCACTCGACGCACTCGCCTCCGGCGCCGTTGCTGTAGGACGACTTGATCCATGGAGGTGTGCTCATCGGGCGTACTCCTTCACGATGTTCTCGATGGTCTGGACGGTTGGATCGCTCAGAGTTTGGGTTCCACGGGGAACGGCAACTTGTCGGCCCAGCTCGCCAGCGCCGCCGCCGCGATTTCCTGGGTGCTACCGCCCACGGCAGTCTCCGAGAGGAGCGCCCGTTCGGCATTGGGCAGGGCCAGCTCACGGTAGAACTGCAGATCCTCGAACCCGCTCATGGCGGCATCATGACTCGTGGCGGCGTACACGAGGCGAGGGAGCCGAGCCCAGTAGCAGGCGACCAGACACATGGGGCACGGCTCACTGCTGGAGTACAGAACAGCGTCTTCCATGAGGTGGCGTCCAAGCTTGGCACCGGCGTCACGCAACGCCATGACCTCGGCATGAGCTGTGGGGTCGTGAAGTTGGACAACCGAACTCGTGCCCGTTCCCATGACTTGACCGTCGATGACGAGGAGCGCTCCAAAAGGGGTTTTGCCCTCGTCCTCCAGTGCGTGTCGGGACAGTTCGATGGCCTGAGCGAGGAACGCGTGATCCGCAGCGCTTGCTGGAGCGTAGGGCACCTTGCCTCCAAGTTTCCGATGGTGCTTGTCGGCCGCACTCACATGAAGACCGAGGGGTCGGCATCGCCGAAGGGGCCGTCCAGATCAACGTCGTACCCCGTGAGAGGCGTGGTGGTGCCGTTGGTCCTGACGGCGTGGAACACCGCTCCCGCCCGGTGACTGTCCGTCCATTCACCGTCTCTCAGTATCTCGACCATATCCGGCATACGGGCGGTCACTTCGTCGCTCCGGAGGATCAGACGGTGTACCCGGTGGGTGCTGGGGAGCTCGGAGAGCAGAACGCTGGAGGCGGCCAGGCGGTGCTGCCACTCCTCGAAGGCGCGGTCGACAGCGGAGGCCCGGGCTGGAGCTTCAGGCGCGATAGGAAGGTTGTGCAGCACCACGCGGGTGATGGCGAGATGCGGGCCCCGGCGCAGATGAGCCGTCATGAGGTGCTGATCGATCTCATTACGGAAGGCCGTGTACTCGGGCTGGAGCCAGATCTGATCGCACTGCACCACCAGCACGGCGGACACATCCTGTGATTGCACGGCAGCCAGACGCTCACGCCACGCAGAGACGTTTATGCCCCGGTCGCTCATGAGCCCTCCCGGGTGTGCGTGCCTACGAGTTGGAGGACAGCCAAGCCGAGGACGATGGCGTCAGCGGGATCAGGTTGTTCTGCGGCTCCTGGTAAAACCCGAACGGCGAGCCGTGCGGCCGCCCTGAGCGCTGGTACGGGGAGGGTGGCGAGAAACCTGCGAAGATCGGTATCTGTGTCGTCGGGGGCGAGCGGAGCAAGGCGGCAGGCGATGGCGAGGACCATCGCGGCCGGACGGTGATGCGGCTCGGTGATCGGGGCCGGCATCCGGTAGTCGTGACCGCGGCGAGCGGTGCGGATCTCCGCAGCGGGGGAACCGGGTGTGTCGGCACGGCCTACAAGGGTCAGCAGAGCGGATCGAGCTTGGTCAGCGGAATCAAAATAGCGGTGAGTGGCGAACGTACGCAGATAAGCACCCAGTAACTGGGGGTCAGGGGTGAACTCGGGGCGGATCAGCTCCGGTGGGTGGGGCAGGCGTACGTCGCGCAGCGTGGCGAACGCGGTCACCGACACGAGCGCCCAGAAGTGGTCGAAGTCGTGCGGGGAACCGAAGACCTCGCGCGTATCCCGCGCCTCGGTTGAGGTGAGGGCGGCGGCCCCGTACAGGTTGTCGCGCAACTGGGTGAGGACAGAGGCGCCGTCCCAGTAGTTGCCCATGAACTTGGCGCCAGTGAGGATCTCGTGAACGCCGTAGAAGGCGCTGGCCTGGTGGGCACCGTGGAACTCCGTGAAGTCGCTGCACCACAGCAGTACCTGTACCGGAGTGGTGAGGATCGTACCGAGTTCGTCGCGCGCGGCGGCGGATTTGGGGTCGGGGTCTACGCAGCGGAGTATCTTCAGCCGAGCGTCGGTGGACAGGGCGACCAGCTCACGAGCGGCCCGGTTGGAGGCCACTCCGCGTACGGACATGAGCAGCGCGGTGTTGGCGAGCCAGGCCAGATAACGGCTGAGCGAGCCGAGAGCGGGTGCGGGGTCGGCAAGGCGTCGGATATGAACGATCGAGGAATCGACGAGTATCCGGGAGCAAGCGGCCACCTGGGCCGGATCGGCACCGCTGATCAGGGTGGCTCGCGCGAGACGGTGCAGGACAACCAGGTGGAGCGTGATGGCCGGCTCCGCGGACGCCGCTGGAACCTCCGCTTCGACCAGTTGATGGGCAAGGTGTCTTAAGGCGGTGGGATCGTTGCTGGTAGCGGCTTGGCTTACGGCACCGAGGTACGAGTTGATGACGGCGTCGTTCTCTTGAGCGCCGGTGGAACGAACCGCCTGCGCGCCCTGCCGGGACAGAGCCCCCGCCAGAGTGTGGCGCAGTAACTCGTTCCGCCCTCCGACGCTGGCCAGGCCGAAGAGCCGGATGAAGGAGAAGATGCCGAAAACGTTGGCCAAGAGGAAGAGCAGAGCGCCGTAGGTAGCGCCGGGGGCGTCGCCGACCAGCAGGCCGCACGCGGTGAAGAGGGCGGCGAACCAGCCGACCAGTACCCACTCACGGAAGGCGATATGGCTGTCTATCGCCCGCAGCGAGGGCCAGGAGCTTGCCGCGGAGAACGTCAGCGCGAAGATGACTGCCTCGCCGGTCAACAGGGTGGCGAAGAAGGCGATGCTGAACTGTGTCGCGTCCACGACGTCGTCATGTTCCCGTGGCCAGGTGACGGCAAGGAGACCGAGCACCAAGGCGCAGAGGAGCAGAGCGACCTGCCTCCACTTCTGCACTACCGCCCCGTCCGCCGCTCACACCGCCAGGGTCGCCTCACTCTTACAGGGAAGTGTGGCTCTTGACAGGGTTTCTTCGGCCAGGGGTCAGCGGACTCTGTGGGCCGTCACGAAGGGCTCCCAAGCCCGGGCTGAGATCGTGACCTGGGCGCCCTCGGGCCGTTTGGAGTCCCGTATCAGCACGCCCGACGGGACGAAGGCGGCCTCCACGCATTCAGTGGCGTTCGCACCGCTGTAAGACGACTTGAACCATCTGGGCGCACAGGGGACGGGGTAGCGGGCGGGCATCTACAACTCCTCGCGTGCGCGGTAAATCAGGTCGGACGAAGCCTTCATGTCCAACGCTTGTGCGCGAAGATACTCGAACGCAAGTCGGTATCGCTCCAGTTCCTCGTCCTTCTCCAGGAAGAGGGAGCCGGTGTGGAAGTCGACGTAGACCGTGTCGAGTGCGGGCTCCGCACCGCCGATGATCACGAAGCTGCCGAGCGCGGCACCATGGGCTCCGTTGCAGAACGGCAGCACTTGCAGCGTGATGTGCGGCGACTCGTTGACTTCGAGGAGTCGCCCGAGCTGCTCCTTCATGGTCTCCGGCGCGCCGACGACACGGCGGATCACGGACTCGTCAAGGATGGCCCACAGCCGGAACGGCCTCGGCCGGGTGAGGATCTCCTGCCGTTTCATGCGGATGTCCACGAGCCGCTCGATCTCGGCCGACTCCAGCGGGATCTCGTTCGCCTTCTGCAGAGCAACGCTGTACGCGCGGGTCTGGAGCAGGCCGGGTACGTAGACGCAGGCGAAGTGGTCCTCGCGGGCGGCCTCGTCCTCCAAGGTGAGCAGGAGGTTCATGCTTTCGGGGATGGAGTCGGCGAACGAACTCCACCAGCCCTGCTGCTTGGCGTCCTTGGCCAGCCGCACCACTGCCTGGCGCTCCGCCTCCGCGGCCCCGTACTCACGGCACAGCGCGTCGACCACGATCCACTTGACTGGACCCGCCTGGGTCTCATAGCGGCTTACGGTCGCCTTGGACACGCCGACGAGCCGCCCGGCCTCCTCCAGGGTGAGCCCCTTGCCGGCGCGCAACTTCCGCAGCATCGCGCCCAGATGGCGGCGTCGAGTGGTGGCCCTCACGGACATGCGGCTCCTTCGCGCGTATGCAGGGCGATCGCCCTGAGCCTGCTCAGGCTAGGCAGCCCGGAGGTCGCTCACCATCAGATTCACTCGATGGATTCTCGTGAGAAGTTACATAGCGAGACTTCTCTGTGTCATTCTCGCTTACACACCGCTACGCACTGCAGCCGGACGGACACGGCAGGCGCAGCATGCGCGTGGCCCGGGAGGGAGGAGTGTGCATGCCCGGCGACAACGTCAGGGAACGCCGACACCGATCTGTTCTGCCCTTCGAGGCGGCGCCGGCCGAGGTCCGGCTGCTGCGGCGCGCTGCGGCTGCCCAGTTGTGGCAGTGGGGTGTGCCGCAGGCCGTGGAGGAAGCCGAGTTGGTGGTCACCGAGTTGGCGACGAACGTCATCAAGCACGTGGGGGAGGGAACTTCCGCCACTTTGATCCTGGAGTGGGACAGCGGGCTACTGCGCGTCGAGATGCACGACAAGAGCCCGAGCGTGCCGACCTTGTCGGGTGCCGGCTGTAACGACGAATGCGGTCGGGGATTGCACTTGCTCGCCGCCCTTTCGGTGGGCTGGGGGACGGTACTGACGGCAGTGGGTAAGTCGGTGTGGTGCGAGATCGCACTCGGATCCGAGCGGGCATGCCGACGGGCGGAACGGGCGGCTGCGGCTCTGCGGGGCTACCGCCCTGCGGATGGCACGGCTCAGGAGAGCCGGCTGCGGGATGCCGTCCTCAAGGAATCGGCGGTGGAGCTGATCGCCGACTTGCTGCACTGGACTGCCGCACGCGGTCTTGACCCGGAAGACCTCCTTGACCGGGCACAGATGCACTACGAGGCGGAGGCGGACGTGGCCGCCTGAGTGTTCAGCCGGTCTCGGTCACCTGCGTGACGGCCTGCGCGGCGGCGGTTGCGTCTTCGGCGGCCGCCGGTCTGTAGTGCGCACATGTCCCCTGGCGAGATCGCTCGCGGTTTGCCGCGGTGCCGAAACCGGGCGGGGCGGACGGCTATCCGGACGTCTCGGTCCGCTCTGCCCGGGAGAGCGCCGATCCGGGATGGCTGGCCGCCGTGCGCAGAAGCGCCTCCGCGTCCGCGATGGCCCGTTGTTCGTGCAGCATCAGGGCTGCCCGCATCACGTCTCGGTCGTTGCGGTCGCGCGCGTAGATGTGCACGAGGTTGTCGGCCAGCTCGTCCTGCTCCCGCGTCCGGAGCAGTGTCACCAGCGAGGCCGTTTCCGCAGGCGTGTAAGCCTCCGCTGTATGCCGCAGCAGCGCGAGGATGCTGTCCGGCCGGCCGCCGCGAAGCAGTTCTTCAGCGCGGAGGCCGACGTTCCGGGCGGCCGCCGTTTCGTTCCCGCTCTGTTGCCGGTCCTCTTGTTGGCGGGGGACCGGCAACAGAGTTGCGGTCTGTGCCGCTCGCCGACCTTCTTCCTGGCCGGCTTCGGTAACCGGCTGAGCGGCTCTGGCCAGTCGCGCCTCCCGCTTCAGCGCCGAGACCCGCTGCCGGGATTCGAGCAGTTCTCTGGCTCTCTCCTCCGCTGTCCGCTCAGACCTCTCCCGATCCTCTTGCATGGCCTTGAGCTTCCGTCCTGCGGCATGTACTGCCTCTCTGTGCCGTGAGCAGTTGCCGCATCGTTCCTGCTCGGCGTTTGCGCGTAGTTCCAGGAGTGCTTCCCTGGTGATGCCGAGGTTCTGACCGCCCCCGGCGTCGCGGCAGGCGGTATCGAAGATGAAGGCAGTCACCTGCTCCGCCGGGACGTGCTGGCCATGGAGGTATCGCGTCAGTGCGCTCTCGCTGACGTTCAGGTACTTGGCGGCCTGGCCCTGTGTGGGGTGGGCAGGAGTCTCCCCGTTCGGGGCGGTGACGGCCAGGTGGCGGCAGATTCCTTGCAGTGTCTTGGCCAGCCGCCGCTTGTCTGGCAGGACATCGGCGTCGAGGTCCTTCTCCGTCCACGCGAACGGGCGGCGACTGCTGCTGCGCGCTGTCATGGTGACAAACCTCCGCATTTGGAGACGAGATGGCCATCCGTGCCGTCAGTCGGCGACGTTGTTCATCATTGTGCCGGAGGTCAACGGGGTGTCGCCTGGCGGTTTTTGCGCTTTCTCTTGCTAGTTGGTGCGCAAGTTGCATCGAGAGCGCCCAAAGCGGTTTCGGTGTGCCACGCTTTAGCTGTCAGCCGCGAATGGTGCGGGGGGCGACGGAGGCGCATATCCGCGAATGGTGCATTTATGTCATTTCGTGCATTGTGCGGCAGGCCGTCTAAATTGTGTGCGTTTTTATGGGAAGGGGACCCATCATGACGTTGCCGTCTTGGCAGGAGACCAGTGTCGGGAACCACAAGCTGGGGAGCATGGCGAGGGCTGCTCTCTGGCTGATTCAGGTGGTCGGGGAGACCAAGATCTTCACCGTGGCCGATCTGCGCGAGGCTTTTCCGGACGTCGCGCAGATCGACCGGCGCATGCGTGGGCTGCGTGACTACGGCTGGGAGATCTCGACGGCCCGCGAGGACCCGGAACTGCTCCCGCAGGAGCGCCGGTTCGTGACGCGCGGCAAGGACGTGTGGGTGCCGGGCCAGGCGAAGGGCCCGAGCCACAAGTCGAGCATCACCAACGCCCAGCGGGCGAAGGTGATGCAGGCTGACGGTCACCTGTGCCGTACGTGTGGCATCGCGGCCGGCGAGGCTTACGAGGACGGTGTCACGCAGGCGGTGCTCAACGTCGCCCGGCGGCAGGTGACGCTGACGGACGGCAGCGTCACGCACCAGATGGTGACCGAGTGCCAGCGGTGCGGTCGGGGCACCGTGGACCGGTCTGTGCACCTGCCGCAGGTGCTTTCCCGGATTGAGTCGCTGGCGCCCCTTGAGCGGAGCGTACTGAGCGGCTGGGTGAAGAACGACCAGCGCACTTACAGCTCGCTGGAGGTGCTGTGGGGCATGTACCGGACCCTGCCGGACGAGTCCCGCAGGACTGTGGCTGATGCTCTTGACGGTACGGACCACTGAGACAGGACGGGACGACGATGATGCGCGAGTTTTCGGCCCCGCCGCGGGCGGCCGAGTTCAGTGAACTGATCAGCAAGAAGGTTGAGGAGGTCAAGGCGTCCGGCGGTACCCGGGAGACCGTGACTGTCGACTGGAACGGGCAGCAGGCCCATGTCGAGGTGATCGACCTGCCGCTTGGCAGCCTGTTCTACAACCCCAGCACCCACCGGATCCGGGCTCAGCGCAGCCACGACCCCGAGCGGGAGGCAGCGCTGGAGAAGGATCCGTGGAGCGCTGAAAGTCAGGACTACCTGCAGTTCCTGCTCAAGGCGTCCCCTGCGGACCCGAACCTCCGGGACAAGGAGTTCGACCCTCTCAAGGAGAGTCTTGACCAGTTCGGGCAGACCGACCCCGGTCTGGTCACCCGGACCGGAGTGCTGGTCAATGGCAACACCCGGGCTGCCGCGCTGCGTGAACTCGGAGCGCAGTCGATGCGGGTCGGTGTGCTGCCGGCATCGTTCACTTGGGCCGATATCAACGCCGTCGAGCTGTCCCTGCAGCTCCGCAAGGACCACCGGCGTGACTACTCCTACATCAACCGTCTCATCGCAATGGAAGAACAGGCGGCGCTGGGCCGTACGCCGGAGCAGATTGCCAAGGTCTTCCGGATCCAGGTCCGTACTTATCACCAGGAACGCTGGATTCTGAGCACGATTCGCGAGTTGAACGAGCGCAGCCGTACTGGCGGTGGCAACGGGCTGCGTCTTGTGGACTGGGAGGGCGCACAGGAGCGGCTCAAGGAGCTGCACCGGCTGTACGTGAAGCTGGAGACGGTCGACCGTGATCAGGCGGAGGTGCTGAAGGAACTGCGCCTGGCCGCGATCTTGCTCAAGTTCTCCAAGACGGATGTCCGTCACCTCAACGAGGCGTTCCTGAGCGAGGGGCTTGAGCAGCGGCTGATCAGGGGGGGTGCCAGTGGGGCTCAGCCGCAGTCGGTCTCTATCCCTGGACTCGGTCTGGAGGTGCCTGCGGCTTCCTCGGCTGTCGCCGAAGCGCGTGCGATGAACGACGAGATCCTTCGGGCCGCCGCAGTGGTGAGCAGTGAGACGCCGGCCATCGGAGATGAGGGCAAGGCCGCCGCGCAGGACGTTCTCGACAGCGCTCAGGCGGCGTTCGACGGGGCCATCGAAGCGGCCGGCCGCAACGCGCGGCTGCGCAAGCGCAAGCAGCTCGCCCCGGCCCGGCTGGCCGAAGCCTGCGCGAGCATCGACCAGTGTGTGAGTGACCTGGTGCAGGCGCGTACCTCCCGCAGTCTGGACGAGGAGGCGTTCGACGATGCGGTGGTCAAGCTGCGCGGCAGTCTGCTGAAGCTTGCCCAGCAGGCCGGCCGCGGGCTGCCGCAGCCCGGAGACGGCGTGGCCTGGCTGCTGGAAGCGGTCTCGGCGGAGGGTTCCCGGTGAGCGGTACCGGCAGCGAGAAGTCACTGCGTCTCGGATTTGATGAAACCCGGACCCGCGTCGTCCTGCGAACCACGGAATCGTTCCAGCAGGAGCTGGTACAGCTCGCCGCCCGGTTCCGTACCGGCGGCCAGCTCGGTCCGCTGAGCGCCTCGGTCTCCCTGGACGAACTGCTCGCGGACCTCGGCCTCCTCGGCACGTGGTCTGACCCTAACGGCGTGGAGTGGGCTGACGACCTGCGGGACCTCGTGTCCGGAGTGGTCCAGGACGCGCACACCGTCCAGCAGCGGCTCGCGGGGAGGCAGACGGCCGGCGAGGTCGCGCCGGATGACGTGGTCGCTCTCCTCGGCGAGACCTGGCAGGGCGAACTCAGCGAGTTCCAGCGCCGGGACATCGCGAAGCTCCTGTCGCTTCAGCACGGAGCCAACTTCAGCGTGCCCGGCGCGGGCAAGACGCGGGTCGCGCTCGCTGTGTACGCGGCACAGAAGGCCGCTGGGCGGGTGTCCCGGCTGCTCGTTGTATGCCCCAAGTCAGCTTACGAGTCCTGGCGTTACGAAACCGCTGGGTGCCTCAGCCACCCTCTGCGCATCAACGTCCTGGATGGGTCACTGGACCAGTGGGCCGAGGTGCTGGTGGTGAACTACGAGCGCCTCGACCGGTCCCTGCCGATGCTGGCTGGCTGGCTCAAATCAGGACCATCCATGATCATCCTGGATGAGGCGCACCGAATGAAGCTGGGGGCGCGGGGTACGTACGGGGCGGCCTGCATGGCGCTGGGACCGCTGGCCGCACGCCGGCTGATCCTGACCGGCACGCCAGCCCCTAATGGTTCGAGGGACCTGGAAAACCTGCTGGGCTTCGTCTGGCCGGGGCATGGCCAGCGGACAGTAGTCCAGGCGGTTGCCGGAGGAGATCTCGCGCACGCCAGCTCTGTCCTTCGGCCGCTGTTCACCCGCACGACGAAGCAGGAACTGGGCCTGCCGCCGGTGCAGTTGGGGCTGCGCTTCGTTGACATGCCGCCACTGCACGAGGAGATTTACACGTCTCTGGTGAGTGGCATGAACAGCGGGTCGGCGCGCGAGGACCTGAGTTCCCTCGGGAAGACGGCTCTCCGGCTTCTCATGGCCGCTACCAGCCCAGCCCTGCTTCTTGAGGGCGGCAGCCGCTACGAGCCGCTGGCGTACCAGTTGCCTCCGATGGATATCCCTGACGGGAGTTCGCTGTACTCGCTCATGCAGAACCTTCCGGACTACGAGCTTTCACCCAAGTACAAGGAAGCCGTGGCGATCATCGCGGAGAACGCCGCCCAGGGCCGGAAGACGCTGGTCTGGACGACGTTCGTCAGGAGTCTGACCACGCTGGAACGCATGCTGGAGAAGTACAGCCCGGCTGTCGTCTATGGCGGCACCCCTGACCGGGAGGAGCAGATCCGCCGGTTCAGGGAGGACCCGGCGTGCATGGTGCTTGTCTCGAACCCGGCCACTCTTGGCGAGGGAATCAGCCTGCACCATGTCTGCCACGACGCGATCTACGTGGACCGTGACTTCATGGCGGGCCGGTTCCTGCAGAGCCTGGACCGGATCCACCGTCTTGGACTTCCTCCCGACACGGAGACGCGTGTGACGGTCCTGGCGGTGCGGAATTCCATCGATGAGGTGGTGGCCGACCGCCTGGAGCGGAAGCTGGAGTTCATGGGGCGCATCCTGGACGATCCCACCGTGCAGCAACTCGCCGACCTAGAGGAAGAGCCGTCGGTCGCGGCCGGCCTGGCGCCGAGCGACATCGAGGCACTGCTGAGTCATATGGGAGGTCGCTAGGACTGGCGGCGTACTGCGGACCCGGCGGGACTACCCTCTGCGGTGTGTCCTCCGAAGCCGAATGGGAGGCCCCGGAGGGATCCTGGGCTTCGTCCGCAGCACGCCGCCGCAACATGCAGGCGATCCGCAGCCGTGACACGAAACCGGAGATCCTGATCCGGCGCCTCGTACATGCCGCGGGGCTGCGCTACAGGGTGGCTGCCCGCCCGCTTCCCGACCTTCGCCGGACGGCTGACTTGGTCTTCCGTCCGGTGAGGGTCGCGGTGTTCATAGATGGATGTTATTGGCACGGCTGCCCCGAGCACTATGTCCCTCCCAAAACGAATTCTGGGTATTGGTCGGAGAAGGTCCTTCGTAATGTGACGCGAGACCGTGACACTGACAAAAGGCTGAGGGAAGCAGGTTGGCTGGTGCTCCGCTTCTGGGAGCACCAGCCGTCAGACACCTGTGCCGACGTAATCGCTGCGGCGGTACTGGCTCGGCGAGGTCCGGAGCCTGCTCGTGGGGACTGAGATCTCCATCTGCTGCGGAGTTTTGTCGACCAAGGGGAGCGTGCTCTGCGGTTCCATCTCGTACATGCTGATGAGATCGTCACGGTCTTCAGGACGCAGGACTGCCGCAATCGCCCGCCCGACAGCTTCTGCTACAGGCGGAGGGAAGGCATTCCCTACCTGGCGGTAGCGAGCGGTCTTCCTTCCCTGGAATTTCCAGTCCTGCGGAAAGCCTTGGATGGCAGCGGCCTGGGTGACGGTCAGCATGGGCCCCGCTGGCCGGAACAGGTCACGTTCCGGGACGCAGTCTCCGGGGTCGTTGGCGATTCCCATGCCGTCGATTCCCAGCTCAGCCCAAGCGCGCTTGGCTCTAGTGGGCCCCAAGTCGGCGCCACCGTGCTTCCTTGAGCCGCCAACGAGAGTGGGGGCGACAGTTTTGCCCGCTACTGAAGCGCGAGTGATTCGCCTCTTCCAGTCCTCGAATACGGTTTGACCTGTCGCTTCTCCGGGCTTCGCGGGTTTTCCGTGCTCGTTCTTGTCCCAGAACTGCTTGCAGCGGAGTAGCATGCTGCTTTCGAGTTTCTCGAAGGCCGAGACTTCGCCACCCTTTATTCTTGTCGGCCACTCGAATTCAGGTCCGCCCGGCGTCATTGCATCTTTGTGGATCGCCACGAGGATAGCGCGCGGCCGAAGCTGTGGAACTCCGTAGTCCCTTGCGTCAACTCGACGCCAAACCTTCCGCATAGCCACGTCCTGAACGCTGGCTGGCTGAGTAGGGTCGATATTGGGGACTAGATATCCAAAGCCTCGCAAGGTGTCGAGAATCGAATTTCGATAATCAATGAAGACTTCCGGAGGTTCGAGAATGCCCCGAACGTTCTCGATCATTACTGCCTTGGGCCTTAGGGCGTCAATAATGTCGAGTGCTGCCGGGAAAAGGTCGCGCTCGTCCTCGGGGCCGAGTCTATGCCCTGCCAACGAGAACGGCGGGCACGGAACCCCGCCTGCCAGTAGATCAAGTTGCCCTGGCTCCAGATTCAGGCTCTTCCGCACGTCGGAGTCCAGGAAGTCTTTAACATCCATCGGACGGATGCCGTCGGCCTTCTCCCGGTCCCAGCCAGGCCAATCACTGACATTGGCTTGCAGGGTGGATACGGCGTGCGCGTCCCACTCAACAAGGGCACGGTGGTCGAAACCCGCGTTGTGCAGTCCGACGGCTTGTCCTCCGGCACCCGCGCAGATCTCGATCGAAGTCAGTGGCCGGGCGAACTCTGGGCGCTGCTGGCCGCTGGGGGGCATGCCGCTCCTCCTGATTGCTTGATCCACGAGAGAGAAAGTGATCACTCACGATCTCTCGACCTCAAGAGTCTCGCACTACTCAGACTCCCCGTGAGCATCAGGCATGAGGCGGTCTATTCCTCACACTGGATCGGTACCCTAACGTCCCTCCAGCCCGACCTGAAGCACAGTGGCCATGTCACGTCGAGCGCCGCCTGACAACCAGTGGCCGCAACGTCACATGGCAAGTGATCTGCGGGTCACTCCCCGTGACACCCCGCGTAGGTCTCCCCCGACCCACACCAACACCCCGCCCCCCGCTGCGGCGGCCAGCTCACCGCTCGTCCACGGGCACCCAGCGTCGTCGCGTACTGCGGCAGCAGTGTCGGGTCGGCCGGGGATGTGCTCTCCGAGGCGGCGAAGGCCTCGTAGGAAGGGACTGTGCCCTGGACGATGCCCAGGTGGCGGGCGCCGGCGGAGGCCAGTTCTCGTAGGGCCGTCTCTATTGAGGTGACGTGTTCCTCGTAGGAGGGGTACTCCGCGGTGAGGGACGGGTACGCGGCGAGGAGTTCGGTCAGTTCGGTGGCGGGCCAGTGGAGCATGGCGACCGGGAACGGGCGGGAGAGGGCCTCGCGGTAGGCGCCGAGTTCGGCGCGCAGGCGGAGGATCTCGGCCTGGAGGTCGGCGGGGTTGTCCGAGCCGAGGGACCAGACGCGGCCCGGGTCGTGCAGCTCGTCCAGGGAGATCGGCATCGTGTGCAGTGTGTCGGCGAGGGTGTCCCACTCGTCGTGGGCCAGGCCCAGCATGCGGCGTACGCGGTGGCGGCCGTAGAGCAGGGGGTGCGTCGCGTACGGGGGCTCGGCGGCGTCCGTCACGAGCAGGCGGGCGCCCTCCGTGAACGTGTCGTGGGCCGCCTCCAGCTCGTCGTGGGCCTCCAGGGCCTCCGCGACGATGACCCAGGGCGCCGGGTCGTGCGGGGCCGCCGCGCGGACGCCGTCGATGATGGCCCTGGCCTCGGCCTCATGGTCGTACTCCCACAGGTTCGACGCCTTCAGGGCGCGTACCAGGGACGGGTTCTCCAAGCTGCCGGCGCCCTTGGGGGAGGAGAGCAGGCGGTCGTAGAGCTTGGTCGCGGCGGGGCGGTCGCCGGCCAGCTCCAGGTGGGCCGAGGCCCGTAGCAGCAGGGCTTCGGCGTCCTCGGGGTACAGGCCGGCGGTCCGCTCCAGGCGTGCCGCTTCGGCGGTGTGGTCGACGTTCTCGGCAGGCGTGTCGGGGCGCATGGGTGACACCGTACTGCCGCCCGGTGACAAAGGTGAGAAGCCGGTCGGGGTACGGCCCTCCGGCCCGCGCCAGGCCTCCCCACCTGGGGTGCGTCCGCCGCGGTCACCTCGCCTCGGCGGGCGACGGTGTCGCCGTACCGCCCTCGCATTCGCCCGCCCCCGTGGCCGCCGTCGGCTCCGCCGCCGCCCACCACCGGCCCAACCGGTCCTGTATAACCGTCAGAAGAGGATCGTGCGAGCGGTCGAGAGCGGTTGAGAGCGATCGGGAGGGGGAGGGGGGCTGTGGTGACGACGCGGCGCTGGGCGCGGTTGCGGATCGCCGCGCTGCTGTTCTTCCTTTCGCTTCCGTTCCTCCAGCTCGCCCTGCTCGACGCGGGCGGCCTCTCCGTGACCGTCGCGCTCGCCGCGACCGCCGTCGCCGCCACCGCCGCGGCCGGGTCCGCGCTCGTCCTGTGCGCCCTGATCGGCTCGCGCTGCGCGCCCGCCGTGCCGCCCACCCGGGTGCGTACCGCCCTGCGTGACCGCGACCGCCGTACGGCCTTCCTGTCGCAACGCGACCCGGACGCCGCGGGGCGCCGCCGCCCCCGAGCGCCGGGGTACGCCCTGCCGGCGACCACCGCGTAGGGCACGTCTCCCGTACCCGTACGTGACCCCGCGCGGGTCGTCCTGCCGCCTTCCCGTCATCACGTATGACCCGGCACGACGAGACCCCCGGAGGGCTCCTCACCCATGTCTGTAACCATGTCTGTACCCATGTCCGTTTCCGTGAGTTTCGCCGGTTTCGCGAGTCTGGTGGACGGGCTCGCCGATTTGATCAGGCCGCTGTTCGGCGCCGGTGCCGCGGCCGCCGCCATCGTTCTGTTCACCGCGCTCGTACGACTTCTCGTCCATCCCCTCTCCCGGGCCGCCGCCCGGGGGCAGAAGGCGCGTCTCGCGCTCCAGCCGAGCATCGCCGAGCTGCGCCGCAAGCACGCGCGCGACCCCGAGAAGCTCCAGCGGGCCGTACTGGAGCTGCACGCGCGGGAGAAGGTCTCGCCGCTCTCCGGATGTCTGCCGAGCCTGTTCCAGCTCCCCGCCTTCTTCCTCCTCTACCACCTCTTCTCCAGCTCCTCGATCGGCGGGCAGGCCAACACGCTCCTCTCCCACCAGCTCTTCGCCGCCCCGCTCGGCGGGCGGTGGGCGGACGCGCTCGGGGACGGCGGGCCGGCCGGGGGCGCGGGGCTGGTGTACGCCGGGCTGTTCGTGATCGTCGCCGCCGTGGCCGCCTTCAGCTACCGCCTCACCAAGCGGAACATGGCGGCGCAGGCGACTCAGGCGGCGCAGGGGGCTCAGGCGGCGCAGGGGGCTCAGGCGGCTCAGGTGGCCGCGTTCACCAAGGTGACGCCCTTCCTGTCCTTCTTCACGCTCGTCACCGTAGCCGTCGTGCCGCTGGCCGCCGCGCTGTACGTCGTCACCAGCACGACGTGGAACGTGGTGGAGCGGGCCGTGCTGTACAGGTGAGCCGCGTTGCCGTGCCGCCGGGGTCCGCGCACGGCTGCTCCGGCCCGGTTACGGTCCAGTACGTGAACCGGGTATTGCGGAGCGGAACCTCACCTTGGAGGATCGACCAGTCCTCCGATGGTTGGCCGGCCCGCCGCACCCGGGTCGGTCCCTTCCGTCAGTGGGCTGCCCGCGACCGAGGGAGACAGAACATGAAGCTGCTGCGAGTCGGTACGGCCGGGGCGGAACTGCCCGCGCTGCTCGACGCCGACGGCACCCTGCGCGACCTGTCGGGCGTGGTGACGGACGTCGACGGGACGCTGCTCGGCGACGAGGCGGCCCTCGCCCGGGTGCGGGCCGCCGCCGAGGGCGGAGAGCTGCCCGTGCTGGACGGGACCGGACTGCGGATCGGGCCGCCGGTGGGCCGGATTGGCAAGATCGTGTGCATCGGGCTGAACTACCACGACCACGCCCGTGAGGCGGGGGCCGAGCCGCCCGTCGAGCCCGTCGTCTTCTTCAAGGCGCCGGACACCGTGGTCGGGCCGGACGACATCGTGCTCGTGCCGCGCGGGTCCGCCAAGACCGACTGGGAGGTGGAGCTGGCGGTCGTGATCGGGCGTACGGCCCGCTACCTGGAGTCGGCCGAGGAGGGGCTCGCGTGCGTGGCCGGGTACGCGGTCGCGCACGACGTCTCCGAGCGGGAGTTCCAGATGGAGCGCGGGGGCACCTGGGACAAGGGGAAGAACTGCGAGACGTTCAACCCGCTGGGGCCCTGGCTGGTGACGGCGGACGAGGTGCCCGACCCGCAGCGGCTCGCGCTGCGGCTGTGGGTGAACGGTGAGCTGCAGCAGGACGGGTCCACCGCCGAGCAGATCTTCCCGGTCGGGGAGGTGGTGCGGTACGTCAGCCAGTTCATGGTGCTGCGGCCGGGCGACGTCATCAATACGGGGACGCCGGCGGGGGTGGCGATGGGGCGGCCCGAGCCGAAGCCGTATCTGCGGGGCGGAGACGTCGTGGAGCTGGAGATCACCGGGCTCGGGCGGCAGCGGCAGGAACTGAAGGACGCGTGACGCTCCGCTGAGGTTGGGGCGCCTTGAGGGGGTGGGGCGCGGGGGTCTTCGGCGGCTGACGGTGAGGTGTGGCTTGTCGCGCAGTTCCCCGCGCCCCTTCAAGGCCACTTTCCCGCGCCCCTGACGGGCCAGTTCCCGCGGCCCTGGCCCCTGGCGGGGCGGTTCCCCGCGGCCCTGGTGGTCTCAGCTCAGGAGTGCGGCCAGGCGGCGCCAGCCCTCCCTCGGGAGGGCGGTCGTCGGGCCGTCCTCGACCACCTGGAGGGCGACGTGGTCGGCGCCGGCGTCGAGGAACTCGGTGACGTGGCGGCGGATCGTGTCCTCGTCGCCCCAGCCGAAGACCGCGTCGATCAGGCGGTCGCTGCCGCCGTCCGTGACGTCCTCGTCGGTGAAACCGAGGCGGAGGAAGTTCTTGGTGTAGTTCGGCAGTTTCAGATAGTTGGCCAGGTAGGCGCGGGCCGTGGCGCGGGCGCGGGCGGGGTCGGATTCGAGGACGACCTTGAACTCCGGGGCCAGCAGCGGGCCGTCACCGAGGGTCTCGCGGGCCTTCGCGGTGTGCTCGGGGGTGACGAGGTACGGGATCGTGCCCGCCGCCCGGTCCCGGGACAGCTCCAGCATCTTGGGGCCGAGCGCGGCCAGCACGCGGCGGTCGGCCGGCAGCCCCGTGCGGTCGAGTTCGTTCAGATGGGCGACCATCGTGGAGTACGGCTTCTCGTACCCCTTCACCATCGGGCCGTGGCTGACGCCGAGGCCGAGCAGGAAGCGGCCCGGGTGGGCCACCTCCAACTGGGCGAAGCGCGCGGCCGTCGCCGACGCCTCGTGCTCCCAGATCGACTGGATGCTGGTGCCGACGACGACCCGCGAGGTCGCCTCGATCAGCGGGGCGGCGTCCTCGGCGGAGGTGTTGCCGCCCAGCCACAGGGCGCCGAATCCGAGTCGCTCCAACTCCGCCGCCGCCTCGGCGCGTTCCCCGGCGCCGGCCGGGTCCCCGCCACGCAGTCCCACGCTCCAGATTCCGTACCGTCCGACCGAGTCCTTCAGCGCTGCGATGGTGTCGTTCATCGGTTCCGATCCCTCCGGTGGGGCGCCGTGATGATCTCTGTTGTACCGCGTGCCAACGGACACCGGCCCGTACAGACTCCCAGCGGTGCGGCCGAACGGGTGGTCCGATCTTCCACACGGCAGGACTTCAGGACTTCAGGGGTTCAGGACTTCAGGGGTTCAGTACGTCAGGACTTCGCGATGTTCAGGAAGCGCTCCAGCGTCTCCACCACCAGTTGGTGGTCCTGGAGTTGGGGCAGGCCGGAGACGGTCACCGCGCCGATCACACCCGCGCCCTCGACGTGGATCGGGAACGAGCCGCCGTGCGCCGCGTAGCGGTCCGGGTCCAGGCGGGAGGACGCCTCGAACGTCGAGCCCTTGGCCCGGAAACGGGCGCCCACCAGGTACGACGCCGAACCGTACCGCTCCACCACCCGACGCTTGCGCGCGATCCAGATGTCGTTGTCCGGGCTGGAGCCGGGCAGGGCCGCGTGGAAGAGCTGCTGGCCGGCCCGGTGGATGTCGATCGCCACGGGGGCCTGCCGCAGCCGGGCCCGTTCGACCAGGAGGGAGCCCAGCGCCCACGCGTCGTCGTAGGTGAAGGAGGGGAGGACCAGACGGCGTTCCTCCGCCTCCAACTCCGCGACGGTGGGGCCCGGTTCGGTGGTCTTGCTCGGAGTGGGTGCCTGCTCGCGCCGGGTCACAGGGTCACCGCCACACCGTCTCGGGCCGAACGGCGGGCCGCTTCCAGTACGTCCAGGGCGGCGGCGGCCTCCCTGGCGTCCACCGGGTTGGGGCCGCCGTCCCGCAGCGCCTTCGCCACCGCCGCGTAGTAGGCGGGGTAGTCACCGGGCAGGGTCGGCTCGACGCGTCCGCCGCCGGTCAGCGGGGACTCCCCGGCGCCGACGCGGCCCCACAGCGACTCGTCCTCCTCGCCCCAGCCGCGGCCGGGTCGCTTGCCCTCACGCAGGGCGGCCTCCTGCGGGTCCAGGCCGTACTTGACGTAACCGGCCTTCGAGCCCAGCACCCGGAAGCGGGGGCCGAGCTGGGCGGTGGTCGCCGAGGCGTAGAGGTGGGAGCGGACGCCGCTCGCGTGCGTCAGCGCGATGAACGTGTCGTCGTCGGTCTCGGCGCCCTCGCGGCGCACCACCGCCTCCGCGTACACCCGCGTGACCGGGCCGAACAGGACCAGTGCCTGGTCGACGACGTGGCTGCCGAGGTCGTACAGCAGACCTCCGATCTCTGCCGGGTCGCCGGACTCGCGCCAGCCGCCCTTGGGCTGGGGCCGCCACCGTTCGAACCGCGACTCGAACCGCCATACGTCGCCCAGGGCGCCTTCGGCGAGCAGCCCCCGCAGGGTGAGGAAGTCGTTGTCCCAGCGGCGGTTCTGGAAGACGGAGAGGAAGAGGCCGCGCTCCTCGGCGAGGGCCGCCAGCTCGCGCGCCTCGGCCGCCGTGCCGGCGAGCGGCTTGTCGACCACGACCGGCAGGCCGGCCTTGAGGGCGGCGGTCGCCAGCGGGACGTGCGTCTTGTTCGGGGAGGCGAGGACGATCAGGTCCAGGTCGCCGGCCCGGTCGAACAGGTCGTCCGGGCTCGCGGCGACCCGTACGTCCGGGAACTCGGCGCGGGCCTGCGCCTGCCGCTCCGGGTTGGAGGTGGCCACCGTGTCCAGGGTGAGCCCCTCGGTGGCGGCGATCAGCGGGGCGTGGAAGACGGACCCCGCGAGGCCGTAGCCGACGAGTCCGACGCGCAGCGCACCGGTGCGCCGCGCGGTGCCGGGAGGAGTGTCAGTCGTACCAGTCATACGTCTACTTTGGCAACGCTGTTGCCAAAGTGCAAGCAGGAGCGAGAATGGCGGCGTGAACAGGACGGACGGCGACGCAGACGGCAAGGACGGCAAGGACGGCAAGGACGGCAAGGACGGCAAGGACGGCAGCGGGACCGGGAAGGGGGCCGGGAGTGAGGGCGGCGGGGCGAATCGGGCGGCCGGCGTCAATCTGCTCGGCCTGCGCCACCACAACACCGCCCTCGTGCTGGACCTGCTGCGGACGGCCGGGGCCGAGGGCATCAGCCGGCTGGAGCTGGCCGAGCGGACCGGGCTCACCCCGCAGGCGGTCAGCAAGATCACCGCCCGGCTGCGGGCGGACGGCCTCGCCGCGGCGGCGGGGCACCGGGCGTCCACCGGCGGCAAGCCGCGCACGCTGCTGCGGCTGGTGCCGGCGGCCGGGCACGCCGTCGGCGTCCATCTGGACCGCGACGAACTGCGGGCGGTGCTGGTCGACCTCACGGGCACGGTGGTGGGGGAGCGGCGGGCACCCCTGGACCTCGGCGCGGGAGCCGAGACCGTACTGACGGGACTGGTGCGGGAGGCGGAAGCGCTGGTCGGGGAGGCGCTGGTGGGGGAGGCGCTGGTGGGGGAGGGACCCCGGCCGGGCGGGGGCAGCCGCGCCCCGCTCGCCGCGGCCGCCCGTACCCATGCCCACACCCACACCCATGCCCGCACCCCTGTCCGCACCCCTGTCCACACCGGCGCCCACGCGCCTGCGTACGCCCCCACCCTGCTCGGCCTCGGGGTCGCGCTCCCCGGTCCTCTCGACCATGCCCGGGGGGTGCTGCACCGGGTCACCGGTTTCCCCGAGTGGGACGGGTTCCCGCTGCGGGACGCGCTGGCCCGGCGGCTGGGGGTGCCGGTCGTGGTCGACAAGGACACCAACGCGGCGGCGCTCGGCCTCGCGGTCGGCGGCGAGCGCGGCTCCTTCGCCTACCTGCACCTCGGTACGGGGCTGGGGGCCGGGCTCGTGTTCGGCGGGAGCGTGCACCGCGGGCCGCGGACCGGGGCGGGCGAGTTCGGCCACCAGGTCATCCAACTCGACGGGCCGCCCTGCACCTGCGGGGCGCGCGGCTGCGTGGAGGCCCTGTGCCTGCGGGCCGTGGACCGGGGTGACGTCGCCGAGGCGGCGCGCGTACTGGGCGCGGGCGCCGCCAACCTGGTCGGACTGCTCGACATCGACCTGGTCCTGCTCGGCGGCCGGACCGTCACCGCGACACCCGAGGAGTACGTGCACGGGGTCGGCGCCGTCCTGGCGGCCCGCGCCCGGCGCGAGGGCGGCGGCGAGACGCCGGTCCCGGTACGGATCGCCCCCGGCGGGGCGCGCGCCGTGGCCGAGGGCGCCGCCCAACTCCTGCTCGCGCCCCTCTTCGGACGCGGCGAGGCGTGAGCGCCGGTCACAGCGGTCACGGCGGTCACGGCCGTCACGGCAATCGCGGCGCTTGCGTCGGTTCCGTCACGCCCACCGCCTCCACTCGCCTCCCTCCATGGAGGGCATTCCTGCGGCCGTCCGGAGGAGCGGACGGCCGGGACGACGACCGGGACCGCACCCACCCGGCATGCTCATGTGTTCATGCGACTGTGTACGCCCGCGTCCCCCTGCCTGATGGCGGCAGCCGCCCTTCTCGCCGCGTCCGCGCCCGCCCCTGCCCTGGCATCGGCGCCGGGCTCGGCGGAGATGCGGACCCCCGCCGTGACGGCCGCCCCCGATCCCGCCCCTGCCTCCGACCCCACCCCTGAACCCCTGCCCGCCTGCACCGCCGCCGAGGACCACACCTTCCCCCTGACCACCCGCCTCCACGGCGGGCCCGCCGGTTACGAGGCCGGGGGTGGTTACGGGACCTGGTACATCGACCTCACCAACACCACCGACCGCACCTGCGCCGGCATCCACCCCGTCGTCGTCCTGGTCGACGAGCGGCGCGCGCTGACGCCCGCACAGCCGAAGCTGGAGTTCTACGACGACGACAGCGGCGGCGGCAGCCCGCACCCGGTCCGGCTGAAGGCCACCGACGCCGACGAGCTGATCGGGGTCCTGGCCGCCGACGACGGCGGCTTTCCCGGCTTCACGGTCGGGCCCGGCCGGACGGTCAGCGTCAAGGTCCGGCTCGCGGTCACCTCGGACGCGGGGCCCAACGACGTCACCGCCGTCGCCGCCGTCGTACAGCGTCGCGGCGGTGACGGCGAATGGGTCGGGCAGTCGAACGACTACCGGTTCCGGATCGCGGCGGGCGAGACGGGCGAGACGGGCGAGACGGGCGAGACGGGCACCGGTACCGACACCGGAGCCGACAGCGGTACCGACACCGGGCCCGGTACCGGAACCGACAGCGGGACCGGGGCGAGTCCCGGTCCCGCCGCCTCCTCCGGTGTGCTTCCCTTCGCCGACGAACTCGCCGGTACCGGGCTCGGCCGGACGTACGCCGTTCTCACGGCCGGTGCCCTGCTCGCCGCCGCCGGGGCCGGCGCCGTACTGCTGGTGCGCCGCCGCCACCGCTGACGGACGGCGCCTCGGTCACTGCTTCGGGTCCTGGTGGAACTTCGAGGTCGACCAGAAGTAGCCGAGGACCGTGAGGCCCAGGCACCAGGCGACGGCGAGCCATCCGCTGTGGCCGATCTCGCTGCCGAGCAGCAGCCCGCGCAGGGTCTCGATGGCCGGGGTGAACGGCTGGTACTCGGCGATCGGCTGGAACCAGCCCGGCATCGACTCCAGCGGGACGAAGGCGCTGGAGAGCAGCGGCAGCAGGATCAGCGGCATGGCGGTGTTGCCGGCGGCCTCGGCGTTGGGGCTGATCAGGCCCATGCCGACGGCGATCCAGGTCAGCGCCAGGGCGAACAGGGCGAGCAGGCCCAGCGCGGCGAGCCATTCCAGGGCGGTGGCGTCGGTGGAGCGGAAGCCGATGGCGAGGCCGACGGCGCCGACCAGGACCACGCTGGCGACGGACTGCAGGACGCTGCCGACGACGTGTCCGATGATCACCGAGCCGCGGTGGACGGCCATGGTGCGGAACCGGGCGATGATGCCCTCGCTCATGTCCGTCGCGACGGAGACGGCGGTGCCGATCGTGGTGGAGCCGATGGTCATCATCAGGATGCCCGGGACGAGGAACGCGACGTACTCGGCGCGGTCCGCGTCACCGCCGCCGATGCCCGCGCTCATGGTGTCGCCGAAGATGTACACGAACAGCAGCAACAGCATGATCGGCGTGAGCAGGAGGTTCAGGGTGAGGGAGGGGTAGCGCCGGGCGTGCAGCAGGTTCCGCCGCAGCATCGTGGAGGAGTCGCGTACGGCGAGGGAGAAGGTGCTCATCGGGCGGTCTCCTTGGACTGGTCGTTCTGACGGGGGATGTCGGCCGTGCCGGTCAGGGCGAAGAAGACGTCGTCCAGGTCGGGCGTGTGCACGGTGAGTTCGTCGGCCTCGACGCCGGCCGTGTCCAGGCGGTCGAGTACGGCGCGCAGAGCGCGCTGGCTGCCGTCGCTGGGGAGCTGGAGCGCGAGTGCCTCGTCGTCGCGGACGGTGTCGCCGAGGGCGGCGGCGGCCGCGCGGTAGGCGGCGGGGTCGGCGAAGCGGAGGCGGACGTGGCCGCCGGGCACGATGCGCTTGAGTTCCTCGGCGCTGCCCTCGGCGGCGATCCGGCCGCCGTGCAGGACGGCGATGCGGTCGGCCAGCTCGTCCGCCTCCTCCAGGTACTGGGTGGTGAGGAAGACGGTGACGCCGCCGGTGACGAGTTCGCGGATGATCTGCCACATGTTGTGGCGGGAGCGGGGGTCCAGTCCGGTGGTCGGCTCGTCCAGGAAGATGATCCGCGGTGAGCCGACCAGGGTCATCGCGATGTCCAGGCGGCGCTTCATCCCGCCGGAGTAGGTGGACGCGGGCTTCTTCGCGGCCTCCACCAGGTCGAAGCGCTCCAGCAGTTCGGCGCTCACCCGCCTGCCCTCGGCGCGGGAGAGGTGGTGCAGGTCGGCCATGAGGAGCATGTTCTCCTCGCCGGTGATCAGGCCGTCCACGGCGGAGAACTGGCCGGTGACGCCGATCGCGGCCCGCACGGACTGCGCGTCGCCGGTGAGGTCGTGGCCGCCGACGCGGATCTCGCCCGTGGCGGGGTCGGGGGAGACGAGGGTGGAGAGGATCTTCACGACGGTGGTCTTGCCGGCGCCGTTCGGCCCGAGCAGCGCGAACACGGAACCCGCCGGGACGGCCAGGTCGACGCCGTCGAGGACGGTCTTGTCGCCGTAGGACTTGCGCAGTCCGGTGGCGGAGATGGCCAAGTCGGTCATGACAGAGGCTCCTTGAAGGCTGCGGACGGAGGGTGGGGACGACGGCCGGAGAGGGAGGCTGGAGAGGGAGGCTGGAGAGGGCGGAGACCGCGCGGCCGGCGCAGACGGTCAGAGGCTGCGGGCGCTGATGTCGCCGTGGCCGGTGGTCGCGTGGAGGGCCAGGCCGTGGGTGGCGCCGGTGTTCTTGAGCGCGTTGTGGACCCGGCCGTGACCGGTGCCGGCGTCCAGGGAGGCGGAGACCCCGTGGGCGGCACCGACGGTGATGTTCCCCATCTGGGTGTTCAGCGTGAGCGTGCCGCGCACGGCCTCGACGATGTTCAGGTCGCCCTTCTGGGTGCTGATCTCACCGGGACCGTTCAGGCGGCCGATCGTGATGTCGGCGTCGAGGCCGGTGAGGCGGGCGCTGTCGGCCTCGTCGAGCTTGATCGAGCGGTGGCCGCCCTCGAAGGTGACGTCGCCGAGCCGTCCCACGCCGCGGAGTTCGGCGGCGGCGGCCTTCGCCTCCACCCGGGAGCCGGCGGGCAGCCTGACGGTCACCTCGATGGCCCCGGAGGGACCGAGCAGCCGGTTCTTCGCCGCCGGGACCTCGATCCGCAGGACACCGTCGGCGTAGGCCACCTCGGTCTGCTCCGCCATTTTCACGTCCCGGCCCTTGGCGGGGTCGGCGGGCAGTACCTCGACCGTGGTGTCGGCGCGGTCGGCGGCGATGAACCGGATCTGCCCGGCGGGGATGTCGAGGAGGGCCGAGACCGGGGCGGGGGTGTCGAACGTCTGCATCGTGCGCTCCTTCGGACCGTCGTTTCCGTTGATGGAAAAGCTACGTTGCGTTTGTGGAAGTGGCAACGGACGCGTTGCATACGAAGCACATCACCGCAGGTGGAAGGCTATTATTCGTTGCAATGGGATGGGATCTAATGCAATAGAACCCATGCTTCCGTTGCAATGGATGAGAAGTGAACGCTATGCTGTGAGCGTCAGGCGTCCTCGTGGGCGCCGAGGGGTCACGGCGAGTGCACATGACACGGCAAGCACATATGAGGGGGATCGCGATGCCGGGAGGCAGGCTCACCCAGCAGGAGCGTCAGCGGATCGCGCTGGGGCTGGCCGACGGGCTCGCCTACGCGGAGATCGCCAGGGGTCTCGACCGCCCCACCTCGACGATCACGCGCGAGGTGATGCGCAACGGCGGCCCCACCGCCTACCGGGCCGACCTGGCCCACCGCGCCACCGAACGCCGCGTCCACCGGCGCAAGCAGGCCGCGCCCCGGGGGCCGGCGGCGGCCGGGCGGCACGACGGACGCGACCCCGAGGCCGTACGCGACTACGAGGAGGCGTTCACCACCGTCTTCATGGAACAGGGCCTGTCCAAGATGACGGCCCGGGTGCTGGTGTCCCTCTTCACCACCGACGCGGGCAGTCTCACCGCGGCCGAACTCGTCCAGCGTCTCCAGGTCAGCCCGGCCTCCGTCTCCAAGGCGGTCGCGTTCCTGGAGAGCCAGGCCCTCATCCGCCGGGAACGCGACGAACGCCGCCGCGATCGCTACTTCGTCGACGGCGACGTCTGGTACCAGTCGATGATCGCCAGCGCGCGGGCGCACGCCCGGCTCATCGAGACCGCGCGGCAGGGGGTCGGCATCCTCGGCCCCGGCACCCCGGCCGCCGCCCGCCTGGAGAACATCGCCCGCTTCGTGGACTTCGTCGCGGAGAGCATCGTCCGCGCCGCCGAACAGGCCCGCGAGGTCCTTTACACACCCACCGCGACGGACCCGCGAGCGGACTGACGGGCGAGGGCCCCGCCCCGCGCGAGCCCGTCACCCCCGTCCGCGAACCGTCTGCGAACCGTCCGAGAACCGTCTGCGAACCGTCCGCGAACCCGTCCGTGAACCCGTCCGTGAACCGTCTGCGAACATCCTCGCGTGGACTACCCGAACGACCAGGCCCCCGGCGCCCCCGTCCGCGCCGGCATCCCGGAGCACGGCCGCGTGCCGAAGTACTACGCCGTGAAGGCGGAGATCGACCGGCTCGTCGGCGAGCTGGGCGAGGGCGCCCCGATCCCCACCGAGCGCGACCTCTCCGAGCGGTACGAGGTCGCCCGCGAGACCGTCCGGCAAGCGCTGCGCGAACTGGTGCTGGAGGGCAAGCTGCGCCGGCAGGGCCGCGGCACGGTGGTCGCCGGTCCCAAGCTGGAGCAGCCGCTCTCGCTGGCCAGCTACACCGAGGGGGTGCGCCGCCAGGGCCGTACCCCCGGCCGCGCGCTGGTCACCCTCGACCGGTTCCCCTGCCCCGAGGCGCTCGCCGCCGAGACCGGTCTCAGCCGCGGCGAACCCGTCTGGCACCTGGAGCGCGTGCTGCTCGCCGACGACGAGCGGGTCGGCCTGGAGAGCACCTACGTCTCCGTGGCCCGGCTGCCCGACCTGGACACCGCCTTCGACCCGGACTCCTCCTTCTACGCCCACCTCGCCGGGCGCGGCATGGCGTTCGGTGAGGCCGACGAGCGGATCGAGACCGTGCTCGCCACCCCGCGCGAGGCCCTCCTCATCGGCACCCCGCCGGCCCTGCCGATGCTGCTCATCCACCGCGTCTCCCGGGACACCGGCGGCCTGCCCCTGGAGCGGGTGCGCACCCTCTACCGGGGCGACCGGTTCTCCTTCTCCGCCCGGCTGCGCGGCTGAGAGCGCCCGGAAGGACCGTAAAGGAAATGGTTTCTCCCCGCTTCTACCTCACCCCCGCATGATCACGAATAGATAACGGGTCTAGCCCAAAAGTGATGCCCAGTTCACGCTTTCGTTGACGGCCGGATTTCTCCGGTTCCCCGGTGGCGAGGAGCGTGGCGGACGTGAGAGTGACAGTGGTAGGAGCCGGCGTGGTGGGCACCATGCACGCCTGGCAAGCGGTGGAACGCGGCCATGAGGTCGTACAGATCGAGCGCGAGCAGGAGGCCCGCGGCGCCTCGCTGCGCAATTTCGGCCAGATCTGGGTGAGCGGCCGCGCGGGCGGCGAGGAACTGGAGACCGCGCTGCGGGCGCGGGAGCTGTGGGAGGAGATCGGCGGCCGCGTCCCGGCGCTGGGCTTCCGCCCCAACGGCTCCCTCACCCCCGTCCGCGGCGCCCGCGAGCTGGCCGTCGCCGAGGCCGCCGTGGCCCGCGCGGACGCCGCCGCCCGCGGCCACAAGCTGCTCACCCCGGGCGAGGCGCGCGCGCTCAACCCCGCCCTGCGCGGGGAGTTCGACGCCGCCCTGTACTGCGAACGGGACGCCGCCGTCGAACCGCGCACCGCGCAGCTCGCCCTCCGCGCCGAGCTGCACAAGTCCCCGAACTACACCTTCCTGCCGGGCCGCGAGGTCCGCGAGGTGACCGGTCCGGGCACCGTCCGCGACGACCACGGCGACACCCACACCGCCGACGCCGTGGTGCTCTGCACCGGCGCCTGGCTCGGCGGCCTGGTCCGCGAACTGGCCGGACCGGAGCTGCCGGTGCGCCGGGTCCGGCTCCAGATGATGCAGACCGACCCGCTCGGCGAGCCGCTGCCCACCTCGGTCGCCGACGCCGACAGCTTCCGCTACTACCCGGCGTACGCCTCGCCCGCCCTGGACGAGCTGACCGCCGCGCAGCCGCAGCCGGCCACCGCCGCCGAACACCGGATGCAGCTCCTGATGGTGCAGCGCGCCGACGGCGGCCTGACCATCGGCGACACCCACGAGTACGCGCACCCCTTCGCCTTCGACACCCTCGAAGACCCCTACGAGCACCTCACCGGTGTCGTCGAGTCCCTCCTCGGCCGCCCGCTGCCGAGAATCCGGCGCCGCTGGGCGGGCGTGTACGCGCAGTGCGTGGACCCCACCCGCGTGGTGCACCGGCAGCGGGTGCGCGACGGGATCTGGCTCGTCACCGGGCCCGGCGGGCGCGGCATGACCTGCTCGCCCGCGATAGCCGAGACCACCGCGAACGAACTGGGCTGGTGAACCACATGACGACCGCCGCTCCCGACATCCGTCTCGTCGTCCTCGACATGGCCGGCACCACCGTCGCCGACGGCGGCCTGGTCGAGCGCGCCTTCGACAGCGCCGCCCGTGAACTGGGCGTCGAACCCGGCACCCCCGACCACGCCGAGAAGCTCGACCACGTCCGCGCCACCATGGGCGAGTCGAAGATCTCCGTCTTCCGCCACCTCTTCGGCACCGAGGAACGGGCCCGGCGGGCCAACGCCGCCTTCGAGAAGGCGTACGGCGAACTCGTCGACGGCGGCCTGGTCGCACCGGTCCCCGGCGCCCGCGAGGCCATCGAGGAACTCGCCGCCGACGGCCGGACGACCGTCCTGACCACCGGTTTCGCCCGCGTCACCCAGGACGCCGTCCTCGACGCGCTCGGCTGGCGGGACCTGGTGCCGCTCACCCTGTGCCCGGCCGACGCGGGCGGCCGCGGACGGCCGTACCCGGACCTGGTCCTGGCGGCGTTCCTGCGCACCGGGGCCGCCGACGCCCTCGCCCAGGTCGCCGTCGTCGGCGACACCTCCTACGACGTGCTCAGCGGCGTACGGGCCGGGGCCGGTCTGGTCGCCGGGGTGCGCACCGGCGCCCACGGAGACGACGCCTTCCGCGCGGCGGGCGCGACCCACGTCCTGGACTCGGTGGCCGGCCTGCCCGCCCTCCTGCGGGGAGCGGCCGGCCGATGAGCACCTCCCCAGGCGCCGCGAGCGCCGGAATCCGCTTCGACTCCGTCACCGTCGCCTACGACGGCAACGTCGTCCTGGACGCCCTCGACCTCACCGTCGGACCGGGCGAGGTCATGGCGCTGCTCGGGCCGTCCGGATCGGGCAAGACCACCGCGCTGCGGGCGGTCGCCGGGTTCGTACGGCCCGTCTCCGGGCGGGTCTTCCTCGGCGACCGGGACGTCACCGACCTGCCGCCGCACCGGCGGGGCATCGGCATGGTCGTCCAGAGCTACGCCCTCTTCCCCCATCTGCGGGTCGAGGACAACGTCGCCTTCGGCCTCAAGGCCCGCAAGGCCGGCAAGGCGCGGATCAGGGAACGGGTCGGCGAGGCGCTGGAGATGACCGGCATGGCCGGTTACGCCCGCCGCCACCCGCGCGAGCTGTCCGGCGGCCAGCAGCAGCGCGTCGCCATCGCCCGCGCCCTCGCCGTCCGCCCCGACGTCCTCCTCCTCGACGAGCCGCTCTCCGCCCTCGACGCCCAGCTCCGCTCCGGGATGCTCGCGGAACTCGCCCGGCTGCACCGGGAACTCCCCGACGTGTCGATGCTCTACGTCACCCACGACCAGGTCGAGGCGCTGACCCTCGCGGACCGGATCGCGGTGATGGACCAGGCCCGCCTCCAGGCGTGCGGGACACCGAAGGAGCTGTACCGGGCGCCGGCCGACGAGTTCACCGCGTCCTTCGTGGGCGGCGCGAACCTGCTGCCGGTGACCGTGGGCACCGAGGGCGCCGACTTCGCGGGCACGCGGGTCGACGTCGACACGGCGGGCGCCGTTCCCGGCGCGCGGGCGACGCTCTGCGTCCGGCCGCACCTGGTCGGCATCGGTGACGGGCCCAACCGGCTCACGGGCACGCTCTCGGAGATCCAGTGGCGCGGGGCCACCCACCGCCTCCACGTCGACGTGGCCGGCCACCGGATCATGGCCGACCTGCGCGAGCTGCGCGACCCGCCGGTCCACGGCGCCACGGTGACGCTGCACTTCGCGGCGGGGGACGCGGTGCTGCTGCCCGCCGGGGTGGGCGACCGTGGCCAGGGCGACCGTGGCCAGGGCGACCATGGCTGGGGCGACCGTGGCTGAGGCGACCCCGACCGCCCCGGCGAAGACCGGGACCCGTCGCACCGGCGTCCCGTCCTGGGTCTGGGCGCTGCCTCCCGTCGCCCTCCTCGCCCTCGTCTTCCTCCACCCCCTGGCCCTCGTCGTCCAGCAGTCCTTCCAGCCCGACACCGGCGGCACCTCCGTCCAGCCGTACGCCGACGTCTTCGCCTCCGAGGCGTTCCGCGAGGCGCTGTGGACCACCGTCTGGCTGGCGGCGGCCGCGACCGCCGGCTGCCTGGTCCTCGGCTTCTTCCTCGCCCTGGTCATCGCCTTCGTGCCGTTCCCCGGCGCCCGCGCGGTCGCCCGGTTCGTCGACGTCTTCCTCTCCTTCCCGTCCTTCCTGATCACGCTCGCCCTGCTCTTCGTCTACGGCACGGCCGGCCTGGCCAACGGAGCGTGGACCGGCGTCACCGGGACCGCCGAGGGCCCCTTCCGGTTCCTCACCACCCCCTGGGGCGTGCTCCTCGCGGAGATCACGTACTTCACGCCGTTCGTGATGCGCCCGCTGCTCGCCGCGTTCTCCCAGATCGACACCGCCCAGATCGAGGCGGCCGGTTCGCTCGGTGCCCGCGCGCCGCGGATCGTGCGGCAAATCATCCTGCCCGAGGCGCTGCCCGCCCTCGCGTCCGGCGGCAGCCTGGTCCTCGTGCTGTGCCTGAACGAGTTCGGCATCGTCCTCTTCACCGGCGCCAAGGGCGTCACGACCCTGCCGATGCTCGTCTACGGCAAGGCGATCCTGGAGTCCGACTACCCGGGCGCCTGCGTGGTCGCCGTCGTCAACGTCCTGATCTCCGTGGGCCTGTACGGCCTCTACCGGGTGGTGAGCCGCCGTGCTGGTGCATAGCCGGGGCGCGAGGTGGGCCCTGTGGGCCGGCTTCCTCGTCCTGTTCCTTCCCCTGTTCGCGCTGCCCCTGCTCGTCGTCCTCGGCGCCTCCTTCGCCACCCACTGGTCGGGCGTCCTGCCCTCCGGCCTCACCACCGCCCACTACCGGGCGGCCACCCGCGGCGAGGCCCTCCAGGCCCTCACCACCAGCCTGGTCACCGCCGCCGCCGCGAGCCTGCTCGCGCTCACCGCCGGCACCTGGGCCGCGCTCGCCGCCGCCGCGCTCGGCAAGCGGGCCCGCAAGGTGCTGGACGCCCTGTTCGTCCTGCCGGTCGCGGTGCCCTCCGTCGTCGTGGGCCTGGCGATCCTGGTCGCCTACTCGCGGCCGCCGTTCCTCCTCAACGGCACCCGCTGGATCGTGATCATCGCCCACTCGGTCCTGGTCACCGCGTTCGCGTACCAGTCCGTCGCCGCCGCCCTCACCCGCCTCGACCCGGCGTACGAACAGGCCGCCGCGTCCCTCGGCGCCCGCCCCGCGTACGTCCTGTGGCGGGTGCGGCTGCCCCTGCTGCTGCCGTCCCTGACCGCCGCCGCCGGCCTCTGCTTCGCCCTCTCCATGGGCGAGCTGAGCGCCACGATGATGCTCTACCCGCCCGACTGGACCCCGCTGCCGGTCCTGATCTACGCCGCCACCGACCGCGGCGCCCTGTTCACCGGCTCCGCGATCGCCGTGGTCCTGATGGCGGCCACCCTGCTGGTGCTGTCCGCCGTCTCCAGAATCCGCACCAGAGCCTCGTACCGCTGACCCCACCCTCGTACCGCTGACCCCACCCTCGCACCGCTGACCACTTCCCGCCGTATCCACCCCGCCACGCAAGGAGTTCACCTCGCCATGTCCAGAAAGCCCCTCCTGCCGGTCACCGCCCTGTGCCTGCTCGTCCTGCCGCTCACCGCCTGCGGCGGCAGCTCCGCCGCCGACGAGAAGGTCGTCACCGTCTACAGCGCCGACGGCCTCAAGGGCGAGAACGGCGACGGCTGGTACGACCGGATCTTCAAGGACTTCGAGAAGGCGACCGGCATCAAGGTGAAGTACGTCGAGGGCGGCTCCGGCGAGATGGTGCAGCGCGCCGTCCGCGAGAAGAGCAACCCGCAGGCCGACGTCCTCGTCACCCTCCCGCCCTTCATCCAGCAGGCCGACACCAAGGGCCTGCTGGAGAAGTACGCGCCGAAGGGCGCCGACCAGGTCAGCGGCGCCGACAAGGCCGAGAACGGCACCTGGACGGCGGTCGTCAACAACTACTTCGGCTTCATCCACCACACCGGGGAACTGAAGCAGCCCCCCACCACCTGGGCGGACCTGCTCGACCGGAAGTACGAGAACAAGCTCCAGTACTCCACCCCGGGCGTCGCCGGCGACGGCACCGCCGTCCTCATCAAGGCCATGCACGACTTCGGCGGCGAGCGGCCGGCCATGGAGTACCTGAAGAAGCTCCAGGCCAACAACGTCGGCCCGGCCGCCTCCACCGGCAAGCTCGCGCCCAAGGTCGACAAGGGCGAACTGCTCGTCGCCAACGGCGATGTGCAGATGAACCACTCCCAGTCGAAGTCCATGCCGAACCTCGGCATCTGGTTCCCGGCGCCGGAGGGCGGCAGGCCCACCACCTTCGCGCTGCCGTATGCGGCCGGCCTGGTCAGCAAGGCCCCGCACACCGAGAACGGACAGAAGCTCCTCGACTACATGCTCGGGCAGCGGGCCCAGCGGCAGGCGAGCGAGATCGGCGGCGGCTTCGCGGCCCGCCAGGACATCAAGGCCACCGACGCCAACGCCGTCGAACTGACCACGCTGATGGACGGCGTGGAGATCTTCGAGCCCGACTGGGCCGACATCGAGAAGAACCTCACCGCCTACGTCGACGCCTGGAAGTCGGCGACCGGCAGCTAAGAGCGGTCCGGCAGCCAAGGGCGGTCCGGCAGCCGAAGGCTGTCCCGCCCACACCCCCGCCCCGCCCGTCACCCCGTGGAGGACCACATGTCGTACCGCGTCTCCCGCCGTTCGCTCCTGCTGTCCGCCGCCGCCCTCGCGGCCACCGCCGGACCTCTGGCCACCGGCGCCCGCGCCGCCGCCAAGACCCCCAAGGTCCTGGTCATCGGCCTCGACGGCGCGCTGCTCACCCGCATCAAGGCAGCCGACGCCCCGCACCTGGGCGCCCTCATGGCGGCCGGCCTCACCGCTCCCAGCACCCTCTACGCCGACCCGCTCGCACCCACCATGTCCGGCCCCGGCTGGTCCACCCTGATCACCGGCGTCTGGCCCGACAAGCACCACGTGAGGGACAACGCCTTCACCGGGCACGAGTTCGCGCGGTACCCCGACTTCCTGACCCGGATCGAGACCGCCAAGCCGTCCCTGACCACGTACGCCGTCTCCTCCTGGGCCCCGCTCACCGACACCGTCTTCTCGGCCGCGGTCGACACCCGCGTCTCCACCCCGAGCGCCGAGTACGACACCGGCACCACCTCCCGCGCGGTCGCCCGGCTCAAGGGCGCGGGCCCCGACGCGGTCTTCGTACAGCTCGACAACATCGACCACGCCGGCCACGGCCACGGCGCCGCCAGTACCCAGTACCTCGACGCCATTCACACCGCCGACGCCCAGGTCGGCGAGATGGTCGCCGCCGTCAAGGCCCGTCCGACGTACGCCTCCGAGGACTGGCTGATCATGGTCACCGCCGACCACGGCCACACCGACGCGGGCGGCCACGGCGGCTCCACCCTCCCCGAGCGCTCGACGTTCCTGATCGCCACCGGCCCGACCCTGAGCGCGGGCTCGGTCCGGTACGACGTGAAGATGCCGGACGTCGCCGCCTCCGCCCTCGCCCACCTCGGCATCGCCCTCGACCCGGCCTGGGACCTGGACGGCCGCCCGGTCCAGCAGCCCCAGCCCGACGACTTCGACACCCTGCGCCCCAAGCTGACCGCCCGCACCGACGAGACCGGCATCCCGGCCGCCGTCCTCGGCCACACCCACACCCCGCCCGCCGGCTGGTCCGTCGACAACTCCGCGATGGGCACCGGCGGCGTCACCGAGTGGCGCGGCTGGTCCTTCACCACCGACGAGTTCTGGACCCAGTCCCAGCGCGACCAGCAGCGCGAGTCCAACGTCCGCGCCCGTGGCGTCTTCGCGGTCGCCGACGGCGACGAGTGGCAGGACAAGGCGTTCACCGGCACCTTCGACTCCACCCTGGTCGGCCCGGCCTGGACGGTCACCGGCGGCCGGCCCGCGACCCTCACCTACACCACCTACTACCGGCACGAGTCCCCGCAGAAGGGCGAGGTCCTCGTCTCCTTCGACGGCGCCGCCCCCGTGGCCGTGCGCACCTACACCGCCGACGTCCCCTCCCGCACCGAGACCGTCACCCTCCAGGTCCCCTCCGGAGCCCGCACGGCCCGCGTCCGCTTCCGCTACACCGGCGGCAACAACTGGTACTGGGTGATCGACGGGGTCCGCCTGACCCAGTCCTGACCCGACCAGCCCGGTCCCGACCAGCCCGGTCCCGACCAGCCCGGTCCCGACCGGCTCGGTCCTGGTCGGGCCGGGTGCTGACTAGGCTGGGGGTGTCGGCACGCCGTGGTTCCGGCGCCCCCGTCTTTGCCCCACCCCGCACCAGGGAGTACCCAGCACATGGCAGACCGCAGGCCCATCGAGTCCTGGCTCACCGACATGGACGGCGTCCTCATCCACGAGGGCGTGCCGATCCCCGGCGCCGACGCCTTCCTGAAGCGGCTGCGCGAGTCCGGCAAGCCCTTCCTGGTGCTCACCAACAACTCGATCTACACCCCGCGTGACCTGCACGCCCGGCTGCGCCGCATGGGCCTGGAGGTGCCGATCGAGTCCATCTGGACCTCGGCGCTGGCCACCGCCAAGTTCCTCGACGCCCAGCGGCCGGGCGGCTCGGCGTACGTCATCGGCGAGGCGGGACTGACCACCGCCCTGCACGACATCGGGTACATCCTCACCGACCACGAGCCCGACTACGTGGTCCTCGGCGAGACCCGTACCTACTCCTTCGAGGCGATGACCAAGGCGGTCCGGCTGATCAACGCCGGGGCCCGGTTCATCTGCACCAACCCCGACGAGACCGGCCCCTCCACCGAGGGCCCCCTGCCGGCCACCGGCGCGGTGGCCGCGCTGATCACCAAGGCGACCGGCAAGCAGCCGTACTTCGCGGGCAAGCCCAACCCGCTGATGATGCGCACCGGGCTCAACGCGATCGGCGCCCACTCCGAGACCAGCGCGATGATCGGCGACCGGATGGACACCGACGTACTGGCCGGCATGGAGGCCGGGATGCAGACCTTCCTGGTCCTGACCGGCCTGACCCGTCCGGACCAGATCGAGAACTTCCCGTACCGGCCGTCGACGGTGGTCGACTCCATCGCCGACCTCGTCGACCTGGTCTGACCGGCCCCGCTCTCCCGCGCCGGCCCGAAACGCGCCGCCCGCCGCCGTCGCCCGTTCGGAGCAGTCACCCGCCCGCACCGGATGCGGGGGCGGGGCGCGCGGGGGAGTCTCCAGGTGACTGGAGGTACACGATGGGCTCACTGCAAGCCACTCTCTGTGCCGGAGCCGCGCTCACCGCGGCGCTCCTCCCGGCGACGGCGTTCGCGGGGGACGACGCGGGGGACGACGGCCGGGTCTCGGTGACCCCGGCGGCCCCCGCCCCCGGCACCGACGTCACGCTCCGGGTGGCCGGCTGCACCGAGAGGACGGCCGTCGCCGTCTCGGCGGCGTTCGTCTCCGACGCGGAACTCTCCCTGGCCAGCACGGACGGCGCGCTGGTCGGCTCCAGCCGGGTACGCGCCCCGCTCAAGGCCGGCGCCTACACCGTCGAGGTCCGCTGCGGGCCCACCGCACGCGAGGGCACGCTCACCGTCACCGCACCGGAGGACACCGGCGACCGTACCGGGGAGCGCGCCCCGGAGCGTACGAACTCCGACGAACGCGCCCCGGCCCGTGCCGAATCCGGGGAGAGCGCCCCGGAACCTGCCGACACAGGCGAGCGCGCCCCGGCCCGTACCGACGGAGTCACCCACGAGAGCCCCGCCGAACCCGAACCCCAATCCGAACCCGAACCCGACCGTGACCTCGCCCCCGCCCGCAACCGCCCCGTCGCCGCCCACGCCTCGCCCATCGCCCCCGTCGCGGCGGGCGGCGGCGGGACGGCGCTGGCGGCCGGGGACGACGCCCAGGCGGACGGGCCGGGCACCGCGCACGCGGTCACCGGTCTCGTCCTCGCCGGGGTCGCCGCCGTCGCCGTCGCGCTGCGCAGCGCCCGCCGGAGCCGCGGAACGGACTGACCATGCCCGATCAGGAACGCTCCCCGGGCGGCGGGCGCCTCATGACCGGCATCGCCTGGGCGGTGCTGCTCCTCGGCCTGTGGCTCTGGGGCCGCGAGGCGACCGGCGGGCCCGCCGGGACGGCCGGGCCGGCCACCGGGGACATGGCGGCGGCCGGCCGGCCCCCGCACCGGGACCTGCCCCCCGCCCACGCGCCGCTCGACGACGCCCTCCCGCGGCGCCTCGACATCCCGCACCTCGGCATCGAGGCCCCGGTGACCGCCGGCGGCCTCGACCCCGCCGGCGCACCCGAACCCCCGCCGTTCGGCCGCCCCGGCACGGTCGGCTGGTACGCGGCCGGCACCGCCCCCGGCGCCGCAGGCACCGCGCTGATGGTGGGACACGTCGACACCGAGACCCGGCCCGCCGTCTTCTACAAGCTGAGCACCCTGAAGCCGGGGGAGACGATCCGGGTGGTCCGCGACGGCACCGGGGCCGCCGAGTTCACCGTGGACGACGTACAGGTCCTCACCCGCGACGGTTTCGACGCGCGACAGGCGTACGGGCCGCACCGCACCGGCCGCGCCGAACTGCGCCTGATCACCTGCGGCGGCACCTTCGACCGGACCACCGACAGCTACTCGGCCAACGTCGTCGTCTCCGCCTACCTCACCGGCACGGGCCCCTGACGCCGCCTCGTGCCACCCCGGGGTATGTCAGGATTGGCCCTCGCGACAGTGCGCTCAGTGGGGGTCGGATGTACGGCAGCAAGGGGGCCGGGGCGTCCGCCGCGACGTTCGCGACGCGGGTGCCGGCGGTGGTGCTGGGGGCGGCCCTGCTGGTGGCGGGCTGCTCGTCCGGCGGCGCGGAGGAAGGCGGCCGGGCCGAGAGCGCCGGTGCCGGTACCGCTGCCGGCGTCACCCAGCAGCCCGAGGAGCGCGACCCGTTCTGGGTCAACCCGGACGGTACGGCGGCCCGGCGGGTGGCGGAGCTGGAGAAGGCCGGCCAGGCCGCGGCGGCCGAGCAGATCCGCAAGATCGCCCAGCAGCCGACCGCCGAGTGGATCAGCCCGGACAACCCCGAGGCACAGGCCCGCGGTTTCACCGAGGCCGCCGACCGGGCCGGCCGTACCGCCCTGCTCGTCGTCTACAACATCCCGCACCGCGACTGCGGCCAGTACTCCCAGGGCGGCGCCGCCGACGGCAACGCCTACCGGGCCTTCGTCGACGCCGTGGCCAAGGGCATCGGCGACCGCTCCGCCACGGTGGTCCTGGAACCCGACGCCGTACTGCACCTGGTGGACGGCTGCACCCCCGAGCAGTTCCACGAGGAGCGCTACGACCTGCTCCGGGGCGCCGTCGAGAAGCTCACGTCCCTGAAGAAGACGAAGGTCTACCTGGACGCGGGCAACGCCGGCTGGGGCGAACCGGACCGGCTCCACGAGCCCCTCACCCGCGCGGGCCTCGACCGCGCGGACGGCTTCGCGGTCAACGTCTCCAACTTCTACTCCACCGAGGACTCCCTCGACTACGGCAAGCGGCTCTCGGCGAAGGTCGCCGGCAAACCCTTCGTCATCGACACCAGCCGCAACGGCAACGGCCCCTACACCGAGGGCGCCGAGTCCGAACGCTGGTGCAACCCGCCCGGCCGCGCCCTCGGCGAGACCCCCACGACCGAGACGGCCGACCCCTTGGCCGACGCCTACCTCTGGGTCAAGCGCCCGGGAGAGTCCGACGGCGAATGCAAGGGCGGCCCGGGGGCGGGCCAGTGGTGGTCGGCCTACGCGCTGCAACTGGCGCAGGCCGCGAGCTTCTAGGGCACCTTCACCCACCGCGCCTTGCTCGGCACCCCGTCCCCGTCCGTCACGAACAGCATGTACCACCCCGACGGAACGAGGTTCCCGTTCCCCGGCACGGTCACCGTGAGCCGGTCCCCGACCGCCTCGAACTCCAGCGCGATCGACCGCTGGTCCACGTCGGTGACATGCGTCGCCGCACTCGGCCGGATCAACCGCGCCTTGCGCACCGACCCGGCAGCCTTCGACGTGAACGTCCCCGACGCCCCCCGCGCGAGGGTCCGCGGCCCGCCCGTGAGATCGGGCCGCTCCGCCCCGTACAGGTACGGCGGCGTGTAGATCTCGATCCGCTGCTCGAACTCGCCCGGCCGGGTGTTCGCCTCGTTCCCGTACAGCGAGTCCGACCCGAAGAACATCACCCGCCCGTCGGGCAGCAGGACCGACCCGGAGTGGTAGTTCCGGCCGACCAGCGGATCGGCGACCCGCCGGAACTCCCCGCTTCCCGTGTCGTACAGCCGGGCCTGCAGGATGTCCGAGCCGCCACGCCCCCGGTAGTCCCGCGAACCCCCGGAGACCAGCACGCTGTCGTCGGGCAGCACGGACGCCTGCGGGTACCGCGTCCCCTTCTCCAGCGAGGGCCCGGCCGTGAACCCGGGGCGGTCCGCCTTGAGGTCCACGATCCGGGTCCGCTCGCTGGACCGCGGGGACTCGCCGACCCCGCCACCCCCGATCACCAGGTACCTCTCGTCCTGCGCGGGCGGCAGCAGCACCGTGCCGGACGTCTCCATCAGGTCCGGGTCGCTCAGCCCGGGGACCTTCGTGAACCTGTTCGTCTCCACATCCCAGACGCCCGGGTCCCGTCCGACGTCGGCGGGCCCGTACCCCGCGTTCGAACCCGAGTAGAACAGCTTGCCGTTCTGCATCAGGAACAGCGCCGGGTAGGTCGGGAACTGACGGGTCCTGTCGGTGTAACCCCACTTCTCGGTCTCCGGGTCGTACACCTCGTTCTTGCCCGGCACGAGCTGCCCGATGTCGTCGAGGCCGGAGACGCCGAGGACCTTCCCGTCGCTCAGCGTGGTGAGCGTCGGATACCAGCGGGCCTCGTGCATCGGGGCGACCTTGAGGTACTTCTCGGCGACCGGATCGAACTCATAGGTGTCCCGGATGCCCTGGAAGTCCTTCTTGTCGAGGGCGAGTTTCTCCGCGATGCCGTACGTGTTCCGCGCGTCGGCCCCCTTCAGGCCCCGCACCCGGTAGTTGTCCTGGGTGCCGGTCTCGTACCGAGCGCCGCTCGCCCGCGCCTCGACGTAGATCCGGCCGAGTCCCGGTTCGGTGCGCAGGAACGCGCCCGTGGCCTTGTCGAAGACCTTCTCGGCGCGCGGCACCAGCACCGGGTCCCGGGAGACGAAGGTCCGGCCGTTCTCCCTGCCGGTGAAGCTCGTGCCGGCGGGCAGGGTGATCGGCTTGTCCGGGTTCTCGTTGTGCACCACCATCAGGCCGCCGGCCCTGGTGACGTCCCCCTGGAGCTTCTCGTACCGCTTGGTGCCGCCGGCGATCAGCAGCCTGCCGTCGGCGAGCTGGGTGTGGCCGGTGCAGAACAGGTCGGTGGGGGTGGGCACCTTCCTGACCGTGCCCTTGACGGGGTCCCAGATCCGGGTGTCGAACCGCTTCGCGTCGAAGTTGTCCTGGTTGTTGCCCGACCCCGCGACGAGCAGCACCTTGCCGGTGTGCAGCAGCGCCGCGTGGATGGTGTTCTGCCGGTACTCCGCCGGGAAGTCGACGATCTCCCAGCGGCCGTTGGCGGCCTTGTACTCCGGCCTGCCGATCTTGTACTGGTGGTACTCCTCGGTACCGAAGCGGTACAGCCACGGTCCGTTCAACCCGGCCAGCGCGAGCGCCACCACCGTGCCCATGGTGAGCCGACGGGCCCGGCGGCGGCCTGCCTGGTGCTTCATTCCTCACCTCCCCCCGGTCCGCCGAGCGCGATCCGCAGCGGCTGGTCGTCGCCCCCGGCGGACTCGGCCCAACGGGGCAGCCGCCGCGCCGGGAGGGGCGCGGCCGGCCGGCGCCCCGCCTTCCGCAGGCCGATCCCCCACGCGAACATCGGGGAGGCGGTGATCAGCAGCGCGAAGGCCGCCCAGACGATCATCGCGGGATGGGCGTGGCCGAGGACGGCACCGGCGGTGATCGACGCGCCGAAGACCAGGATGAAGTACCAGTGGTGGCGGAAGGTGCCGAAGAGCGTGTCCGGGCTGGCCGAGTCGCCCTTCGGGGTCACCACGAACCTGCTCTCGCGGCGCAGCGCCGAGTCGATCAGCGCCTTGGCGTACAGCGGCGCCGACAGCGCGGACATGATCATGCCCGCGACCCCGCCGGACCCCTCGGGCTCGTGCGGCGAGATGTTGTGGCGGCGGTTCCAGACGTAGAGGCCGATCTGGAGCGCGGAGGCGTTGCCGTAGAGCATCAGCCAGACCGCGGGGTCGATGTTCACGCCGGAGGCGCCCAGGCCCAGGAAGAGCGCGCAGCTCAGCGCCGCCAGAATCCAGTTCAGGGCCGCCATCGGATAGAAGATGATCATCATCGTGTAGTGGAAGAGCCGGGTCGGCGGCAGCGAGTGGAAGCCCTTCCAGTACTGCTTGAGGATCGTCTCGTACGTCCCCCGGGACCAGCGCATCTGCTGGGTGAAGAAGTCCGTCCAGGCGTTCGGGCCCTCGCCGACCGCGAGTACGTCGGGGGTGTAGACCGAGCGCCACTTCCGTCCCGTGGCGGGGTTGCGGTGCCGGTGGATCTCGAACCCGGTCGCCATGTCCTCGGTGATCGAGTCGTACAGGCCGCCGATCTGCTTCAGCGCCTTGATCCGCACCGCGTTGGAGGTGCCCACGAACATCGGGGCGCCGTAGCGGTTGCCGGCCCGCTGGATGAGGGCGTGGAAGAGGAACTGCTGGGACTCGGCGGCCTTGGTGACGGGGTTGTCGTAGTTGCCGTAGACCTGCGGGCCGATGACGAAGCCGACGTCCGGGTCGCGGAAGTAGCCGAGCATCCGCTCCAGGTAGTTCGCCATCGGCACGTGGTCGGTGTCGACGGAGGCGAAGTAGTCGTAGCCGTCGCCGTACGCTTCCAGCCAGGCGTTGTAGTTGCCGTGCTTGGTCCGGGCGCGGTGCGGTCCCCCGGCCCGGTTCCACCTGGCGACGCCCTTGCGGGAGAAGTGGTGCACGCCCAGGCGCGCGCAGACCGCCCGCACCCGCGGGTCGTCGCCCTCGTCGAGGAGCCAGACGTGCAGCAGCCCGCGGTGGCGGATCCGCACGGCCGCCTCCAGGGTCCGGGTCACCATCGCCAGCGGTTCCTTGCCGGGCACGAACGAGGTGAGGAAGGCGACCCGGGTACCGGACTCGGGCACCACCGGCACCGGATCGCGGGCGATCAGGGTGGCGTGCGCGTTCGACAGCACGTTCAGGCAGCGGAACAGCTCGATCAGGCCGATCGAGACGAGCATGACCAGGTCGAGGGCGGGCAGCCAGGCGAAGGCCGGGTAGTCGCGCTCGGTCCAGTGCCCGGGCTGGAGCAGCCACACCAGCAGCACCACGGAGAGCAGCGGGGCGGCGGCCAGCATCAGGGCGACCCGGACGCGGTGCGGCTCCCGCGAGAGCAGCGAGCGGTACCGCACCCGGTACGGCGTGTACGGGTCGGGCTCGGTGAGGGGGCCCGCGAGCCGGCTGTAGTGCTCGTAGTCGTATCTCGGGAGGCTCTTCCTGATCCGGCGGAAGGTTCCGGTAGTACTCGTCCGATGAGCGGGCACGCTCGGCTCGGTGGTCCGGGACGGACCGGGATCCGCTCCGGCGCCCGACGGCGTCGACGTCATGAGTCATCCCCCCACACGCAGGTCACGCGTGTTTCGTCGCTTACGGCGCCCGCTGCCCGGTGCCCCTGGACCGGCACAGGCGTCTCGTTGGCGGGGCGCCGGTCACCGCGTGCTCACCCCCCGTGGGACAGCGAAAGGCGCCCTCCGGTTGCATGATGCCCCGCGCGGAAAACACCGGACTCGAAAACGCCGAAAGCCCCCCGCGTGAGCGAGGGGCTTTCGGTTGTCTGTGCGCCGCCAGGGACTCGAACCCCGGACCCGCTGATTAAGAGTCAGCTGCTCTAACCAACTGAGCTAGCGGCGCCTGCTGACATCGACAACTCTACCGGACCCCGGAGCGTGCTCCGGACCACCCGCCGTGCTCCCGGTCACCCTCCCGTGGTGCCCCGTACATCATTCGGACCGTCAACATGCGCACCCGGAAGACAGTTGCGAAACTGACGCTCGTGCATCGCCGCGGAGATTTTCACCAGCAGTGTGAGGGGAATCGCATGGAGACGCCGGTATTCGTGGAATTCGACCCGGCGGGTGATTGCGACTGCCCCGGTTGTCATCACTGGCGGCGCGTCCTGCCGCCCGCCCCGGCCGGCCGCGCCGCCCCCGCCCACCCGGCGGCCCACCGCGCCCTCGTGGTCGCGGCGGCGCTCTCCGCCGCGCTCGGCGCGGGCGGGGCCGCCGCCGTCCCGACCGCCGCCCACGCACCCGCCCGGCCCGGCATCCCCGCAGGTGAGGAGCGTGCCACCCCGCAGGGCAAGCAGGCGCCCCTGCACGGCCCGGGCGGCGGTCCGGCGGCGCCGGCCGGCGCCCCGCTGTCCGCGATCACCCGCACCGAGATCATCGACCGGGCCGAGACCTGGGTCGCCGCGAAGGTGCCGTACAGCATGAGCGCGTACTGGTCCGACGGTTATCGGCAGGACTGCTCGGGTTATGTCTCGATGGCCTGGAACCTGCCCAAGAACGAATGGACGGGAAGCCTCGGAGAGTACGCCGACCCCATCACCAAGGAGGAACTCCAGCCCGGCGACATTCTTCTCTTCCACAATGAGGCGGATCCCGAGGGGGGCTCCCACGTGACGATCTTCGGCGGCTGGACGGACGCCGCGCAGACCGAGTACACCGCCTACGAGCAGACCCCGCCGCACACCCGCAAGCAGGCCACGCCGTACGCCTACTGGAGCAACTCCGACCAGTACCTCCCCTACCGCTACAAGGGCCTGACGGCCGACGCCCCCGGCGGGACGGAGTACCCGGGGCGGGCCTCCTTCCGGCCCGGCGCCGTCAACGCCCATGTCGCCCGGCTCGGGGAACGGCTGGTCGAGAAGGGGTACGGCAGGTTCTACCCGGCCGGTCCGGGGCCGCGCTGGGGTGCGGCGGACCGGCGGGCGGTCGAGGCGTTCCAGCGCACCCAGGGCTGGCGCGGCGGCGCCGCGAACGGTTTCCCGGGCCCGGAGACCTGGCGCCGCCTGTTCACCTGACCCCGCCTGTTCACCTGACCTCGCCTGTTCACCTGACCCCGCTCGTCCTCCCACCCCGCCCGTTCCCTCGACCCCGCCCGTTCCCCCACCCCGCTCGTCCCCCCGACCCCCTCATGGCGCATCCGGCGCCTCTGGCGCGGAGGCTGGAGCACGCATGACCACGACCCCTTCGACGACCACGCCGCCCACGCCCGAGCCCGGCGGCCCCGACTCCGGCGACCCGGCGGACGGCAGGTCTCGGCACGTCCGGCTGATCCAGAACGAGTCCACCACCGAGATCCCCGTCCACCTGCTCTTCCGGGACACCGCCGCCCTGTCGCCGGTGCCGCCGCGCCCGGCGGTGGTCGGCCGCCGGCAGGGCACGGGGGAGCAGCCGCGGCTGCGGCGTCCGGCGCCGGCCGGCCCGCGGGTCGACCCCGGCCTGGTGGAACGGCCGGCCCGGGTACTGCCCGGCGCGGCCGGTGTCCTCGCCGGTGTCTGCGGCGCGGCGGGCTGTGCGGTCACCTCCTGGTGGGCGGGGACCGTGCCGCCGCTCGCGCTGGAGGCGCTGCGGCTGCCGGCGGACCCGGGGGCCGGGCTCGGACCCGCGCAGTGGGCGGCGTACGCCGGGACCGGGGCGCTGGGTCTGTTCGGCCTCGGCGGGCTGGCCCGGGGGCGGACCGGGCGGGCCTGGGTGCTCGGTCTGTTCGGACGGTACCGGGGGACGGTGCGGCGCACCGGCCTGATGTGGGTCAACCCGCTGTTGCTGCGCCGCCGCGTCGACGTCCGGCTGCGGCACTGGCGCAGCGAGCCGATGCCCGCGGCCGACGGCCACGGGGTCGCGCTGCGGGCGGTGACGCTGGTGGTGTGGCGGGTCCGGGACACCGCGCGGGCCACCCTCGGCGTCGAGGACCACGAGACCTACCTGCGCCAATGCGTGGAGGCGGCGCTCGCCCGGGTGCCGGTGGAGCCGCCCGGGACCGCCCGGTCCGCGGCCGACGCGGCCGGTGAGGCGCTGACCCGGCTGGTGGCGGCTGACGCGACGGCGGTCGGCCTGGAGGTGTTCTCGGTCCGGCCGGTCCGGGTGGAGTACGCCCCCGAGGTGGCCGCCGCCATGCACCGGCGCCGGATCGCCGCGCTGGACGCGGCGCAGCGGGCGACGCTGCTCGGCTCGGTCGTGAACTCGGTGGAGGACACGGTGACCCGGCTGACCACGCGCGGGCTGGTCGCTCTCGACGACCACGAACGCAAGGCGCTGGTGAAGGACTTGACGGTGGCCTTCTGCGCGGGCCCCGCAGCGGGTTCCACGATTGGTATGGACATGTTCAACCAGCGGCCATAATCTGAACTTGGTCTAGACCTGCAAGGCTCACTGTTCTTCCCCACGTTCACAGGAGCGGCAGTATGCGCAAAAAGACCAAGTTCTACGCCAGTGCGGTGGGGCTGGCCACCACCGGGGCTCTCGTGCTCTCCTCCGGCGGCGCCAGCGGCCACGGCTACACCGACCTGCCGGTGAGCCGGCAGAAGCAGTGCCAGAACGGCTCCGTCGCCAACTGCGGCTCGATCCAGTGGGAACCGCAGAGCGTCGAGGGCCCGAAGGGCTTCCCGTCCGGCGGAGCGGCCGACGGGCAGATATGTTCGGCGAACAACACGCGGTTCGCCCAGCTCGACGCCCCGAAGACCCCCGGGGGCGGCGCCTGGCCGACCACCAAGGTGACCGGCGGGCAGAGCTACACCTTCCGCTGGCAGTTCACGGCCATGCACTCCACCAGCGACTTCAAGTACTACGTGACCAAGGCGGGCTGGAACCAGAACCACAACCTGACCCGCTCCGACCTCAACCTCACACCGTTCCTGACGGTGCCGTACGGCGGGAAGCAGCCGCCGGCCACGCTCTCCCACAGCGGCACGCTGCCGTCCGGGCTGAGCGGACACCATGTGATCGTCGCGGTGTGGTCGGTCGCGGACACGGTCAACGCGTTCTATTCCTGCTCGGACGTCACGTTCTGAGCGACGCGGAAGGCCCCTCGCAGATGCGAGGGGCCTTCCGTGAGGTGCGCCGCCAGGGACTCGAACCCCGGACCCGCTGATTAAGAGTCAGCTGCTCTAACCAACTGAGCTAGCGGCGCGTGACCAGAAAAAATAATACCCGGTCCCCGGCAGTGCTCCCGACCACCCCTGCCCGGGGCCGGAGCGTCAGTGACAGCACCGGGCAGGGGTACGGCGGACCCGGCCGGGGCCGGCGGGCCGTGGTCAGAGGACCGCGCTGAGGAACTCCCGGGTGCGGTCCTGCTCCGGCTCGCTGAAGATCTTCTCCGGCGGACCCGACTCGATGACCCGACCCGAGTCGAACATCAGTACCTGGTCGGAGATGTCCCGGGCGAAGTTCATCTCGTGCGTCACGCAGAGCATCGTGATGTCGGTGGAGCGGGCGATGTCCCGCAGCACGTCCAGGACGCCCGCGACCAGCTCCGGGTCGAGCGCGGAGGTCACCTCGTCCAGGAGCAGCACCCGCGGGCGCATCGCCAGCGCCCGCGCGATCGCCACCCGCTGCTGCTGGCCGCCGGAGAGCTGGGTCGGCCGGGCATCGCACTTGTCGGCCAGCCCCACCAGGTCGAGCAGCTCCCGCGCCCGTACCTCGGCCTCGTCCTTGGCCATGCCGAGCACGGTGACCGGGGCCTCGGTGATGTTGCGCAGCACCGACATGTTCGGGAACAGGTTGAACTGCTGGAAGACCATCCCGATCTTCTTGCGGATCTCCCGGACCTGCTTCTCGGGCGCCGGGAAGAGCTGCTGCCCGTCGACGGTGATCGTGCCCTCCTCGGGCTTGGTCAGCGTCATCAGCAGCCGCAGGATCGTCGTCTTGCCCGATCCGGACGGCCCGATCAGGGTGACGTGCTTGCCCGCGTCCACGGAGAAGTCGAGGTGGTCCAGGACCGTGTTGTCACCGAACCGCTTGGTGACCCCCTCCAGACGTATCAGCTCGGCCGCGGACCGCGCGGGCCGCCGCTCCGGGTTCTTCTCGGGCAGGGGCAGGGTGTCAGTGGACAAGGCGTCGCTCCAGGGCTCGCAGGGCAAGGGAGGCCAGGTAGGAGAGGACGATGAAGGCGAGGCCGATCACCGTCAGGGGCTCGGTGAACTGGAAGTTCTGCTGGGAGAAGAGCCGGGCCTCACCGAGCATCTCCAGCACGGTGATCGCCATCAGCATCGGCGTGTCCTTCAGCATGGAGATCACGTAGTTGCCGAGGGCGGGCACGACCCGGCGGACCGCCTGCGGCAGGATCACCGCGGTCCAGGTCCGCGCGACCGGCAGGTTCAGCGCCGTCGCGGCCTCCCACTGGCCCACCGGCACCGCCTCGATGCCGGCCCGGTAGACCTGCATCGTGTACGTCGAGTAGTGCAGGCCGATACCGATCACGCCGGTCGTCATCGCGGAGGCGGTCACGCCCCACTCGGGCAGCACGTAGAAGAGGAAGAACAACTGCACCAGCAGCGGGGTGTTGCGGACGAACTCCGTGACCACCCCGACCGGCCAGGTCACCCAGCGGGACGGCACCCGCATCAGCAGCGCCCACACCAGGCCCAGGACGAACGAGATCACCGAGCCGATGACCAGGATCCGCAACGTGACCAGCAGACCGTCCCAGAAGTGCGGCATGAAGTCGGAGACGGCGCTCCAGTCCCAGTTCATCGCAGACCCGCCTTCATCCCGGCCGGCTCAGGCATGACCGTCTTCTTCGCCGGCCCCTTGCCGACGCCCGCCTTCAGCTTCTTCTCCAGCCCGCGCATCACCCGGGTCAGCAGGAAGGCGATCACGAAGTAGATCAGCAGCAGATACGTGTAGATCTCCGCGCTCTCCTGGAGCGCCAGCCGCACCAGGTTGCCGCTGAACGCCAGGTCGCCCATGCCCATGACCGAGACCAGGGCGGTGCCCTTGAGCAGCTCGATCAGCAGGTTGGAGAAGGGCGGGATCATCTCCGGCACGGCCTGCGGCAGCAGTATCAGCCGCATCCGCTGCCAGGGCGTGAAGCTGAGGGCGATACCGCCCTCCTTCTGCGCCGGGTCGACGGCGCCGAGCCCGCCGCGCACGATCTCCGAGCCGTACGCCCCGTAGGTCAGGCCGAGCGCCAGGGTGCCCGCCCACAGCGGCACGAGCTGCCAGCCGAAGGCCGGGGGCAGCACGAAGAACACCCAGAAGATCATCACCAGCGCGGAGGTGCCGCGGAACACCTCGGTGTAGAAGCCCGCGAGGAAGCGGACGATCCACAGCCGGTGGGTGCGCGCGACGCCGACCACGAAGGAGACGGCCGTCGCCAGCAGCGCGCTGCAGACGAGCAACTGGATCGTGACCCAGACGCCCTGGAGTACGAGTTCCCACAGTCCCGAGGTCATCCGCCGCACAGCTCCTTCGCGGTCAGATCCGTCATCTCGTCCTCGGAGAAACCGAAGGGCGCGAGGATGCGGAGCAGTTCGCCGCTCTTCTTGAGCTTCGCCAGTTCCACGTTGAAGGCGTCGCGCAGCCTGGTCTCGGTGGGCCGGAAGGCGAAGCCGCCGCCGTCGACGTGCGGCTTGCCGCCGACGATCGGCTTGAACGCCTCGGTCACCTCGGTCCTGGCCGACTTCTTCACCACCTCGCGGGTGGTCAGCGCCGTCCCCGCGAACACGTCGACCCGGCCCGCCTCGACGGCGTTCAACCCGGCCACCTGGTCGGGCACGATGAGGATGTCGCCCTCCGCGTACCCGGCCTCCACCGCGTACTGGATCTCCGCGTAGCCGGTGCCGGTGGCGAACCTGGCCTTCTTCGCGACGACGTCCGCGTAGTTCCGCAGGCCCAGCGGGTTGCCCTTGCGCACGATGAACGAGTCGAGCATCTGGTAGTCCGGGTCGGAGAAGATGACCTGGGCGCAGCGGTCGGGGTTGATGTACATCCCGGCCGCGACGACGTCGAACTGCTGGGACGCCAGGCCCGGGATGAGCGAGCCGAACTCGGTGGGCACCGGCTGCACCCGGTCCACACCGAGCCGCTTGAAGACGACCTTCGCCAGCTCCGGTGCCTCGCCGGTGAGTTCGCCGTCCTTGTCGATGTAGCCGAAGGGGATCTCGCCGGCGATGCCGAGCCGGACCACGCCCTGGGCGCGGAGCCGGTCGAGCAGATCACCGCCGTCCTCGCCCGACGCGGTGGCCACCCGCGAACATCCGGCGGCGCCCAGTGCGCCGAGCGCCGCCACCCCCGCGAGCAGCGATCGACGACTGGGACCCGGTATACGGTCGAGTTGTCCCCTTGGCGGGGCTCTGTGTGGTCGAAGCATGGGCGCGCGCCTTCCCGACTTCGCGCAACTCATGCCGCTCTTTTTCAGTCTGTTGCGCCACCGGTTCGGCTCTGTCTCCTCCGGCTCCGCGCGGAAGCGGCGCGGCCCTCAGCCTCCGGCGGGCCTGACGCGCGGTCCCGGGGACGCCGCGCCCGCCTCGTACAGCGCGTGGGCCGCGCGGAGTACCAGGTCGTCGCGGTGGCGGGCGGCGATGAGCTGGAGGCCGATGGGGAGGCCGTCGGCGTCGTGGCCGACCGGGAGGGTGGCGGCCGGCTGCTGGGTGAGGTTGAAGGGGTAGGTGAAGGGGGTCCAGCCGGTGAAGCGGCGGTGCCTCGAACCCTTGGGGACCTCGGCGCCCGCCTCGAACGCGGTGATCGGCAGGGTCGGGGTGACCAGCAGGTCGTAGGACTCGTGGAAGCGGCCCATCCGCCGGCCCAGTTCCACCCGGACGTCGACGGCGGCGAGGTGGTCCAGGGCCGAGTGGCGCGCGCCCCGGCCGGCGATCTCCCGCAGCCCGGGGTCGAGCAGTTCGCGCCGGCCCGGTCCGAGGGGCTGCACCACGTGCGCCGCCGCGCTGAACCACAGCGTGTGGAAGGCGTCCACGGGATCGGCGAAGTCCGGGTCGGCCTCGGTGACGTACGCGCCGAGGGCCGCCAGGCGCTCCACCGCCCGCCGCACCGCCTCCGCCACCGCCGGACGCACCGCCACCTGCCCGCCCAGGGAGGGGGAGTACGCCACCCGCAGCCCCCGCACCCCGCCGATCAGCGCCTCGCTGTACGACCCGGGGGCCGGGCCCAGCGCCGACCAGTCACGGCTGTCGGGGACGCCGATCACGTCGAGCATCAGCGCCGCGTCCGCCGGGGCCCGGGTCATCGGGCCGACGTGGGCGAGGGTGCCGAAGGCGCTCGCCGGATACAGCGGAACCCGGCCGTACGTCGGTTTCAGGCCGAAGATCCCGCAGAAGGAGGCCGGGATGCGGATACTGCCGCCGGCGTCCGTGCCGAGCGCCAGCGGCCCCGCGCCGAGCGCGACGGCCGCCGCCGCGCCGCCGCTGGAACCGCCCGCGGTGCGGGCGGGGTCGTGCGGGTTGCGGGTCACCCCGGAGCGCGGCGAGTCGGTCACGGCCTTCCAGCCGTACTCCGACGTCGTCGTCTTGCCGAGGAAGACCGCGCCGTGCTCGCGCAGCCGTGCCACCGAGGGCGCGTCCTCCTCGAAGGTGCCGCGGTCGGAGACGGTCAGCGAACCGCGCAGGGTGGGGTGGCCGCGCATCAGGAGGAGGTCCTTGACCGTCACCGGCACCCCGTCGAGCCGCCCGCGCGGCTCCCCGCGCAGCCACCGCCCCTCCGAGCGCCGGGCGCGGGCCAGCGCCTCCTCGGTGGTGAGCAGGACGAACGCGTTCACCTCCGGCTGGATCCGCTCGGCCCGCTCCACGACCGCCCGCACCGCCTCCACGGGGGAGAACGCGCCGGTGCGGTAACCGTCCAGGAGCTGTCCGGCGGTCAGTTCGGTGAGGTCGCTCATGCACTCTCCCAGCGTCAGTGTCCCGGTACGTAGCCGCGCTTCTTGTCCACCGCGTTCGGCAGCGGACGGCCCGCCGCCCAGTGCTCGAACAGCTCCACGAACTGCGCCCCGAGCGCGTCCCGCCAGCCGACCGTGTCCCCGCTCATGTGCGGGGAGACGATCAGGCCCGGCAGTTCCCACAGCGGACTGCCGGGGGTGAGCGGTTCGTCCGCGAACACGTCCAGCGCCGCCCCGGCGATCCCACGCCGCTCCAGCGCACGGGCGAGCGCCTCCTCCACGACCAGCCGGCCGCGCCCCACGTTGACGAAGTACGCGCCGGGCTGCATCACGCCGAACCTGCGGGCGTCGAACATGCCGTACGTCTCCGGCGTCAGCGGCGCCGCCGCCACCACCCAGTCGGCGCGGGCCAGCAGCCGGTCCAGGTCCTCGGGGCCGTGCACCCCGGTCCGCGGCGTGCGGCCGACCAGCGCGGTGGTGAGGCCGAGCGCCCGCAGCACCCGGACGACGGCCCGGCCGATCGGACCGGAACCGACGACGACCGCGCGGCCGCCCGCCACCCGCCGCGTCTCGCGGTGCCGCCACTCCCGCTCCCGCTGGAGGTCCAGCGTGCGCGGCAGGTCCTTGGCCAGCGCCAGCACCAGCGCGGCCACGTACTCGGCGACGGGCTCGTCGAAGACACCCCGCGCGTTGGTCACCACCGTGTCCGAGGCGACCAGCTCGGGGCAGATCAGGTGGTCCACGCCCGCGCTCGCGGTGTGCACCCAGCGGGGCCGCGGCCCCGCACCCGGCCAGGCCCGCCGCACGGCCGGCGAGGTGAAGTCCCAGACGAGCAGCACGTCGGCGTGGGGCAGCCGGCCGGGCAGCGTCGACGCGTCCGCGTACTCGACCCTGGCCCGCCCGGTGAGACGGCCCAGACGGGGCCGGGGGGCGGCGTCGAGGACGAGGAGGACGGGGCGGACGGGGAGCGGACCGGCGGTGCTCATGAGCAGGCGCTTCTCCGGTGCAGAGGGCGGGAGGGCGAGGTGCGGCGGGAGGCGCCGACTGTCGACCCGGTGGTCCGGGTGGTCCTGGTGGTCCTGGCGGGGACGCGGACGGATGTGACGCGGACGGATTGACCACGCTCGCACCGGAACCCACCGCCGTCAACACGGCCCCTGCGTACGGTGCGTCCCCCTTTCCCTCCACCGGGTGAGTTTCCTTCCGCGGGGTGAGACCGGTGCGGCCCGCGCACCGGTGATCTCGGCCAACCAAGTGACGATGGGGGCGGCGCTCGGCCGACGGGGTACCCGTGCGGTGGGGCCGTACCAGGCACTGAACGAACCGGCGGCGCGCCGCGGTCCCCCGATGCCCCGCGTGCCGGACGGAGAACAGCAGCAGGAAAGGTGGACATGACAGCACTGGGATTCCTGTATCCGGGCCACTCCGGCGAGGACGACTACCCCCGTATCGAGCAGCTCCTGGGCAGCGACATCCGGGTGGACCTGGTGCACACCGACGCCGTCGGGGACGCGCCCCGCGTGGACGCCCTGCGCGAGCTGGGTTCACCCGAGCGGCTCGCGGCGGGCGTCGAGGAACTGCGGCACACCGGCGCCGACGCCGTGGTGTACGCCTGCACCAGCGGGAGCTTCGTGCACGGCTGGGACGGCGCCCACGACCAGGTGCGCTCGCTGGCCCGGGCGGCCGGACTGCCCGCCTCCTCGACGTCGTTCGCCTTCGCCCACGCGGCACGCGAGGTCGGGGCGCGCCGGGTCGCCGTCGGGTCGGCCTATCCGGAGGACGTCGCCCGGCTCTTCGCGGAGTTTCTGCGGGCGGCCGGTCTGGAGGTCGTGGCCGGCCGCGGTCCGGGTGGGAGCGCGGCGGCCGAGGCCGGCGCCTGGGGCGAGGCGGAGGTGCTGGCCCTGGCCCGCGAGGCCGACCACCCGGACGCGGAGGCCGTGCTCCTGCCCGGCACGGCCCTGCGCACCGCCGCGCACCTCCCGGCCCTGGAGAAGGAGCTGGGCAAGCCGGTCCTGACGGCCAACCAGGTCACGGTCTGGGAGGGCCTGCGGCTCGCGGACCGCAGGGTGAACGCCCCCCGGCTGGGCGCGCTGTTCACCAGGGAGCCGCTGGTACAGGCGTGAGGGCCGGCCGCAGATGAGAAGAACCCCGGTCCGCCGAAGCGGGACCGGGGTTCTTCGGGTGGAGCGCCGGGCAGGCCTTGCACCTGCATTTCCCCGCAGGAAGCGGGGCGTCTTTCCTTGGACCACCAACGCAGTGCCGGAGGGACGGAGTTGCTCCGTTCACCAGCGCATGATGATCATACCGCAGACCCGCCCGGCACGCACATCACGCGCCGGCGGGGGCGCTAACCGGCCCGCCAGTAGGCCCGTACGTGCTGGTCCAGCGTGGCCGTCCAGGCGTGCGGGTCCGGGTCGGCGTAGTCGAAGGTGACCGGCGGATGGCCGCCGGGGTGGACGTCGAGGGAGTCCTCGCGGGCGATGAAGACGGTCTCCAGCTCCTGCCGGCCCTGGCCCCAGGACTCGGGGAAGAAGAAGTCGATCTCCTGCCAGAAGCGTTCCGTCTGCCGGGCCCGCATGTGCGGCGCCCGGCTGAGCGCGCCGAGCTTCACCTCGGACTCGTGCAGCCGGAAGCCGAGGTCCTCGAACGCCTGGAGGATCGCGTCCTGGGCGGGCAGGGCGTGTACGGCGATCTCGTCGAAGTCGCCCTTGTCCACGGCCTTGTCGACGGCGAGTTCGGTACGGACCGCGGCCCGGCCGCCGCGCACCGGCCGGCCCCGCCCGTGGGTGAGCGGCATCTCCCACGGCACCCGCAGGGCGACCTTGTGGGTGACCGTCTCGCCCGCGGCCAGCCGGAACCCGCTGAGGTCGACCGCGGTCACGGAGTACGGGCGGCGCCAGGCGGTCGAGCCGTCCGCCTCCCGGTCCTCGGCCCGGACCACCAGATCGAGGCGGAGGCGTTCGATGTCGACGTCGGCGCCGCCGCCCTGCACGGTCACCGTGCACTCCACCGTCCCGCCGGGGTGCACGCCCGGGTTCTCGACCACTGTCTCCACGCCGGGCGCCCGCTTGCCGAGTGCGCCGAGGAACTTGCGAAAGGCCATGTCCGTCCCCTCCTCGACCGACTCCCCGGTCGATCTTTCTCGCTGCCGAGCGTAAGCGGTGCGGGCCGGAACGGCCATGAAGATCGATACAACCTTCGACGGGTGGTGAAGGTCGTGCGGCGCGGGCGCCCACGCCGCGTCCGGGCGCGGGGCACCGCACCGGGAGGGGAGCCGCCTTACATGAGAAGCCCGTAATAGGAGAAGCCCGTACATGAGAAGAACCCCGGTCCGCCGAAGCGGGACCGGGGTTCTTCGGGTGGAGCGCCGGGCAGGCCTTGCACCTGCATTTCCCCGCAGGAAGCGGGGCGTCTTTCCTTGGACCACCAACGCGGTGCCGGTGCTACGGAGTTGCTCCGTTCACCAGCGCATGATGATCGTACCGCAGGTGTGGCGGACGCGCACATCGCCGCCGCGCCGGGTAGTTTCGCCGGTGGGACGCCCGGTGACAGTGGTCACGGCGACCAGTGCGGCGCGGACGGAACGAGGCGGCGGCGTGACGGACCGGTGGTTGTCGGAGCGGGTGTGGGCGGCCGAGACCGAGGTGTCGGACGGCTTCGACCTGACGGCGTGCGTGCGCGAACCCATCCACCTCCTGGGCGGGGTCCAGTCCTACGGCACGCTGGTGGCGGTGGACCCCGCCACCGGCCTGGTGGAGGTGGCCGCGGCGAACACCGGCGAGATGTTCGGTGTGCCGGCCGCGTCCCTGGTGGGCGGACCGGTGACCCGGGTCCTCTCGTCCGAGTACTACGACGAGGCCGTGCGGGGGACCGCCGAGGACGGCGGGGTGCCCGTCTCCTTCCCGGTCCCGGCCGGCCCGGAGCTGCCCGGCGGGCGCCGGTTCGACGTCTCGGCCCACCGCAGGGACGGACTGCTCGTCCTGGAGTTCGAGCCGCGGGACGGCGGGGCGCTCGGCTTCTCCGGCTTCTACCAGGGCGTGCGCCGGGCCCTCGGGCGGCTGCGGGCCGCCGCCGCGGTCGACGAGTGCTGCCGGATCGCGGCCCGGGAGATGCGCGCGCTGACCGGGTTCGACCGGGTGGTGGTCTACCGCTTCGACGAGGAGGACGGCCCCGGCGAGGTGCTGGCCGAGGACGTCGCCGAGGGCCTGGAACCCTGGCTGGGACTGTGGTTCCCGGCCACCGACATCCCTCCGCAGGCCCGCCGGCTCTACCGGGAGAACTGGATCCGGGCGATCGCCGACGTCGACGACGTCACCGTCGGCCTGTACCCGCCGGTACGCGCGGCCACCGGGGCGCCGCTGGACCTCTCCCAGTCGGCCCTGCGCACGGTGTCGGAATTCCATCTGGAGTATCTGCGCAACATCGCCGTGCGCTCCTCGATGTCGGTCTCCGTCCTGCTGGAGGCCAGGCTGTGGGGGCTGATCGCCTGCCACGGGACGGACCCCGTGCGGCTGGCGCCCGAAGTACGGTCCGCCTGCGAGATGTTCGGCGCCGCGTTCTCCCTGCAACTGGCCGCCATCGAGGAACGGGTACGGGCCGACGCGCTGATGGCGGCGGGGCGGCGGGCGGGCTCCGTGGCCCGGCTGCTGGAGCGCGGTTCCGGGCCGGGCTTCGCCGTGGACGCCGGGGGGCTCGCCGGACTGCTCGCCGCCGACGGCGTACTGCTGCGGCGGGCGGGGGAGGAGATCACGGGCGGCGCCCCCTTCCCCGAGGGACTCGTACGGGCCCTGGGGCGCAAGGCCGCCGCGCTGGCGCCGGGGTCGGTGTGGGCGACCGACCGGCTGGCGGAGGTACCGGCGGACGAACTCGACCCCGGCCCCGGCCCCGATCACGACGCGGCTTCCGGCGGTGGTGGCGACGTGCCGGCGGGGGTGCTGATGCTGCCGTTGAGCCGTTCGGGTGACTTCCTGGCCTGGTCCCGGCGGGAGCGTCCGGCGCCTCGGCAGTGGGCGGCCGACCCGGCCAGGCCGCTGCGGGTCGGGCCGCGCGGCGAGCGGCTGACGCCGCGCGGGTCGGGCGCGGTGTTCCGGGCCATGATGCGGGGCCGGAGCCTGCCGTGGACGGCGGCCGACGAGGCGTCGGCCCGGGAGATCGGGCGGCTGCTGACCGAGCTGGTGCTGCGCCACGCCGACGCCGTGGAGGCCCTCAACGAGGAGCTGCGCCGCAGCAACGTCGATCTCGCCGCCTACGCCCACGCCGCCGCCCACGACCTGAAGGAGCCGTTGCGCGGCATCTCCCACGCGGCCACGTTCGCGATCGAGGACGCCGCCGGCCTGGACGAGCCGACCATGCGACGGCTGCTGACCATGCGCCGGCTCACCGAGCGGATGGACTCCCTGCTCAACTCGCTCCTGCACTACTCCGGGCTGGGCCGCGCCGGATTCCGGGTGCGGGAGGTGGAACTGGCCGCCGTGCTGGACGGAGCGCTGGAGGTGGCGGGGCAGCGCCTGGCGGAGGAGCGGGTCACGGTGCGCCGCGGCGCGCTGCCCATGGTCGTCGCCGACCCCGACCGCCTGCACGAGATTCTGGTCAACCTGCTGGTGAACGCGGCCAAGTACGCGCGGGACGGCGTCGACCGCCGGGTGGAGGTGAGCGCGTACACCCGGTCGGCCGCCGACGGGCGGAGCCCCGAGACCGTGGTCGTCGTGCGGGACAACGGGATCGGTATCGCACCGGAGCGGCAGCACGAGGTGTTCGAACTCTTCCGCCGCCTGCACCGGCCGGACGAGCACGGCGGCGGCTCGGGGGTGGGGCTGGCCGTGGTGCGGCGCATCGTCGAACGGCACGGCGGCCGGCTGTGGCTGGAGAGCGTCCCCGGGGAGGGCACCGCCTTCCTCTTCACCCTGGGCCGGTCCGGGTAGCCTCAGCGCCCGTCCGCGTCCGGGCCGGGGTCGGCGCCGCCGCGGGTCTGCTGCTGCCAGTAGTCGACCGCGCCCTTCAGCACCGTACGGAACAGGGCGAAGTTCACCGGCTTGTAGATGTAGCTGTCCGCGCCGGCGGCGTAGCAGGCGTCCACCTCGCCGGGGGCGGTGGAGGCGGCGAAGACGACCACGGTGACGTCCCGCAGCTCGGGCCGGGCCCGCAGGGCGCTGAGCACGGCGTGGCCGCCGACGCCGGGCAGGTTGAGGTCGAGGAAGATCAGGCCGGGTACCTCCTCGCGTTCCAGGAGCAGGTCGGCCAGGCCGTCCCCGCGGTCGGTGAACTCCGTCCGCAGACCGGGGTGGGTCTGGCGCAGGGCGCGTTCGATCGCCTCGGTGTCCTCGGGGCTGTCCTCGACGACCAGGACGCGGTCGCGGTCGACCGGCCGGGCGCCGGGTCCGGGCGTCACCGGGGCTCCTCGATGCGGGCGACGAGCACGGCGGTGTCGTCGTTGCCCAGCGCCCGGAACTTCGACGCGCGGGCGATCAGCTCACCGGCCGGATCGGGAGCGTCGGCGCACTCCCGGACGGCCTGCGGCAGCAGCTCCTCGAACATCGTGCCCTGCGCGCTGCGGGCCTCGGTCAGCCCGTCGGTGAACAGCACCAGCACGTCCCCGGGTGCCACCTGGTGCCGCGCGGGCTCGATGGCGAGGTCGGGCAGCACGCCCAGGAAGACCCCGGAGGCGACGACCTCCTCGACGCGGCCGTCGGCCCGCCGGATCAGCGGCGGGGGATGACCGGCCGCCGCGATCTCCACCGCGTGCTCGCCCTGCCCGGTGGAGGTGAGGACGGCGATCAGCGCGGTCACGAAACGGTCCGCCGACTGGCCGAGCAGCGCCTTGTTCAGGCGTTCCAGCGCGTGCGCGGCGGGGGTGCCGTCCTCCAGCAGGGTGCGCAGGGTGTGCCGGGCGAGACCGGTCATGGCGGCGGCTTCGGCGCCGCGCCCGCACACGTCCCCGATGACCAGGGCCAGGCGTCCGTCGCGGTCGATCACGGCGTCGTAGAAGTCGCCGCCGACCTCCAGCGAGGCGTCGGCGACCTCGTAGGCGGCGTGCAGCTCCACGCCGGGCGGGTCGGGCAGCGCGCCGGGCAGGAGCTGGCGCTGGAGCAGTTCGACGTGGCGGCGGCGCTGCTCGTAGGCGCTGGTGGTGTCGATGGCGAGGGCGGCGCGCTGGGCGAGGTCGGTGAGCATGCGGGGGCTGGCGATGTCCTCGCCGTCGCGGTGGTAGACGAAGGTGAGGGTGCCGATCGCCTTGCCCCGGGCCCGCAGCGGGTTGACGCTGACGGTCCGCACGGCCCGCCCCGGTCCCTCGCCGCCGGTGCCGAAGGGGCCGCCGGTGAGGCCGTCGCCGGTCAGGACGAGGCTCTCCCCGCGCGCGACCGCGCCGCTCAGCAGACCCCCGAGCCACCGGTCCTCGCGGGCCAGGCTGTCCAGCCAGGGCTGCACGGAGGCCGACACATGGGCGGACGCGACGGGATCGAGATACCCCGGCCGGCACAGATGGACGACGCATCCCTCGGCCATGGCGGGCACCGCGAGCCGGGCGACCCGCCGCAGGGTCTCCTGCGCGTCCAGACTGGAGTCCATCTGCAACGACGCCTCGGCGAGGAAGGCGTCCTCGATCTGCCGCTTGTCGTGCTCCCGGTACGCCACGATCCGGTGATGGCTGGCGACGATCACCTCGCAGAGCTGGACGAGCCGGGTGGCCGTGGCCGTCGCGGCCTGCGGCGCGGGCCGCTCGGCGAACCCGACCGAGACCGCCGCCCAGTCCCCGTCCCCGAGCCGGAACCGGGACTCCAGTGCCCAACGGGCTCCGGCCGCCACCAGTTCGGCGCCCTCGGGAGCGAAGTCGGCGTGGCCGGCCGTCAGGTCGTGCGTGACCACCTCCGGGCCGGCGCCGGGCGCGGGCGGCTGCCGCCCGTCGCCCGCCCGTACCGGTCCGGCCGGTGACGTCGTGGTGGCGGGCGCGGGCCGGCCCGCGGTGGCGAGGCGCAGGTAGCGCAGCTCGCCGTGGACCCAGCGGGTGCCGGTGACGACGACCGATCCGGGCTCGGTGAGGGCGGACTCGTACACGTAACGCGACATGTCGGTGACGTCCTGGACGTCCTGGGACACCCGCCACAGCCCGTGCAGTCGCGCCGACCAGCGCTCCTCGCCCGGCTCCGTCCGCCCGCTCGCCTCGCCCACGTCCTCCCCGCCTGCCCGTCTCTCCTCCGGTGCCCCGGCCCGTGCGGCACCCGGGTCACGCCGCCTGCCAGGGAGGCGGTCCTTCCCACGGTACTGCCGGGGCGCGGTTGCCACGAGTGGCCCACGTGCTCAAGGGGTGCCACTCGGGCGCCGACCAGGCACTCCGGGGAATAGCGGATCACCCCGTCCTGTTGAAGCTGGGCGAACGTCACCGCGAAACAGGAGGCACCTCACCATGTCCGCAGACGCCGCAGAGGAGATCCGGGGCACAGCGCGGGGCACCGCCCCCGTACCCCTCTCCGTCCTGGACCTGGTCACCGTCGGTGCCGGGCGGACCGCGACCGACGCGCTGCGTACCGGCGTCGACATAGCGCGCCTCGCGGAGCGGCGCGGCTACCACCGGTACTGGGTGGCCGAGCACCACTCCATGCCGGGCGTCGCCTCCTCCTCACCGGCCGTGATCCTCGCCCACCTCGCCGCGCACACCGACCGCATCCGGCTCGGTTCGGGCGGCGTGATGCTCCCGAACCACGCTCCCCTGGTGATCGCGGAGCAGTTCGGCACGCTGGAGGCGATGGCTCCGGGCCGGGTCGACCTCGGACTCGGGCGCGCACCCGGCACGGACGGGGCCACCGCCGCCGCCCTGCGCCGCAGCGAGCGCCTGCACGAGGGCGCCGACGACTTCCCGCAGCAACTCGTGGAACTGACCCGGTTCCTGGACGACGACTTCCCCGACGGACATCCCTACCGCCGTATCCACGCCGTGCCCGGCCCCGTGCAGGCCACCTCGCCGGGCGGGGTGCAGTCCCCGCACCGCCCGCCGCTCTGGCTGCTCGGCTCCTCCGGCTTCAGCGCGCGGCTGGCCGCCACCCTGGGCCTGCCCTTCGCCTTCGCCCACCACTTCTCCGCGCAGAACACCGTCCCCGCGCTGGACCTGTACCGCGAGAACTTCCGCCCCTCCGCCGTCCTGGCCGAGCCCTACGCCCTGATCGGCGTCTCCGCGCTCGCCACCGACGACGAGCGGGAGGCCCGCCGCCAGGTGCTCGCCGCCGCGCTGAACATGGTGCGGCTGCGCACCGGACGCCCGGGTCTCGTCCCCACGCCCGAGGAGGCGGAGGCGTACGAGTTCAGCGCGATGGAGCAGGACTTCATCGACTCCTGGAACTCCAACGTCATCCACGGCACCGCCGACCAGGTCCGGGCCGGCCTCGACGACCTGCAGAAGCGCACCGGCGCCGACGAACTGATGATCACCGCCAACGCGCACGGCGGCGACATCCGGCTGCGCTCCTACGAGCTGATCGCCGACGCCTACGGGTTGCCGACGCCCGCCTGAACACCGGCGCCGGGACTGTCCAGCAGCTCGGAGATGCGATCCGGCGGCACCGGTCGGGAGTACAGCCACCCCTGACCGGTGTCGCAGCCGATCCGGCGCAGCCGCGTCGCCTGGTCCGAGGTCTCCACGCACTCCGCGGTGACCGACAGACCGAGCCGGTGGGCGAGCTGGACCATCGCCTCCACGATGACCTCGTCCGCCGGACTGGTCCGGTCCGCCTCCCGCTCGGCGCTGCGCGCGTCGTACTGGAAGCCCCGTACGAACGACCCGTCCAGCTTCAGCACCGACACCGGCAGCCGGCTCAGGTACGCCAGGTTCGAGTACCCGGTGCCGAAGTCGTCGATGGCGATCTGCACCCCCATGTCGCTGAGCGCCTGCAGCGCTTGCAGGGGGCGGCCCGAGGAGCCCATCACCGCGGACTCGGTCAGCTCCAGTTGCAGCAGCTCCGGGGCGAGGCCCGTCTCGGCCAGCGTCCGCGCCACGTCCGCGACCAGGTCGGAGTCCCAGACCTGCCGGACCGCCACATTGACGCTGACGAAGATCGGCGGCTCGCCGGGGTGGTCGAGCTGCCAGCGCCGGGCCTGCTCGCACGCGGTGCGCAGCACCCAGCGGCCGAGCGGAACGATCGAACCGTCCTCCTCCGCCAGTGCGATGAACCGATTCGGCGCCAGTACGCCGAACTGAGGATGATTCCAGCGGATGAGCGCCTCGACGCCCCGCAGCCGCCCGTCCTCCATGCCGACCAGCGGCTGGTACCGCAGGTCGAACTCGCCGCGGTCGATGGCCGGGCGGAGGGTGGAGGCGAGCGCCTGCCGGGTCATGCGGTGGGCGTTGCGCTCGGGGTCGAAGAGCGTCCAGCGGTCCTTGCCGTCGGCCTTCGCCCAGTACAGCGTGGTGTCGGCGGCCTGCACCAGCGCGGTCGGCGTGGTCCCGGCGGCGTGCCGTTCGACGACGCCGACGGAGGCGGAGACCGACAGGCGCCGCCCGTCCAGATCGAACGGCGCCCGCAGCGCGCCGAGCGCCGACTCGGCGAGGTCGGCGAGCTGTTCGGTGCCGGTGGAGTCCTCCACCAGCAGCGCGAACTCGTCGCCGCCGAGCCGGGCCACCAGCGGCGTGCCGGTCCGGGGATGGGCGGCCTCCTGCGCGCAGCGGGTCAGCCGTTCGGCGACGGCCGCGAGCAGCCGGTCGCCCACGCGGTGGCCGAGGGTGTCGTTGACGGCCTTGAAACCGTCCAGGTCCAGGTAGCACAGGCCGATCCGGCCGGTGCCGCCGCCGTACGCCTCCGCCTCCAGCGCGGCGCTGAGGCGTTCGAAGAACAGGGACCGGTTGGGCAGCCGCGTCACCGGGTCGTGCATCTGCAAGTGGCGCAGTCTCACCTGGAGATCGCGCCGGACGCTGATGTCCGCGACGGACAGCAGCAGGCCGGGCGCGTCCCCGGCCAGCGGTGTCACGGTGATCTGCGCCCACACGGCCTGCCCGTCGGCCCGCTTCAGGCGCCGGGTGCAGGTCAGCCGCGGCTGGTCGCCGCGGAGCACCTCGCGGTACGCGTGCCAGGTGGGGGAGTCGGAGGCGAGGTCGACCAGATCGGCCGCCGTGCTTCCGGCCAGCGCCTGGGGCGTGGTGCCGAGCAGTGTGCCGAGCGTGTCGTTGGCGCTGACCACCATGCCCTGGGCGTCGACGACCGCCATGGCGAGCGGAGCCGCCGTGAAGGCCGAGCGATAGGTCGGTACCTCCGTACGAAGAGTACGAGGAGCCAAGTCGAAGTCACTCTCTGTGACGGCCGACCCGTCGAGGTCTGCCGCGGGCGCCGGCCCTTCGGACGTTCCGCTCACCGCTAGCTCCCGCAGTGCCTCGATCTCTGTCCGTGCAGGAAAGTGTGCCGATCATAGAGGCTGGCCCTCCGCCCTTCCAGCCGCGCGACAGCGGCCGGCGTCGAAGAATCCTTCTGCCAGATCGTTTCTGCTCGCACCTGCCCGGGTCTTAAACACCTTCGACCAATTGTGACTGTCTGTGCACGGTCCACGGGCGCCGTTTTCGGCGCTTCCCGAGTGGCTCACCCGTCCGGTGCAGGCGAACAGGGCGTAGTACGACAAACATGCACAAGCTGGGTGCGGTGTTCCGCGAACCGCACTCGGAGGTCCATGTGCCGCGCCAGTTCCCTCTGCGGCGACTTCCCCGTGCGGCCCGCGAGGGCCTCGGCGCGGGCCGCCGGGCGGGCGGCGGCTCCCGCCGGGGGCTGCGCAGTACGGCGGCACTCTGTACGACGATGTCCGCGCTCGCGGCGACCTCCCTGGTCACGGCCCCTTCGGTGGCCGAGCCGTTCTCGCCCGCCCCCTGCGCCCTCCAGCGCACCGACGCCCACCACTCCGAGGGCCTGGACACCTGGAACGCCGCCTATCCCCGCCCGGCCCGCGTGCTGGACGCGGTGATGGTCTTCCTCTCCTTCCCGGACTCCCGGCCCCGGACGGCGCCCCGCGCACTGGCCGACGACCACTTTCCGGCCACCACCCGCTTCTTCCAGCGCGCCTCCTACGGCAAGTTCACGCTCCGCCCGCACCCGCTGCGGCACTGGCTCCGCATGCCGCGGCCGTCCACGCGGTACGCCATACGGCGCGACTGGAGCCCCGAGCACCGGGCCGCCTATCTGCGCGACGCGCTGGCCGCCGCCGACGGGCACGTCGACTTCTCCCGCTACGACGTCGTCTACCTCGTCGCCGACCCGGACGCCCCCGGCGTGGACTCGGACGCCACCAAGGTCGTCAACCTGGACGCACCGCTGCGGGCGGACGGCACCGACATCCGGCGGGTCGTCACCGTGTTCGAGAACCACCCCCCGGACCGGCTGGTCCTGGCCCACGAGACCGGACACGTCTTCGACCTGCCCGACCTGTACCACCGGCCCGTCGACGGCAAGGGCGACTGGGACACCCACGTCGGCGACTGGGACCTGATGGGAAGTCAGTTCGGGCTGGCACCCGACCTCTTCGGCTGGCACAAGTGGAAGCTGGGCTGGCTCCAGCCGCGCCAGGTGACGTGCGTACGGGGCGGCGGGCCGACCCGGCTGACCCTGGAGCCGCTGGGCGCCGGCCCGGGGGTGCGGGTGACGGGCGCCGCGGGGGCGCCGGCCTTCGGGCTCGGCCGCGGCACCAAGCTGGCGGTGGTGCGCACCGGGTCCGGCGACGCGCTCGCCTTCGAGGCGCGCGGCCCGGTCGGCAACGACGTCGCCGCGTGCCGGGCCGGGGTGCTGGTGTACCGGGTGCGCAACGGGGCGGAGTCCGGGGGCGGGCCGGTCGAGGTGGTCGACGCCCATCCCCGTACCGAGGCGTGCTGGCAGGACTCGGTCTACCCGCCCCTGGCCGACGCGCCCGTCGCCCTCGGCGAGAGCTTCACGGTGCCGGGGGAGGACGTACGGGTGGAGGTGGAGGGGCGCACGGCTTCGGGGGCGTGGACTGTCAAGATCACAACGGGCTGATCTCGAACGGGCGCTCCGGAATGACGACGGCGAGGCCGGTTCGCGATTTTCCGCGAACACGCCTCGCCATCGGTGTCGTGCGCCGCCAGGGACTCGAACCCCGGACCCGCTGATTAAGAGTCAGCTACTCTAACCAACTGAGCTAGCGGCGCCTGCTGACGTCGTAGACCTTAGCATCCGTGGCGGGAGGAGGAAAAATCGAAATACGCACCTCAGTGCCGACCGGGCTGGCCGTGCGAGCGGCCCGCACCGCCGCCCAGAGCAGGATCTCGGGGCCGGGCAGCCAGGGGAGGCGGGTGTCCGGGGCGATCAGCCAGCGGCATCCGGAGCTGGGCCGGTCCGGGCCGGTGCCGGTGGGCGGCGGGACGGTCACCGCGTCCCCGGTGCCGTGGCAGAGCAGCGGCGGAACGATGGCCTCCGGGCCGGCCGCCCGGCCGCGCGCACCCCACTGCTCCCACTCCAGCAGCGACGGCAGCCGCTGGGCCGTGCCCGGCGCCGTGAACAGCAGCAACCGCCCCCGGCACGCCGCCACCGGCCCGGAGCCCGGCCCCTCGGCCCACATCCGGTCCAGCATCCGGCGGCCGAACATCGCCGGCGCGCTCACCACGTCGAAGACCGACCCGCAGGGCAGGACCACCGGGGCGTCCGGCCGCGCCGCCCAGAGGGCGAGCGTGCCGTGCGGACCCGCCCCCGCCGTGGCGAGCCAGGCGGCGCCGTCCTCGGTGCAGTACGAGACGTTCGGTGTGCGGCTCATGGAGCCCAGATCTACCCGCTGTGAGCAGGCGATTCCCCTGAGTCGCCGGAAACCGGGACAGGAGCGCGGGGCAGGGGGTATCTTGCGTGCCCGCCTGGCATATGCCAGAGGTCCTGGAGGTCCCGGTGCGGTTTCCGGTGCGGGTCCCGGACGTTGTCTCAGTCGGGGTCCCGGACGGGGTCGCGGACGGGGTCGCGGGGGAGGCCCCGGCCGGGGAGGGCCCGGCCCCTCACGCCCGGTCGGCGTGTTCCGGGTGGCCGCCCTCGCCGCCGCGCATGAGGTCCCGGCCGAACTCCACCATCTTCTTGGCGTAGTCCTCGGTCCACTGGGCCCGCTCCGCGAGGTCCGCCGGCGTCAGCCGGTCGAAGCGGCGCGGATCGGCGAGCTGCGCCGCTGCCATGGCCTGGAACTCCATCGCCCGGTCCGCCGCGGCGCGGAACGCCTGCGTCAGCTCCGTGGCCCGGTCCAGCAGCGCTCGGGGATCGTCGATCGACTCCAGGTCGAAGAAGTGCTCGGGGTCCGCGGCGGCCGCCGCGGGCTCGAAGAGCAGGGGCGCGGGGCGTAGCCGCGGTTCGTGGTGACGCGGCGTGGGCTCCGCCATGTCTTCTCCTCCTCGTACGTCGCACATGGCCCATGGGGGGGAACGGGCCACCGTCCATTGTCCCGCGCCCGCGCAAGTGCGCCTCGTCCCGGCCCGCTTCGGCAGGAAGCCCAGCTCACCCGGTGTTCCCCCGGATATGCCGGCACCGGGTGGTTCGTTTCCCGGCCATCGGGGCCGTGGCCGACGGGGCGGGCGGAGGCGTGCGGGGGCCTGCCGGACTCCGGCGGGTGGGCATGTCGCTCAGGGGCGCCGGCTCACCCGGTGTTCGGCCAGGTGGGCCAGTACCGCGTGGTTCGCCTCCCAGCCGTCCGGGAACTTCACCGCCGTGCCCAGTTGGACCGGCTCGGTGGACGGGTAGTCGTCGAGCAGGTCGCCGACGCCCGCGCGGCAGACCACGATGCAGGCGTGCCGGTGCCGGGAGGTCAGCACGCACAGGCGGCCGGTCTCCAGGTGGAACGCGGTCGCGTCGGGGCGGCCGGAGAGCGGATGCAGGACGACCGTCACGTCGTACTCGCGGCCCTGGAGCCGGTTGGCGGTGTCGACGGTGACGCCGGTGACCTGGAGGTCGGCCAGCGCGGCGCGTACCGCCGCCGCCTGGTCCCGGTGCGCGGTGCCCACCGCGATCCGGCCGGCGGTCAGCGGCGCCGGGTCCGGCGAGCGCTCCGAGACGGTCGAGCCGTCCCGGTCGAGGAGACGGCGGACGGTCGCCGCCACCGCCCGTACCGCCTCCGGGTCCGTGCGCGGGGTGTGGCGCGGGGGCAGCTCCAGCAGGCCCCAGCCCGAGGCGGCGGCCTCGTCGATCACCCGGTCGGGGGCGGAGCCGTCCGAGGGCGCCGCGAAGGCGAGCCGCCGGTCACCGGGGCCGGTACCGCTGCGGAACGGCGTGAACGGGTAGAACGCGCGGGAGACGAGCGGCGCCGCCGACGCCGGGAGCCGCCAGGACACCGGCAGCCGGTGCTGCGGCAGCCCGGGGTTGTGCGCGAGCAGGGTGGTGACCGCGGAGGCGGACGGATCGTATGACAGGCCCGCCCACTGCTCGCTGCCCACGATCGCGAACGGGTCCAACTGCCCCGGGTCGCCCACGAACAGCGCCCGTTCGAACAGTCCCGCCACGGCCAGCAGCGCGTCCGACCGCATCTGGTACGCCTCGTCCACGATGGCGTGCCGCCACGGCTCGTCCACCTTGACGTGCGCCCACTTCGCCGCGGTCGACAGCACCACGGCGAGCCCGGCCAGATCCGCCGCCTTCGCCGACTTGCGCACCTGCTCCAGTCCGTCCAGCGCCTTGTCGTACGGGTCGGCGTCGCTGCTGTGCAGCCGGCCCACCGGCAGTTCGGGGTTGCGCTCGGCGAGCCGCAGCACCAGGTCGTCCACCTGGGCGTTGGTCTGCGCGACCACCATCAGCGGGCGCCCGGCCTCGGCCAGCTCCAGCGCCGCCCGCACCACGAGAGTCGACTTCCCGGCCCCCGGCGGGGAGTCGACGACCACTCCGCGCTCGGTGCCGTACAGGGTGTCGCGCAGGATCGCCGCCGTGGCCCGCCCCGCCTCCGCACCCGGATCGAAGGCGGCGGCCCCGTCCGCGGTCCCGGTCGTCGACCGGGCGGTCACCCCGGCGGTCGCGCCGGTCGTCTCCGTCGTCTGCGTCGTCACAGGACGTCCTCCTCGGTCACGGGGTCGGCGGCCTCCGGTACGACGGCCGTCTCACCGGGGGGCCCGCCATGCGTCCACGGTGTCTGCTCCGGGTCGGGCAGCTTCGCGCCGCCCCGCTGCTCGTGCTCGAACAGGGTGAAGCAGAGCCGGTCGCCCTTCTCCGGTACGGACCCGGTCTCGGGCTCCTTGCCGCGGCCCATCTTGTCCATGATCCGCAGGACGAACACCCCCTCCTCCTCCTGCGCGACCACCTCGGCCGCCTGCGGTTTCCCGCCCAGCGACCGGTACACCTTCACCCGCTCGGCGAGCTGCGGCCGGTCGTCGGTGCGGACCGTGACCAGCGGGCGCGGGCTGGGCCGCTTGCCCTCGCTGTACGCCATCACCACGTCCTCGACCTCCCCGGCGAACGCCTCCCCGGCCAGCCGCCGCCCGGCCATCACCAGCGGGTCGTCCAGTGCCTCCTGCGCCTCCAGCCGGGCCTGCTCGCGCTCCCGCGTGGCCAGCTTGTTCGCCGCCGTCACCGCGTCGTCGCGGCGCGGCTGCGGGGGCTCGCCGGAGACGATCCGGTCGCGGTGCCCGGTGAACGACCAGCGGTCGCGCGTCCACCGCTCCTCGACGTGCGCCCCGGCCGGCAGCTCCCGCAGCAGATCCAGCGCGCGCCACACCGCGTCCCAGGTCGGCCGGGTACGGCTGAGGACCAGCTCGCGGATCTCCCGCTCGGCGGCGGTCAGCGCGCCGAGCCGTTCGTCGGCGGCCGGGCCGTCCTCGGCGGCGGCGAGCGCCGTACGGGCCCGGTCGTAGCGCTCGATGGCCGGGGCGAGCAGCTTGTTGTCGAACGCCGGGTCGGTGGCCGGCCCCGCGGGCGGGCAGTGCAACTGGCCCTTCTCGTCCCGCGCCAGCTCGGCCCGGAGCGCGGCCTCGGCACCGGACGCGCCCTCGGGCGGGTCGATCCAGGCCAGCAGCGCGCCCAGGTGCTGGTCCTCCAGGGTGGACTGCCCGGTCGCCCAGTGCCGGGCCAGCAGATCGGTCGCGGCGAGCAGCAGCGAGGAGCCCGGTACCCGGGCCCGTTCGCCGTAGTGGGTCAGCCACCGGCCGAGCAGCGGCACGCGTGGCGGCGCCGGGTGCGGGGCCTCGGGTTCCTGCTCCGCGGTCCGCCGGAACCGCATGGAACGGCCCAGCAGCCGTACCAGGTCGACGCCCGCGCGACTGGGCACGACGAGCTGGGCGGCGTCCGCGCACAGCTCCACCTCGACCTTGACCCGTTTTCCGGTCTCCGGGTCGGTCTCGGTGCGCTCGGCGGCCTCCACGACGTCGGCGACGGCGTCGAGGTGCGGCAGGACGACGTCGGCCAGTTCGGCGAGGAACGCGAACCTGAGGTCGCGGTCCCGGGGCTGCGCCACGACCAGCAGACGGGGCGCGTCCCGGTCCGTGCCGACCAGCGCGCCGAGCGGCGCGCCCGCCTCACCCGCGGTGGTGAGCGGCACGAGGACCAGCGGCCGGTCGGACAGGTGACGGTGGCGGACCGTGGCGGCGGGCTGGGCGCGGCCCGCGCGCACCGCCTCCAGCCGGGCGAGGGTGGAGATCAGCGACACCGGACCGCCTCCCGGCCGGCCGCCGCCAGGGCCTCGGCCCGCAGCGCCGCCGCTCGGCGCAGCGCGGCCACCGCCGGGTCGTCCGGGTCACCGGCCTCGCCGTGGGCCGCGGCGAGCACCTCGTCCATGGTGGCGAGCCCGCCCAGCTCGGCGCGGGCCGGGCGGCCCAGGCTGGTCACCGCGCCCTGCTGCCGGGAGCGGGACCGGCAGTGGAAGGCCAGCTCGCACGCGGACAGGCACTCCGGGGCGTACGTCGCCGGGACCGCCTCGACGGCGGCCGTCAGCTCCTCGGCCGGCCGGTCGGGGGAGAAGCAGGTGCCCTCCGGGAGGGCGTCGGTGATCTCCTCGATCCGGGTGAGCCGGTCGAGCTGCCGCCTGGTCACCGCGCGCTGCTTGCGCACGTCCACCGCGGAGGCGGCGGGCAGGTTGGAGAAGTCCTTCGGGCAGACGAGCAGGATGCGGTGGCGTACCGGCGGGGCGGGGCGCAGCCGGGCGGCGACGTCCTCCAGGGCGAGCACGTACACCGCCGCCTGGCGCGCGGCGGCGCCCACCTTCGCGGCGTCCGCGGCGCCGTCCAGCATCGGGAAGGACTTGATCTCCACGACCGTCCAGGAGCCGTCGGGGTGCACCACCACCGCGTCGGGTTCCAGGAAGGCGGCGGAGCCGGCCACGTCCAGGGCGAGCATCGGGTGGTCCAGCAGCGTCCAGGTGCCCGCGCCGGTCGCCTCCCGCAGCTCCAGCGCCGTACGCGCCGCGCGCCCCTCGGGGCCGACGGCGGTCAGGTCGGGCAGCCGGGCGTCGCTCGGTGGTACGGCGCCCGGGTCCAGCCGCTCGTGCACCAGCCGGAGCAGTTCGGTGCCGCCGTCCGCCTTGACCCGGGCCTCGAAGGCGTTGCCCCGGGTCAGCGCGAACTGGGACTGTCCGAAAGCCGACGGCGACCCCAGGGCGCCCGCGAGTCCCGCCTTGTCCACGCCGGCGCCGTCGAGGATCGCCCGGCGTCTGCACCCCGGGTTGGCGGCGAGGGCGGCCAGGGCACGGGCGTCCAGCGGCTTGGCGGGGACGTCGGGACCGCGCAGCTCAGCGAGCCGGTGCCGGAGCGCCGTCCCCCGAGTCCGCGGGGGCGGCGTCCGGCTCGGCTCCCGCCGGGAACCGTTGGTCGCGCTGGCGTGGGAATCGCTCACCCGCGGAAGTCTCGCATCCCCCACTGACAACAGGGGCCCCCGTGCGCCGGGAGCCCCGGGCGCGGGGGGCGAGCCGCGGCGTGAGGCGGGCCGCGAGAGCCGTCCGCCCGCGGGCCGCGCCGCGCAGCACGTAGGGGGTGAGCAGCAGTCCCGCGCCCATCGCGGCCGCGCCGGCGACCGCGTCGAGGAAGTAGTGGTTGGCGGTGCCCATCACCACGATCGTGGTGATCAGCGGGTAGAGGACGCCGATCACCTTGGTGGCGCGGGTGCCGCCGTGGCGCCAGAGCATCACCCCGCACCACAGGGCCCAGCCCACGTGGAGGCTGGGCATCGCCGCGTACTGGTTGGTCATGCCGCCCAGGCCGCGCGGCGCGCTGGCCTCGCCGCCCCACCAGCCCCAGGAGCTGTAGTGGGCCATCGTGTCCACGAAGCCGTGTCCGGGGTGGAGCAGCCGCGGCGGGCAGGTCGGCAGCAGCGTGAAGCCGATCAGGCCGATGAAGGTGGAGGTCATCAGCCAGGTGCGGGCGGCGCGGTAGTGGACACTGCGGGAGCGGAAGAGCCAGATCAGCACCGCGGGCGTGACCAGGTAGTGCAGCGAGGCGTACCAGAAGTCGGCGGGTATGCCGAGCCAGGGTTCGCTGGTGAAGAGGCGGTTGAGCGGGTGCTCCGCGTTGAGGTGGAGCGCCTTCTCGACGCGTAGCAGCGCCAGGCCGTGGTCGACGGCGTCGGAGACGTCGCCCCGCACCAGCAGCCGGCCCGCGGAGTAGCAGGCGTAGACGAGGACGATCAGCGGCAGCTCCGTCCACCAGCGCAGTCGGGCCCTCGGGGCCGTCTCGGTGCCCTGTGTGTCGGTGCGCGGCAATCCGATCGCCCTCCCCTTTCGTCCCTCGTGTGCCCCGGTGCGGGCGTGCCACTCTACGGCGTACGGGCGACCCCTTCGCGGGCCGCCCGGCCCTCAAAGACGCCGAGATCGCCCCCCGGGTTGCCCGAGGGGGGCGTGCGCGATGATGGAAGGACCCACCCGACATGTCTTCCGGAAGGCCCTCGTCATGGCACCGCGCATCCTGCTGGCCCGGCACGGACAGACCGAATGGTCACTGTCCGGCAGACACACGGGCAGGACCGACGTGCCGCTCCTGGAGGAGGGCCGGCGGGGCGCCAAACTGCTCGGCGAGCGCCTGCACCGCCCGCCGCTGGACGGGCTGCCCGGCGTGGAGGTGCGCACCAGCCCGCTCTCCCGCGCGTACGAGACGTGCGGGATCGCCGGGTTCGGCGACCGCGCGCAGACCTGGGACGCGCTGATGGAGTGGGACTACGGCGCGTACGAGGGCATGACGCCGGCCGAGATCCAGGCGGTCCGGCCGGGCTGGCTGATCTGGCGCGACGGTGTCCCCGAGGGGGAGAGCACGGCGGCGGTCACCGCGCGTGCGGACGAGGTGGTCGCCTGGGCCCGCGCGGCCGACCGCGACGTCCTGGTCTTCGCCCACGGCCACATCCTGCGCGCGATCGGCGCCCGCTGGCTGGACCTGCCGCTGGACTTCGCCGCCCGGATACGGCTGAACCCGACCTCCTTGTCGATCCTCGGCTGGGCCTACGGCGAACCGGCGATCGAGAACTGGAACGAGGTGGGACATCTGGCGGGCCAGGGCCAGGGCTAGAGCCAGGGTGAGGGCGAAGGTGAGGCCGGCCCCGGTGAGGCCGGCCCACGGGGTCCGTCACACCGTGCGGGTCATCGCCGCGTGTCGTTCCAGGAACGCCGAGACGCCCGATGCCCTGCGGTGCGGCAGCAGTACGCGGGTCGTGCCGTTCAGCATCGCGTGCACGCGCGCGGACTGGACCTCGCCCAGGAGGTCGAGCACCCGCATCCCGGCGGCCGCCGCCGCGTCCGGCCGGCCGCTCCGGGCGAGATCGTCGGAGAGTTCCGCCGAGTACAGGGCGATGTTCCGGGTGAAGTGCGGGTCCTGGGTCTCCGTCGCCCGCCGCGCGTGCCGCGCCGCCCGGGGCCAGTCGCCCAGCGTCGACCAGCACTGCGCCTCCAGCCCCGCCAGCTCGGCCGTCCCGAAGAAGCTCATCCACTCGGGGTCGGCGTCCGAGGCGCCGCGTTCGAAGTGGACCTTGGCGCGGGCCAGCGCCTGTTCGCAGGCGACCCGGTCGGCGAGCCCCGCCCAGCCGCCCGCCTCCCGCAGGACCAGCAGGGACATCAGCCGGGCCGAACCCAGCGGACGTGCGACGCGCTGCGCGGCCTGCGCGGCCCGCACCGCCTCGCGCGGCCGGCCGGTGGCACGCGCGAGGGACGCCGTGTTGCAGAAGGCGTGCGCCTCCAGGGCCGCGTCGCCGGTCATCCGGGCGGTGGCCAGCGCCTCCGCGTAATGCGAGCGGGCGTCGTCGAAACGCCCCGAGTCGTGGGCCAGCCACCCGACCGTGATGGCCAGTTCACCGGCGCCCGCGGAGAGCCGGTCCGCCGTCGTCTGCCGCGTCGCGCCGGCGTCCAGCAGCGCGTAGGCGGCGCGCAGCGGAGCTGCCGCGCGCCGGTAGAGCCCCTCCGCGCCGTGCCGGTCGTCGAGCAACCGGAGCCGGCGGACGGCGTCCTCCAGGGCGTACGCGTCACTCGCCCCGGGGCGGCGCACGGGGCGCTGGGCCGCCGCGGCGTCCAGGGCGAGCCCCAGGGAACCCAGCGAGGCGGCGGCCACCGTGGCGCTCCCGCTCCTCATGAATGCGCGCCGCCGCACGTCGTTCTCCTCGTGGTCGTCCCGCGGGTACGACTCCCGCGGCGCATACGGTGCATACGGTCGGGGCGGCACCGGCGTCTCCCCCGGGGAGCCTCCGGAACCGCCGAAGCCTCCGGAACCGCCGAAGCCGTCGGAACCGCCCGAGCCCCCGGCCTCCCGCGGGCGCCGGCCACGCACGGACGCACGCGGCGCGAATCCCAGGTCGGCGAGGGTGCGGCCGGGGAACATGTGCAGGAACACCCGCTCGTACGCGTAGTTGGGGCAGCGGATCTCGCCCGACTCCACCCGGCCGACGTACCGCGCGTCGCAACTGACCCGCTCGCCGATCTCCCGGGCGGCCCGGCGGACCGCCGCCGCGAACTCGGCGGGCGAGCGCAGCCCGCGCAGCTTCCGGAAGACGAGGTTGGGGCGCGGTGGCCGGTCGGGTGGGGTGGAGGTGGTCGTCGACGACGCCATGGCCGGGTCCTCTCGTGCGAACCGTCGAACCATGCCGGACCCGAGGGGACTTGTCTGGATGGTTCCTTGTGTCACCCCGTGTCCGGCGAACAAGAAGGTACCGGGTGAACGGGGTTCACCACACGGGTTTTGCCTACAAAACGGATATCTCATCCACGATCCGCCATGAACTGCCATGGTTTGCGACAAAATTGTGCCGTAGCCGTCGACAGATCGGTGCGTTAGACCCTGCGGATCGGGAGGCCCCGACTCCCGACCTGCTCGTGCGAGGAGTGGTTCCGTGGTGGAGGTCGGGATGAAGTCCGGTCCGATCAGTGACCCGCATGTCCCCTGCGACACCTGCGACGTCGTCACCGTGCCGGCCAGGCAGGGCCTGGAGGCCATCGACATCCTCAGACGGGGAGACGGTGACGCGGTCGGCCCGGTGCTCCACGACACCGGCTGCGACACGCTCGGCTTCCTGGTGCCGTCGGGCACCGCCGCCGTCTGGGACGTACCGGGCAGCACCTGTACGGCGACGGCCGGGCGGTGTCTGCGGCTGGCCCCCCGGCCTCCGGTGGAGGGCTCGGAGTGGCTGCTGGCGCCCGGCGAGGCGGACCCGGCGACCGACCCGGCCGTGCTGCGGGCCGCGCTCGGCGAGGCGGCCCGGCTGATCGAGGCGGCCGACGACCGGCGCTGAGGGGCAGGTCACGAGGACCGGCGCTGAGGTGCAGGTCACGACGACCGGCGCTGAGGTGCAGGTCACCCGGGACCCGGCCGCCGGTGCGGGCGGGCCCCGCGATAATGGCCGGATGGGAAAGACCAGCAGGGCCCGGCGCGACCGGGGCGCGGCGGAGACCGTCGTGGCGGACGTCGACGGCGGCCGCGCCGAACTGGTGCCCGACCGGGAGCGGCCCAGGGCCCGGACCCTGCTGATCGACGGCGCCCCGCAGTCGCACGTCGACCTGGACGACCCCTCCCACCTCGCCTTCGAGTACCAGCGCCGCTTCGGGCACGTCGCCGACCTCGTCGCCCCGCCCGGCCGCCCGGTGCGGGCCGTGCACCTCGGCGGCGGCGCCTTCACCCTCGCCCGGTACGTCGCCGCCACCCGGCCCCGCTCCACCCAGCAGATCGTCGAGCGGGACGCCGCCCTCGTCCAACTGGTCCGCCGGGAACTGCCGCTCGACCCCGCCGCCCGCGTCCGGGTCCGCTCCACCGACGCCCGCGCCGGACTCGCCAAGGTGCCCCACGGCTGGGCCGACCTCGTGGTGGCCGACGTCTTCGCCGGCGCCCGCACCCCGGCGCACCTGACCTCCGCCGAGTTCCTCGACGAGGTCCGCCGGGCCCTCGCGCCCGGCGGGGTCTACGCCGCCAACCTCGCCGACGGCCCGCCCCTGGCCCACCTGCGCGGGCAGATCGCCACCGCCGCCGCCCGGTTCGCCGAACTCGCCCTGATCGCCGACCCGGCCGTCCTGCGCGGCCGGCGGTTCGGCAACGCCGTCCTCGTCGCCTCCGACCGGCCGCTGCCGCTCGCCGAACTGACCCGCCGCGCCGCCTCCGACCCGCAGCCCGCCCGCGTCGAACACGGCAGGGCGCTCACCGACTTCACCGGGGGAGCCGTACCCGTCACGGACGCCGCCGCGGTGGCGTCCCCCGCACCCCCGCCCTCGGTCTTCGACTGACGAGGCCGGTCGGTCGTCGGTCGGTCCGGCGGTTCAGTACGTCCCGATCTCGACCCGCGGCGGCCCGTCGTGCCAGGTGCAGAAGACCGACACCCGGTCCGCGCCCGAGGCGAACTCCACCCGGATCCACGACTCCGTCTTCCACACCTGCATCGACCAGCCCGCGCCCGGGGTCGCCGACACCAGTGACGCCGACGACTTCCCGAGGTCGAAAACCGCACGGCCGCCCTCGGTGTCGTAACCGCGCACCTGACCGGAGGTCGCGGCCGCGGCGGAGGGGGCGGGCGCGGGACGGTCCTCGGAGGCGGTGGCGGACGGCGTCCTGGACGGCGCCGGGCTCGGCTCCCGGGACGTCCCGGCAGCCCCGGACGTCTCGGAGGCCCCGGTGCGGGCGGGCGTCGCCGAGCGGCTCACCGACGGGGCCGGCCGGCTGGTCGCGGAGGTTCCCGGTTCCGCCTCCGGGGCCGTCGCCTCGACCGCCGTGATGGGCAGGGCGCGCGGCGGGTCGTACGCGGTGCCCGCCATGACCGTGTGGACACCCCACCACGACAACGTGACCGCCGCGCCCGTGGCGAGCAGCCAGGCCAGTACGTGTACGAGTCCTCTGCGCATCGCGGCCATACTGCCCCACCCGCCCCGCACCTGTCGCCCGCCGCCCACAGCCGTGAAGTCGCCCACAGCCGTGAAGTCGCCCACAGCCGTGAAGTCGTCCACAGCCCTGAGGTCGTCCACAGCCCTGAAGCTGTCAACAGCCCTGAAGTCGTGCACAGCCGCCGAGTTGTCCACAGGCCCGAACCCGTGTTCCCCCGCATGGCGTACGGTGCCGCCCATGGCAAGTGTGCTCGTGGTCGAGGACGACCAGTTCGTACGCTCCGCGCTCATCCGGCACCTGACCGACGCCTCGCACACCGTGCGCAGTGTCGGTACGGCACTGGAGGCGCTGCGCGAGGTCGCCCAGCTCCGCTTCGACGTGGTCGTCCTCGACCTCGGTCTGCCCGATCTCGACGGGTCCGAGGCGCTGAAGATGCTGCGCGGCATCACGGACGTCCCCGTGATCGTCGCCACCGCCCGCGACGACGAGACGGAGATCGTCCGGCTGCTCAACGCCGGGGCGGACGACTACCTCACCAAGCCGTTCTCCGTCGAGCACCTCTCGGCGCGGATGGCCGCCGTACTGCGCCGCGCCCGTTCCGGCACGGGAGAGGCACCGCCGTCCACCGTCCTGCGGGTGGGCGGTCTGACCGTCGACCCGCTGCGCCGCCAGGCCGGCCTGGACGGCGTCCGACTGGACCTGACCCGCCGCGAGTTCGACCTGCTCGCCTTCCTGGCCGGCCGGCCCGGCGTGGTCGTCCCCCGCAAGGAACTCCTCGCCGAGGTCTGGCAGCAGTCCTACGGCGACGACCAGACCATCGACGTCCACCTCTCCTGGCTGCGGCGCAAGCTCGGCGAGACCGCCGCCCGGCCCCGCTACCTGCACACCCTGCGCGGGGTCGGCGTGAAGCTGGAGCCGCCCGGTGGGGAGCCGCCGCGATGAGGTGGGCCCTGGTCAAAGTCTCCCTGGCGGTCACCGCGATGGTCGTGATCGCCTTCGCCGTGCCCCTCGGCCTGGTCATCCGGGAGATGGCCCGCGACCGTGCCTTCGCGGGCGCCGAACGCGAGGCGGCGGCCGTCGCCCCGGCGCTCTCCATCACCACCGACCGCGAGCAGTTGGAGCGCGTCGTCGCCGCGGCCGGTTCCGACGACGCCGGGGTGGCCGTGCACATACCGGCGGCCGGCGGCGCCGGGGACGCCGTCGACATCGGCCGCACCCGCGCCGCCGCCGAGGACATCGCGGCCGTACGGGAACTGGGCCGCGCCTCCACCACCCAGGTGCCCGGCGGCTCCACCCTGCTCCAGCCGGTCGCGCTCAGCTCCGGCCAGATCGCCGTCGTCGAGGTCTACGTCCCCGAGTCCGAGATGACCAACGGCGTCGGCACGGCCTGGGCGGTGCTCGCCGCCGTCGGTGCCGCGCTCGTCGTCGGCTCGGTCGCCGTCGCCGACCGGCTGGGGATACGGATGGTGCGGCCCGCCCAGCGGCTGGTCGAGGGGGCGCACGAACTGGGCGAGGGACGGCTCGGCTCCCGGGTGCGGGAGGAGGGGCCGACCGAACTGCGGCTGGCCGCGGTGGCGTTCAACTCCATGGCCGACCAGGTCGTCCAGCTCCTCGCCAACGAGCGGGAGCTGGCCGCCGACCTCTCCCACCGGCTGCGCACCCCGCTGACCGTGCTGCGGCTCAACGCGGCCTCGCTCGGCCAGGGCCCGGCCGCCGACCAGACCCGCGCCGCCGTCGAGCAGTTGGAGCGCGAGGTCGACACCATCATCCGCACCGCCCGGGACGCCAAACCGCAGACCGCCGCCGCCGGACCCGGCGCCGGGTGCGACGCCGCCGAGGTGGTCCGCGAGCGGATGGGGTTCTGGTCGGCGCTGGCCGAGGACGAGGGCCGCAAATGGCGGGTGGCGGGAGCCGAACGGCCGGTGCGCGTCCCCGTCGCCCGCGCCGACCTGGCCGCCGCCCTCGACGCCCTGCTGGGCAACGTCTTCCGGCACACCGCCGAGGGCACCGCCTTCGCGGTCGACGTGCACAACGGCGAGGACGCGGTGATCGTCCTCGTCTCGGACGCGGGACCGGGCATACCCGACCCCGGGGCGGCCATGGCACGCGGCCGGGGCTCGGGCAGCGACGGGTCGACGGGGCTCGGCCTGGACATCGTGCGCCGGCTCGCGGAGTCCACCGGCGGGGACGTCCGCATCGGCTCCTCCGTGCTCGGCGGCACCGAGGTGCGGATCTGGCTCCAGCTCGACGGCCGGGCGCCCGTGCGACGTGGCCACCGGGGCGCGGTGCGCAGACGCAGACCGCCCCGGCAGACCCCCAGTGTTAATCGGTCCCGATCCCTTCCTTAAGCGCACCCTAAGATCACCGACCGCCGCCCGGATCAGGCACTTTGCCCGTTTCCCCGCGGCTAGCGTGCTGCCGCACCCCCTCCCCGGACCCCAGCCCCACGTCCGGGAACCCCGTGAACAGCGAAGGCAGGCACGCGATGAGTACGCACCGACGCAGGATCAGCGGCAGGAACAAGGCGATCGGCGCTGTCGTGGCGGCGGCCGTCGCGGGCGGCGGCGCGCTGCTGCTCACCGGCTCCGCCCAGGCGGCCGGGGTCGGCGCCGCGTACACGAAGACCAGCACCTGGTCGACGGGGTACACCGCGCAGTACGTCGTCACCAACGGCAGCGGGCAGGCGAAGGCCGGCTGGACGCTGGAGTTCGACCTGCCCGCGGGGACGAAGCTCGGCTCCCTGTGGAACGGCGAGTCGAAGGTGAGCGGGCAACACGTCACCGTCACCGCCCCGAAGTGGGACTCCGACGGCCTCGCCGCCGGCGAGTCGGTCACCGTCGGCTTCGTCGTGGACGGCGCCGCGGACCCCACCGGATGCACGGTCGACGGCACCGCCTGCGCCACCGACGCCGGCGCCACCCCCGAGCCCAGCGGCCGCCCCACCGAGACCGCGACGCCGACCGCCACTCCGACCGACACCGCCACCCAGACCCCCGCCCCCACCCCCACGGCGACCGCCTCGGAGGACCCCGGCACCGGCACCACCGCCGGCGCCGGCTTCGCCCCGTACGTCGACACCTCCCTCTACCCGGCCTACGACCTCCTCGCCAACGCCGAGGCGACGGGCGTGAAGGAGTACACCCTCGCCTTCATCACCGACGGCGGCGGCTGCACCCCCAGATGGGGCGGTGTCACCGACCTTGCGAGCGACGCGGTCGCCGCCCAGATCGGCGGCCTGCGCGCCGCGGGCGGCGACGTCCGGGTCTCCTTCGGCGGCGCGGCCGGCTCCGAACTGGCGACCACCTGCGCCTCCGCCGACGCGCTGGCCACGGCGTACGAGAAGGTCGTGGACGCCTACGACCTCACCAAGGTCGACTTCGACGTGGAAGGCGGCGCGCTGCCCGACACCGCCGCCAACACCCGCCGCGCCCAAGCGATCGCCACCCTCCAGCAGGACCACCCGGACCTGGACGTCTCCTTCACCCTCCCGGTGATGCCCGAGGGCCTGACCCAGCCCGGCGTCGACCTCCTCGCGAACGCGAAGGCGAACGGCGTCGCGACCGACACCGTCAACATCATGGCGATGGACTACGGCGGCTCCTACAGCGGCGACATGGGCACCTACGCCGAACAGGCCGCCACCGCCACCCAGGCCCAGATCAAGGGGGTGCTCGGCCTCTCCGACAGCGCGGCCTGGCAGGCGGTCGCCGTCACGCCGATGATCGGCGTCAACGACGTCGTCACCGAGGTCTTCAAGGTGGAGGACGCCACCCAACTGGTCGCCTTCGCCGAGCGGAAGGGCCTGGGCCGGCTGTCGATGTGGTCCGCCACCCGCGACAAGGCGTGCCCCGGCGGCCCCAAGCAGCAGGCCGACGCCACCTGCAGCTCCATAGACCAGGCGGCCAACGCCTTCGCGAAGGCGTTGGCCGCCTACAAGTAGGGCGTGCCCGGCCGGGAGCAGCGCGGGCCCGGACAGGACACGCGGGGCGCGGCGCCCCCGTCGGACGCCGCGCCCCGTTCCCCGCTCCCCCGTCCCCGGACAGTGGTCTACTCGGCCGGCTCCACCGACGGCAGCGTGCCCGTCTTCGCCGCGCGCCCGTACCACAGGGCGCTCGACTTCGGCGTGCGCTCCAGGGTCACGTAGTCGACGTACACGGAGCCGAACCGCTTGTCGTACCCGTACGCCCACTCGAAGTTGTCCATCAGGGACCACAGGTAGTAGCCGCGTACGTCGGCGCCGTCGGCCAGCGCCCGGCGGACCGCCGACAGGTGGCCGTGCAGGTAGTTCACCCGCTCGGGGTCGTGGACCCGGCCGTCGGAATCGGGCTTGTCGTCGTAGGCGGCGCCGTTCTCCGTGATGTACAGCGGCAGGCCCGGCACCTCCCGGGTGTAGCGCATGATCAGCTCGTGCAGACCGGTCGGGTCGACGGTCCAGCCCATCTCGGTGCGCTCGCCCGGCGTCTGGTGGAACGCCACGTCCTCGGCGGCCGGCCACGGCGAGTGGCTGCTGTCCCCGTGCCCGTCGGAACGCGGCGCGCGGGAGTCCGCGTCGGCCGCCGACACCAGGGTGGGCGTGTAGTAGTTCAGGCCCAGCGCGTCCAGCGGCTGCCGGATCGCGGTCAGGTCGCCGTCCTGGACGAAGGACCAGTCGGTCACCGACGCCGTCGCCTCGAAGAGGTGCTCGGGGTAGGCGCCGTGCAGGATCGGGCCGTGGAAGATGCCGCCGGACAGGTCGTCGATCTTCCGGGCCGCCACCAGGTCGGCCGGCTGCTGCGAGAGCGGGCGGACGACGGAGGTGTTCAGGCTCAGCGCCACCGAGTTGCGGGCCGGCATCACCGAGCGCAGGGCGACCGCGCCGAGCCCGTGGGCCAGGTTCAGGTGATGGGCCGCGCGCAGCGAGGCCGCCGGGTCGGTCCGGCCGGGGGCGTGCACTCCGGAGGCGTAACCGAGGAAGGCGCTGCACCACGGCTCGTTGAGGGTGATCCACTGCTCCACCCGGTCGCCGAGCGCCTCGCCGACGATCGCCGCGTACTCGGCGAACCGCAGGGCGGTGTCCCGCGCGGGCCAGCCGCCCGCGTCCTCCAGTTCCTGCGGCAGGTCCCAGTGGTACAGGGTGACCGCGGGCTTGATGCCCTTGGCCAGCAGTTCGTCGACGAGCTTGCGGTAGAAGTCCAGGCCGCGCTGGACGGCCGGGCCGCGGCCGGTGGGCTGCACCCGGGACCAGGAGACCGAGAAGCGGTAGGCGTTCAGGCCCAGGTCGGCCATGAGCGCCACGTCGTCGCGGTAGCGGTGGTAGTGGTCGACGGCGAGGTCGCCGGTCTCACCGCCGGCCGTCTTGCCCGGGGTGTGGCTGAAGGTGTCCCAGATCGACGGGGTGCGGCCGTCCTCCCGTACCGCCCCCTCGATCTGGTACGCGGAGGTCGCCGCACCCCAGAGAAAGGCGGACGGGAAGGTCACCGGGGTCTGTGGTGTCGCGGGTTCAGGCATGGAAGCGCTCCCATAGGAGGTCGAGAGGACCGACGAGTGGCGAGGGGGGAGGGGGCGGAGGGGCCGGGGCGACGGTGCCCGGGCCCCCGGGAGAGGAAGGACGTCAGCCCTTGACCGCGCCCTGCATGATGCCGCCGACGATCTGCTTGCCGAAGATCGCGAAGACGATCAGCAGGGGAAGCGTACCGAGCAGCGCGCCCGCCATGATCAGGGACTGGTCGGGGGTGTAGCCGCGGCCCAGGCCCGCGACCGCGACCTGCACGGTCGGACTGCCGGTCTGGGTGAGCACCAGGAACGGCCAGAGGAAGTCGTTCCAGGTCTGCACGAACATCAGCATGCCCAGCACCGCCATCGCGGGCCGCGCCGCCGGGAACACCACGTGCCACACCACGCGCCAACTGCTGGCACCGTCCACCCGGGCCGCCTCGATGACCTCGTCCGGCAGCGCCTGGAGCAGGTACTGCCGCATGAAGAACACACCGAACGCGCTCACCAGCGACGGGAAGATCACCGCCTGGAGCTGGTCGGTCCAGTCGAGCTTGGCGACCATCATGTACAGCGGGATGACGCTGAGCTGCGGCGGCACCATCATCGTGCCGATCACGACCAGCATCAGCGCGCCGCGCCCCTTGAAGCGGAGCTTGGCGAAGGCGAACCCGGCGATCGTCGACAGGCAGACGATGGTCAGCGCCGAGACGCCGGCGACCAGCGTGGTGTTGAGGAACGCCTCGCCCAGGTTGGCGTCGGTCCAGGCCAGCTCCAGCTTGTCGAACAGGTTGGCGCCGAACCAGAACGGCGGCGGGTTCTGCGCCAGCCGCTGGTTGTCGCGGGAGGCGGCGATCGCCGTCCACACCAGCGGGAACAGCGAGCCGAGCGTGAACAGCGCGAGGATCACGTACGCGATCGGCCCGGCGTGCATGTGCCCGCCCGCGCGGGACGCCTTGGCGCGCCGGGGCCGCTTGGGCGGCGGGAGCGCCGGCTCGGCCGGGGGTTTGGTCAGGGTCGTCGTCACGGCCGGTTCTCCTTAACTACTGGCGCGCAGCCGGCGCGAGATGAGCGAGTTGACGAGCCCGATCACGATGAGGATCAGGAACATCGTCCAGGCGATCGCGGAGGCACGGCCCAGGTGCTGGTTGACCCAGCCCTGCTCGTACAGGTAGAGACCGAGCGTCTGGAACTGGTGCTGGGAGCCGCCGGAGGCGCCCTTGTTCGCGTCGAAGAGCAGCGGCTCGCCGAAGACCTGCGAGGCGCCGATGGTCGACACGACGACGGTGAACAGGATCGTCGGGCGCAGCGAGGGCAGGGTGACGTGGATGAACTGCCGCCACCGGCTGGCGCCGTCCAGCGCCGCCGACTCGTACAGGTCCTGCGGGATCGCCTGCATCGCCGCCAGGTAGATCAGCGCGTTGTACCCGGTCCAGCGCCAGATGACGATGGAGGAGACGGCGAACTGGGACGCCCAGTGGCTGTTCTGCCAGTCGACGTTGTCGATGCCGACGGCACCCAGCGCCCAGTTGATCATGCCGTAGTCACGGCCGAACAGCAGCACGAAGACCAGCGAGGCCGCGGCGATGGAGGTCGCGTACGGGGCGAGCATGGCCACGCGGAAGAAGGTGGAGCCACGCAGCTTGTAGTTGAGGATGTGCGCCAGGCCCATCGCCATCAGCAACTGCGGCACCGTGGAGATGATGCCGATGGTCAGCGTGTTGCGCGCCGCGTTCCAGAAGAAGTCGTCGTCGAAGATCCGGGTGTAGTTGCGCAGGCCGACCCAGTTCATGTCGGTCGGCGCGGTCAGCTCCACCTGGTGCAGCGAGGCCCAGCCGGTGTAGATCAGCGGGAAGAGGCCGAACGCCAGGAAGAGCAGGAAGAACGGTGAGACGAAGGCGTACGGGCTCCAGCGCATGTCGCGCTGCCAGCGGCGGGAGAGCCGCGCCCGCTTCTTCTCCGCCTCGGGCGAGGCCCCGGCCGGCCGGCGGCCCGGGGCCGCGCCCCCCTTGACGGGGGGCGCGGCGGTGTCGTGCTCGGTCGCCATTCCGGTCACTGGTCCAGGTTGTTGTTGATGGTCTTGACCGCGTTGTTCCACGCCTCCTCGGGCGACTTGCCCTGGGCGACGAGGATGACGCCGTTGTCGGTCAGACCCTGCTGGACGATCTGGTCCTTCGGGCCGATGGTCTGCACCGGGCTGCTCTTGGCGGCCTCGGCGAAGATCTCACCGATCGGCGCGTCACCGGTCATGTCGTTCTTGGCGTTCTTGACCGCGGCCGAGTCGTAGGCGGCCGGGGTGCTCGGGAAGCTGCCCTGCACGGCGAAGAGCTTGGCCTGCTGCTCGGGCGCGGTCAGCCAGGCGGCCAGCTTCGCGGCCTCCTCCGTGTTCTTGCCGGACTTCGGCACCGAGAGGAAGGAGCCGCCCCAGTTGCCGGACTTCGGGGCGGTGGCCACGTCCCACTTGCCGGCCGCGTCCGCCTTCGACTTGCCCTTGATGTAGCCGAGCATCCAGGGCGGGCAGGACATCGCCGCGAACTTGTTGTTGGCGATGGTGGTGTCCCAGGCGGGCTGGAACTGCGTCTGGTTGCCGACCAGTCCGTCCTCGGCGGCCTTCGCGGTGAGGTCGAACGCGGCCTTCACGGCCGGGTTCTTCTCGTAGATGACCTCGCCGGAGGAGTCGTAGAAGCGCTCCTTCTCACTGCTGAGGATCGCCTGGATCAGACCGCCGGGGGAGTCGAGGAAGGTGGTGCCCTTCGGCGCCTTCTTCTGGTAGTCCTCGCCGACCTGGACGAACTTCTCCCAGTCGCCCGCCCAGAGCTTGGCGACCTCGGTGCGGTCGGTGGGCAGACCGGCCTTCTCGAACAGGTCCTTGCGGTAACAGATGGCCATCGGGCCGACGTCCGTGCCCAGGGCGACCGTCTGACCGTCCTTGGCGGTGCCCTGCTGCCACTTCCAGTCCAGGAAGTCGCCCTCCTTGCCGTACTTCGACAGGTCGAGGAGCTTGGCCGACTGGGTCTGCACGACCTCGGCGATGTTGCCGACCTCGACGCCCTGGATGTCCTGGAGGCCGCTGTTGGTCGTCAGGTGGTTGACGAGCGCGGGGTAGTAGTTCTCGTTGCGCTCGACGACGGTCTGCTGGATGTCGACGTCCGGGTGGAGCTTCTCGTACTCCTTGTACAGGCCGGCCTCCTCGAACCCGAAGGTGCCGAAGAGCCCCAGGGTGATCTTGGTCTTGCCGCTGCCGCCACCGGACGACGAACTGGAGTCGTCGCCTCCGTCATCGGCGCAGCCGGCCAGCAGCCCGGCGCCCAGCGACGCCACGGCCACGATGGCCAGCGTTCGGCGGGCGGTTGTCGTGCGTGCTGCTCGCATTGCATCCTCCAGTTGCCCTGACGTGCCGACCCCCCGGCCAACTGCATTGTTGGGCCCGTTAGTTCATCACTGTTCTACGCTGCGGCTCGGGCGGGGAACGTGCGGGATGTGTATGTGCCAGGTACTGTGGGAGCGCTCCCACAAGTGATGTGTTGAAGAGTCGTCGGTCCGGGCGGGGGTGTCAAGACAGTCGACGCGCGTATGTGCGTTCAGTTATCGGCCTGTTAACTGGACTTGGCCGGTCACACTCCGAGGAGCCACACCGGTACGACTGTTAAATTCCAGGCCAGCCGCAGAGTGCGGGGTGTCGACAGGAGGCGGAGCCGATGGCAGGCCACGGAACGCGGGGGCGGAGCGGTGGCCGGCCCACCCTGGAGGAGGTGGCGGCACGCGCCGGCGTCGGCCGCGGCACGGTCTCCCGGGTGATCAACGGCTCGCCCCGGGTGAGCGACGCGACCCGGGCCGCCGTCGAGGTGGCGGTGGCGGAACTGGGGTACGTGCCGAACACCGCGGCCCGCGCCCTGGCGGCCAACCGCACCGACGCGATCGCCCTGGTCGTCCCCGAGCCGGAGACCCGCTTCTTCGCCGAGCCCTACTTCTCGGACATGCTGCGCGGCGTCGGGGCCGAGCTGTCCGACACCGAGATGCAGCTCCTGCTGATCTTCGCGGGCAGCGACCGGGAGCGGCAGCGGCTCGCCCAGTACCTGGCCGCCCACCGGGTGGACGGCGTCCTGCTGGTCTCGGTGCACGCCGACGACCCGCTGCCCGACCTCCTCGCCCAGTTGGAGATACCCGCGGTGATCAGCGGCCCGCGGTCGGCCGCGGAACGCCTCGCCTCGGTCGACTCCGACAACTACGGCGGCGCCCGTTCGGCCGTGGAGCACCTGGCCTCCCGGGGCCGCGGCCGGATCGCCCACATCACCGGGCGGATGGACGTCTACGGTGCCCAGCGTCGCGTCGACGGCTACCGCGACGCCCTGCGCGACGCGGGCCTGGACACCGACGAACGGCTGATCGAGCGCGGCGACTTCAGCGAGGAGGGCGGCCGCCTGGCCATGGCGGAACTGCTGCGCCGCCGCCCCGACCTGGACGCGGTCTTCGCCGCCTCGGACGTCACCGCGGCCGGTGCCCGGCACGCCCTGCGGGCGGCGGGCCGCCGCATCCCGGACGACGTGGCGCTGGTCGGCTACGACGACTCGGCGATCGCCCGCCACATGGATCCGCCGCTGACCAGCGTCCGCCAGCCCATCCAGGAGATGGGCCGGGCGATGATGAACCTGCTGCTGACGGAGATCGCCGACCGGCGCCCGGCGGCCTCCCGGGGCCTGGACCGGCACCAGGCGGTACTGGCGACGGAGCTGGTGGCGCGCGCCTCCTCGTGAGGCGCGCCGGCCGGTCAGTCCAGTTCCGCGCGGGTCAGCGCCTCGGTGACCAGGCGGGTGGCGAAGTCCTGGTCGTCGGCGATCCGGTTGATCTGCTCGGCGAGCAGCACGGCCGTGGCCTCCAGTGGATTCAGCTCGGCATCGGTCCACTCCCCGTACTGCGCGCGCCACAGATTGGGGCTCAGACCGGTGCCCGCCGCGATGAGCAGCCCGGCCATGGTGGGGATGACCTCGGGCTGGAAGGTCCGGGGCATCTGCCGCATCGTGGCCACCAGGGTGGGCACCGAGTGCTCCAGTACGTCCTTGCCATGCTCCTCGCACGCCGCCCGCAGCCACTCCACCAGCATGTAGATGAGCGTGCACACCCCGTCCAGCAGCGCGTCGACGCCCTCGGAGTCGAAGGACGCGGCGAACTGGTCGAGCAGCCGCCGCTGTTCGGCATCGGCCCCGCCCTTGTCGTCGTAGATGGCTCTGAGCCGCGAGTCGACCATCAACAGCGCCGCGCCCACGTCGCCGGCGGGAGCGTTCTGGGGGCCACAGGGCGATGACATGGAACTCCTCCTCGTACGGCCGCGACGGGCGGCACGGTATGTCGTCCGTACGGTAGACCGGTGGGAGGAAGGGGGTCCGGGGAATGCGGGGGGATGCCTTTATTTGTGGGGTCGGGTCGAACGTCTGGGCGTGCGCGCGCCTCTGTCCTCCGTCGCCGTCGACGCCTGTGTCACCGCCGTGGGCGACGGGCCGAGCGCGTCACCGGCCCGCCTGCCCCGCAGCGGCATCGTCGGCGGCGTCGGCGGCGCCGGCCTCTTGATCGGCGGCCGTGCGGGCGCGGTCGATCTCGGCCATGTGCTCCTCCGCCCAGGTACGCAGCTCCGCGAGCGCGGCTTCCGGGGACAGCCCCAGTGCGGTGAGCCGGTGGAAGACCCGCGGCGGCACGGTCGGTTCGACCCGGCGCGAGACCAGCCCGTCGCGGGCAAGGCTCCGCAGCGTCACGGACAGCATCTTCTGCGAGACGCCGGGCATCCGGCGTCTCAGCTCCGCGAAGCGCACCTCGCGCGGTGCGGCGTCGGCCCGAGGACGATTTCGAGTCGTCTCGCCGGGAGTGGGTGCCCCTCACGCGCGTGCCCGACCTGGTGACGCGCGGCGAGGTCCGCGGTGCCGATGCCGTGGCGGCGCTGATGCTGCTGCACCACCTGCGCGTCACCAGGTGGACCGGGTGCGGGAGGTGCGGCGCGCGCTGACTCCGCACCAACACGAGCGGTGCGTGCGTGATCCGGATGAGGCTGTACCAGTGGGGTACGACGGTCAGCGCGCTCGCTCGTTGAACCGCTTGATCTCCGGGGACAGCTCCAAGAGGCTCTCGACTCTCATGGTCGGGAGCTTCTCCGCGTCCTCCGTCCGCCACTGGATCGTCGCCCACGGACCGCGGCGGACGAGCGCGGTGTGCATGCCGGCCGCCACCGCCGGCCTGATGTCGTTGTCGACGCGGTCGCCGACATACAGCAGCTCGGCCGGTTCGGCGGGGACGACCTCGGCTACCCGGTCGAAGAAGGCGCGGTCGGGCTTCGAAGCGCCCCAGTCGTCCGAGGTGCCGATGAGGTCGACGTCCGGGGTGAACAGCTCGCGGAGGATACGGCCGGCCCGGATGGTCTGATTCCCGGCGATGCCCAGCCACAGTCCGTCAGCGCGAAGGGCGGCGAGCGTGTCGCGGACGTCGGGGTAGAGGTCGTCCTCGTCGAAGTGTTCTGGCTGCCCGGCGGCCGCGCGGGCCTCCCGCTCGGTGTACAGGTCGAAGGCGGGCCGGAACTCCTGGAACACGTCGCGGTAGTCGCGGCCCTGGGCGATGACGGCGCCGAACATGGCGGCGAAGGTGTGGCGGGGGACGCCGAGCCAGTCGGCCCAGGTGCCGTACTCCCGGGTCTCGTCCACGAGGCATTCACCGACGTCGAAGATGACTGCGCGAATCATGGGCCGACCCTACCCACAGCCCGGCATCCCTTCGCCCGGGTAGCACTTTCCCGCTGGGCCTGACGCAGATGACCCGGATCGGGCATCCTGGTCATATGGCTAACCCGCCCTGCCCCGCCTGCGGAGGCTCCGGCCTGACCGACCACAGAGAACACACCGTCGAGACCGACCAGGACGGACGCCGGCAGCCGGTGGAACGCCGGTGGACCGGGCCTTGCTCCGCGTGCAACGGCACCGGCGAGGGCTGACAGAGGAGAGCACCATGCGACCGATCTACGTCTGTGTCGGCTGCGCAGTCACCTACCTGCCGCCCGAGCACCCCTCTTCCGGGCCGCCGGTGTCACCCGCGCACTGCGGGAAACCGGCGTGTGAGGAGGCCGTCCGCCAGGCCGTCGTCATGTCCGGGCTGTCGGAGGGGAGGATCGGCGAGCTGGCCCGGCGTGCTGTCGGTGTGGAAGGTGAGCAGCGGCTGCTCCTGCTGCGGCGCGCGTGCGGTCTGGAGGGTGCGTCGCCTCTGAGTCGCCGTGCCGTTCGTGGGCGCCGTGCCGGGGCTCCTCCTGGCGGTGGGCGCAGCAGGCTGCGGTAGCCGCTTCCGGGCATGACGAAACGGTCTCCACCGCCCGGAGGCGATGGGGACCGTTGGTCATGGGTGCTGCCGGCGTTGCGGCAGACGAGAGCGTCCGCGTCCCAGCTCGGCGCCTGCAGGTCGTACCCGTCCGGGCACGACGGCCCGGCCGGACCACGCTCCCCCGCGGGGCCTTGTGCTCCGGCAGGCCCGGGCTCACCCTGTGGTCCCGGCGGCCCGGCCTCCCCGGCAGGACCTGAAGCACCCGCTGCACCCGCCGCACCAGGTTCTCCATCAGCCCCGGCCTCACCGGATTCGCCGGACCGGCTCTCCGCACGCCAATGCCGTGGCGGCGCTGATGATGCTGCACCACCTACGCGTCACCAGGTGGACGTAGTCGTGTTCCCGCGCTGTTCCCGTGACCCTGGACGCGATCAAGGCCCGCCCCGTTTTCACAGGTCGGGCCTTGATCGATAAAGGGTGAGTGACGGGACTTGAACCCGCGACTTCCTGGACCACAACCAGGTGCTCTACCAGCTGAGCTACACCCACCATGACCGGTGCTGGAGTCCCTCGCGGGGTTTCCCTACCGGCCGAGAAAAAGTGTACAGGGTCCGAAGGGGTGCTCGCGCACGCCTTTCGCGGGGCCCTTTCCCGGCGGTTCGCGGAGCGGCCCGCCCCTACTACTGGGCGGGCAGGACGTGCTTCGCGGCGATCGCCTTGGCGGTGTCGGAGTCGGGGCCGGGCTGCGGTACGAAGACCGCCTCCCGGTAGTACCGCAGCTCGGCGATGGACTCGCGGATGTCGGCGAGCGCCCGGTGGTTGCCGTTCTTGTCGGGGCTGTTGAAGTACGCCCTCGGGTACCAGCGGCGGGCCAGTTCCTTCACCGAGGAGACGTCGACGATCCGGTAGTGGAGGTAGCCCTCCAGCGTGGGCATGTCCCGCAGCAGGAAGCCCCGGTCGGTGCCGACCGAGTTGCCGCAGAGCGGCGCCTTGCCGGGCTCCTTGACGTGTTCCCGCACATACGCCAGGACCCGCTCCTCGGCGTCGGCCAGGGTCGTACCGTGCTCCAGTTCGGTGAGCAGGCCGGAGGCGGTGTGCATCTGCCGCACCACCTCCGGCATCGTCTCCAGGGCCTGGTCCGGCGGACGGACGACGATGTCCACACCCTCGCCGAGGATGTTCAGCTCGGAGTCGGTGACCAGTGCGGCCACCTCGATGAGCGCGTCGTCGGACAGCGAGAGGCCGGTCATCTCGCAGTCGATCCACACCATGCGATCGTTCATGCGAACACCCTACGGCTGGCGTGCGGTTTTTCCGCCCCCGGCGTCGGATCGGGGGGCCTGGGAGGCGTGGGTGGTGCGGACGGCCGGGGCCCGGGACCGGTCCCCGCACCTCTCCTCGGCCGCGGGCGGGCCGCAGGTGGGCCGCGAGGGGCTCCGGGGCCGGGCGGGAACCGGTCCGTCGGTCCCGCCCGGCTCGCTCAGCCGGTCACGGCGCGCTGCGCTGGCCCGGGAGGCTCGCCGCCGGTGTCGGCAGGGAGGGGGCCGGGCGCCGGCTCTGGTAGGGCACCGTGCTCTCGGGGTGGAGGGCACCGGTCTGCTGGTCGACCGGGACGGGCGGTCGTCCGGCGTTCGGCTCGGGACCGTCCGCCGAGCGGTCGGCCTGCGGCCGGCGCGCGCGGTACGCCGCCCGGTACGCCGCCGGGGACGACCCGAGCTGGCGGCGGAAGTGGCCGCGCAGCGCCACCGGCGAGCGGAAGCCGCAGCGGCCCGCGACCTCGTCCACCGAGTAGTCGGACGTCTCCAGCAGCCGCTGCGCCTGGAGCACCCGCTGGGTGATCAGCCACTGCAGCGGCGCGCTGCCGGTCAGTGAGCGGAACCGGCGGTCGAAGGTCCGTCGGCTCATGTACGCGCGTGCCGCGAGCGTCTCCACGTCGAACTGCTCGTGGAGGTGCTCCAGCGCCCAGGCGACGACCTCGGCGAGCGGGTCGGCGCCGATCTCCTCCGGTAAAGACCGGTCGAGGTAGCGCTCCTGGCCGCCCGACCGGCGCGGCGGGACCACCAGGCGCCGGGCCAGCGCGCCCGCCGCCTCGTTGCCGTGGTCGGTGCGCACGATGTGCAGGCACAGGTCGATCCCGGCCGCGGTGCCCGCCGAGGTCAGCACGTCACCGTCGTCGACGAACAGCTCGCGCGGGTCGACGTGGACCGACGGATAGCGCTTGGCGAGCGTCGGCGCGTACATCCAGTGCGTGGTGGCGGGGCGGCCGTCCAGCAGCCCGGCCGCCGCGAGCACGAACGCGCCCGTGCACAGGCCGACGATGCGGGCGCCCTCCTCGTGGGCGCGGCGCAGCGCGTCCAGCGCGTCCTCCGGCGGCGGCGAGGTGATCGACCGCCACGCGGGCACCACGACGGTCCCGGCCCGGGAGATCGCCTCCAGGCCCTGTGGCGCGGTGAGTTCCAGACCCCCGGTGGTGCGCAGCGGGCCGTCCTCGCCGGCGCAGACCAGCAGCCGGTAGCGCGGCACGCCGGCGTCCTGGCGGTCGATCCCGAACACCGACAGCGGTATGGAGCTCTCGAAGATGGGGCCGCCGCTGAACAGCAGCACCGCGACGATCTCCTTGCGGCGTCGCCCGGAGAGTTTCCGGGCCGCGGCTTCCGGCGCGGCAGTGGAGTCGTGGCTCATCCTGCTAAGCCCCCCTCGGTGGTCGCGGCTCCCTGATCCTTTCGGGTCTGTCGCTCCAACACGTTTCCCCTCGGTCCTGCACGAGTCCCCCGCCGTAGACAGTCAAGATCGAATCTACTGTGTCCCGTCCTGCCGAGATGGCCGGTTCGGAGCTTGGGACAAAGTCGACATGGCAACTTGGCGTAAAGCATTCGATCACGAAGCGTTGCACTCCCGGGCGCCGCGGGGAAGTGCGCCTCGTGACGGTGGCCAATCCCCGTAGGGTGCGCAGGGTCTCCTGGACCCTTTCCGTGCAGGTGGAACGGGGATTGGGGGGTGGTTCGGGCAGGGAACACGCCGACTGTGGAAGTTGGCTGAAAAGATGCGGGCGCGTGCGCGGAAACCGGTCAGCCGACCGGTGTGTTTTTCCCACGGTGCCGACCGCCCCCGCGCGCCCCCGGAGGGGCCCGGTGGTGCCGTCCCCGAGGGGGCGCGGAGACCGCCCGCGCGCCCGCCTCCGAGCGGCGCAGCAGCACCCGGCAGGCGGCGGTGACCGCGGTCAGGCCGAGCGCCGTTCCCGCGGTGCCGGCGAGGGACGTACCGCACCACAGGAGCACGACCGGGACCAAGAGGCAACTGAAGGCCGCCCAGCGCATCAGGTCGGTGCCGCCGTCCCGGTGGTGCCGTTCGGCGGCGGCGGGGGCGGCTGCGGGAGCGGTGGCGGTGGCGGGGGTCGCGGAGGTGCCGGGGCGGTGCGGTCCGGGCGGGCGCGTTACCTGGGGATGGTCCACGGGGGTTCAACGCCCGTCCGGCCGGTCGGTCACTTCGGGACACCGCTCTCCGCGGGCTCCCACGGGGCGTCAGGCGCCCCGGTGGCGCAAGGGTGACCAAATCCCGCGCAAACCGCCTGTACAGCGCAGCAACCATTGCGTTACGGGCGCACCCTCGTGCATGCTCCGGGGAACCCCGGCACGGGGCGTGTCAGGCAACCTGGTGAAGGAGGCGTGCCGCCGTACCCTTGGGGGTATGGGATTGGGAAGATGATTCCCGGACACAGCTCCGCCGCACCGTGCCGTCCCTTCCAAAAAGGATCACAACGCCGAGACAGCCATGGCCGGTCACGACTTTTTCGAACCCGCGGACCGCAAGCGTCCGGTCGCCGATCCGACGGCGGCCGAGCCCCTGGCGGCGGAAGAGCCACGCCATTCGTGCGACCCCGCCTTCAAGCACGGAGTCGTCGTCGGCTTCGACGGCTCCACCTCCAGTGAGCGCGCCCTCGCGTACGCCATCGGCATGGCGCGGCGGCTGGCGCAGGGCCTGATCATCGTCCATGTGGCCAACCGGCTGCCCACCACGGTGTGGGCGGGCTGCGAGCCGCCGGTCTTCGTGGACGTCCCCGACCACCGCACCGAGGTCCTCGGGCTGGAGCTGGCCTGCGCGGACTATCTCGCCGAGGTGCCCTGGATCCTGGTCGAGCGCGGCGGGGACATCTGCCACGAACTCGAAGAGGTGGGGCGGGAGTACGAGGCGGACGCGATCGTCGTCGGCTCCACGCACGGCCTCGTGGGCCGGCTCTTCGGCTCGGTGGCGGGCCGGCTCGCCAAACGGGCGCAGCGGCCCGTGGTGGTCATCCCCTGACCACCGGGCCGCCGCTCCACTGAATGCGGGGCCGCTACTCCACCGTCACCGACTTCGCGAGGTTCCTCGGCTTGTCGATGTCCCTGCCGAGGGCCAAGGCCGTGTGGTAGGCGAGGAGTTGGAGGGGGATGCCCATGAGGATGGGGTCGAGTTCGTCCTCGTTCTTCGGCACGACGATGGTGTGGTCGGCCTTGGGCTGGTCCCGGTGGGCGACGGCGAGGATCTGGCCGCTGCGGGCCTTGATCTCCTCCATCGCGGCGCGGTTCTTCTCCAGCAGATCGTCGTCCGGCACGATCGCGACCGTGGGGAGGGCGGGCTCGATCAGGGCGAGGGGGCCGTGCTTCAGCTCGGAGGCGGGGTACGCCTCCGCGTGGATGTACGAGACCTCCTTGAGCTTCAGGGACGCCTCGCGGGCCACCGGGTAGCCCCGGACGCGGCCGATGAAGAGCATCGAGCGGGCCTCGGCGTACTGCGCGGCCAGCTTCTTGATCTCCTCCTCCTTCTCCAGCATCTCGGAGATCTGGCCGGGCAGCTTGCGCAGACCCTCGATGATGCGCTTGCCGTCGCGGACGGAGAGGTCGCGGGTGCGGCCCAGGTGCAGGGCGAGCAGTGCGAAGGCGACCGTGGTGTTGGTGAAGCACTTGGTGGAGACGACGCAGACCTCGGGCCCGGCGTGCACGTACATGCCGCCGTCCGCCTCGCGGGCGATCGCCGAGCCGACCACGTTGACGATGCCCAGTACCCGGGCGCCCTTGCGCTTCAGCTCCTGCACGGCGGCGAGCACGTCGTAGGTCTCACCGGACTGGGAGACGGCGACGTAGAGGGTGTCGGGGTCGACGACGGCGTTGCGGTAGCGGAACTCGGAGGCGGGCTCGGCGTCCGCGGGGATGCGGGCCAGCTCCTCGATCATCTGGGCGCCGATCATGCCCGCGTGGTACGAGGTGCCGCAGCCGAGGATCTTCACCCGGCGGATCAGCCGGGCCTCGCGGGCGTCCAGGTTGAGGCCGCCGAGGTGCACGGTGGAGAAGCGGTCGTCGATCCGGCCGCGCAGGACCCGGTCCACGGCCTCGGCCTGCTCGTGGATCTCCTTGTGCATGTAGGTGTCGTGGCCGCCCATGTCGTACGACGCGGCCTCCCACTCCACCGTGGTCGGCTCGGAGGTGGTACGGGTGCCCTCCGTCGTGTACGTGCGGAAGTCGTCGGACTTGAGGGTGGCCATCTCGCCGTCGTCGAGGGTCACTATCTGCCGGGTGTGGGTGACCAGCGCGGCGATGTCGGAGGCGACGAACATCTCCTTCTCGCCGATGCCGAGGACGACCGGGGAGCCGTTGCGGGCGACCACGATGCGGTCGGGGAAGTCGGCGTGCACGACGGCGATGCCGTAGGTGCCCTCGACGACCCGGAGGGTCTCGCGGACGCGGTCCTCCAGCTTCTCGGCCGTCGAACGGGCGACGAGGTGGACGAGGACCTCGGTGTCGGTCTCGGAGAGGAACTCGACGCCGTCCGCCTCCAGCTTGCGGCGCAGCTCGGCGGCGTTGTCGATGATGCCGTTGTGGACGACGGCGACCTTGTCGTCGGCCGACATGTGCGGGTGGGCGTTGGCGTCGGAGGGGGCGCCGTGGGTGGCCCAGCGGGTGTGCGCGATGCCGGTGGTGCCCTTGAAGCGCGCCGGGACCTTGGCCTCCAGGTCGCGGACGCGGCCCTTGGCCTTGACCATCCTCAGGCCGGCCGCCTTGGGGGAGGTCACGACGATGCCCGCCGAGTCGTAACCGCGGTACTCAAGCCGCTGGAGGCCCTCAAGGAGCAGGGGCGCCACGTCGCGCTTCCCGATGTATCCGACGATTCCGCACATGGATGCGTTTTCCCTTGGTCGTAGATCGGTCGTAGATCGGTCGTAGATCGCTCTTGGATCAGTCGTCAGTCGTCAGTCGTCAGTCGTCAGTCGTCAGTGGGTCTGGTCGAGTCGTGCACGGGCGGCGGGCGGGGGGTCAGCCGTAGACCATGCGGCGCAACTGGCGGAGTGTCAGTTCCGGGGGTGCCACCGCCCGGTACTTCAGTTCCGCCTCGATCCGCTCGAAGATCGTCGCGTTCACCAGGCCCTGGCTCTGCAACTCGCGGTGGCGGCGACGGACGTACTCCTCGGCCGTCTCGTCGAAGTAGGCGAGCACGTCCTGGACCACGCGCAGCGCCTCGCCCCGGCTGAGGGGCGTGGACCGCGTCAGATGATCAACGAGTTCGTCGTGCACCCGGTTGATCCTGGGGTACAGGAGGAGCTTCCGCAAGAATCCTGCCCGATATCGGGCAAGTGACTGTTGAAACTCTCATGAGACGCTGTTCGCCGCCTGTCCATCCGGCGGCTCGAATGCCGTTGCTCTAGGGGACGAGTTTCAGACACCATGGACATTCCTCGTATGGGCGTTCCCGAGAAGCTGGCCGAGCGCATGAGCATGGCCGAGCAGCACGAGTACCTGCGCGCCAAGTTCTCCCGGCGCACCATGATGCGGGGTGGCGCGGTCACCCTGGGCGCGGTGGCCGGTGGCGCGTTCGTGCCGGGTGCCACCGCGCAGGCCGCCACGCCGACGCGGAAGGGCTCCGCCGCCGAGACGGTCGACGGCGCCCTGGTCGCCCCCTTCGGCCGCCACCTCGCCTACGGCAACGACCCGCGCACCCAGATGACCGTCTCCTGGCAGGTGCCGATCGCGGTCAAGAAGCCCTTCATCCGGATCGGCGCCCACCCCTGGGACCTCTCCCGGAAGATCGACGCCGAGGTGCGCGCCCTGCACACCCCGGCCGGGGTCGGCACCAGCGGCGACCACACGCAGTACTACCTGCACGCCAAGCTCACCCACCTCAAGCCGGGCCGGACCTACTACTACGGCGTCGGCCACGCCGGCTTCGACCCCGCCCAGGCCCACCTGCTCGGCACCCTCGGCACCTTCACCACCGCCCCCGCCAAGGCCGAGTCCTTCACCTTCACCGCCTTCGGCGACCAGGGCGTCAGCTACCACGCCCTCGCCAACGACGGCCTGATCCTCGGCCAGAACCCGGCCTTCCACCTGCACGCCGGCGACATCTGCTACGCGGACCCGGCCGGCCAGGGCAAGACCAGCGACACCGGCTTCGACTCGCGCACCTGGGACCAGTTCCTCGCGCAGACCGAGACGGTCGCCAAGCAGGTCCCCTGGATGGTCGCGTACGGCAACCACGACATGGAGGCCTGGTACTCGCCCAACGGCTACGGCGGCGAGGAGGCCCGCTGGGAGCTGCCCACCAACGGCCCCGACCAGGCCAATCTGCCCGGCGTCTACACCTTCGTGCACGGCAACACGGCGATCATCTCGCTGGACGCCAACGACATCTCCTTCGAGATCCCGGCCAACCTCGGCATCTCCGGCGGCACCCAGACCACCTGGCTGGAGCGGCAGCTCAAGCGGTACCGGGCCGACGACGACATCGACTTCGTCGTCGTCTTCTTCCACCACTGCGCCTACTGCACCTCCACCGCCCACGCCTCCGAGGGCGGCGTACGCGACGAGTGGGTGCCGCTCTTCGAGAAGTACACCGTCGACCTGGTCATCAACGGCCACAACCACGTCTACGAGCGCACCGACGTCATCAAGGGCGGTGAAGTCGCCAAGGAACTGCCGATCGGCGGCACCGCCTACCCCGAGACCGACGGCGTCGTCTACGTCACGGCCGGCGCGGCCGGCAAGAGCCTGTACGCCTTCAGCGCCGACGAGTCGTACGAGGGCCACGAGAAGGACAACAACGCGGTGTCCTCGTTCGTCTGCGTGGACGGCGGCCGGGAGCAGGAGACGGTGGCCTGGTCGCGGGTCCGCTACCTCGACTACTCCTTCCTGCGGGTGGACGTCACCCCGGCCTCCCGGGGCCGGCTGGCCACGCTGAAGGTGCGGGGCATCGCCGAGACCGGCGAGCAGGTCGACCACTTCACGGTGGCGCGCCGCGCGAAGTAGCGACAGGGAGAAGCAGCGACACGGCGAGGCGGCCTCGGCCGGGCCCTCCCGGGGCGGCACGTCCCCGGGGGGCCCGGCCGCCGGGTGCGGGCGGTCGGCCGACCTTCCTTGTCGGCGTTCTCCCAGCTCAGCGTCTCGAACCAGCCGCCGGTCGCCTTCTTCGCCTCCTCCGGGGGCTCCACCAGGTTCACGCCGAGGGCCTCGGCCCGTCAGACCGGCATGAGCCCCAACTCCCGGGCGATCAGCATCCGCTGCACCTCGCTCGTGCCCTCGCCGATCTCCAGGATCTTGGAGTCGCGCCACATGCGGGCCACCGGGTACTCGTTCATGAAGCCGTAGCCGCCGTGGATCTGGGTGGCGTCGCGGGCGTTGTCCACCGCGATCGTCGAGGAGTACAGCTTCGCCAGCGCCGCCTCCTTCTTGAAGGGCTCGCCCGCCACCAGCCGCGAGGCCGCGTCGCGCCAGGCCAGCCTCGCGGTGTGGGCCTTCATCTCCATGTCGGCGATCTTGAACTGGACGGCCTGGTTGGCGCCGATCGGACGGCCGAAGGCGTGGCGCTCCTTGGCATACCCGACCGACTCGTCCACACAGCCCTGGGCGAGGCCGGTGGCGAGCGCGGCGATGGCGACGCGGCCCTCGTCCAGGATGCGCAGGAACTGGGCGTAGCCCCGGCCCTCCTCGCCCAGCAGGTTGGCGGCCGGCACCCGGACCTCGTCGAAGGACAGCTCCCGGGTGTCGGAGGCGTTCCAGCCGACCTTGGAGTAGGGCGGGGCGACCGTGAAGCCGGGGGTGCCGGACGGCACGATGATCGAGGAGATGCGGGGCGAGCCGTCGGGTTTGCGGCCGGTGACCGCCGTGACCGTCACCAGGGCGGTGATGTCCGTACCGGAGTTGGTGATGAAGCACTTGGTGCCGTTGATCACCCACTCGCCCGCCGCCTCGTCCAGCCTGGCCGTGGTCCGGGTCGCCCCGGCGTCCGAACCGCCGTCCGGCTCGGTCAGCCCGAACGCGCCCAGGATCTCGCCGGAGCACAGCCGCGGCAGCCAGGTCCGCTTCTGCTCCTCGGTGCCGAACAGGTGCAGCGGCATCGCGCCCAGCGAGACCCCCGCCTCCAGGGTGATGGCCACCGAGGAGTCGACGCGGGCCAGTTCCTCCAGGACGATGCCGAGCGCCAGGTAGTCGCCGCCCATGCCGCCGTAGCTCTCGGGGAAGGGCAGCCCGAACAGGCCCATGCGCCCTATCTCGCGGACGATCTCGTACGGGAACTCGTGCCGCTCGTAGAAGTCACCGATCTTCGGCGCCACGACGTCCTGCGCGAACTCCGCCACCGTGCGCCGGAGTTCCTCGTGTTCGGGGGAGAGTCTGTGGTCCATCGCTTCACTGCTCCTGGGGGGAGTCGTCGTGGCTGAGGGCTCGTACGGTGCGGGACGGGCTGGGCCGGCCGAGGTGCGCGGCCATCCAGACGCTGGTGGCGACGAGCCGGTCGAGGTCGACGCCGGTGTCGATGCCGAGGCCGCGCAGCATCCACACCAGGTCCTCGGTGGCGAGGTTCCCGGTGGCGGACTTCGCGTACGGGCAGCCGCCGAGGCCGCCCGCCGAGGCGTCCACCGTGCTGACACCGCGTTGGAGGGCGGCGAGGGTGTTGGCGAGCGCCTGGCCGTAGGTGTCGTGGAAGTGCACGGCGAGCGTGTCCACGGGGACGCCCCCGGCGGTCAGGGCGTCGAGCAGGGCGGTGACGTGTCCGGGGGTGGCCACGCCGATGGTGTCGCCGAGGCTGATTTCGTCGCAGCCCAGCTCCTTGAGGGCACGGCAGACCCGGACCACCCGGGCGACCGGGACGGCGCCCTCCCACGGGTCGCCGAAACACATCGACAGGTAGCCGCGGACGTGGACGCCGGCCGCCTTGGCGCGGGCGACGACCGGGGCGAACATGGCGAGCGACTCGTCCACCGTGCGGTTCAGGTTGGCCCGGGCGAAGGACTCGGTGGCGCTGGCGAAGACGGCCACCCGGCGGGCGCCGAGCGCCAGGGCGCGGTCCAGGCCGCGTTCGTTGGGGACGAGGACCGGCAGGGCCACGGGGAGGGCGGCCACCCTCGGGTACAGCTCCTCGGCGTCGGCGAGCTGGGGCACCCACTTGGGGTGGACGAAGCTGGTCGCCTCGATCGTGGACAGGCCCGCCCCGGCGAGCCGGCCCACGAACTCCGCCTTGACCTCGACGGGGACGACCGCCTTCTCGTTCTGCAGGCCGTCGCGGGCACCGACCTCGTGGATGCGGACCCGGGCGGGCAGTCCGGGCACCGGGACCTCCATCGGCAGGGTCACTTCTCCTCCGGTACGGGCGCCGGTACGGGCGCGTCGGCCGGCGGGTGCGCCGGGGCGTCCGCCGGCGCGTCCGCCGGGGCGACGACCGCCAGGACCTGGTCCATGGCGACCGTCGTGCCGGGGGCCACGTCCAGTTCGGTGACGGTGCCGGCGTGCGGGGCGGAGATGAGGTGCTCCATCTTCATCGCCTCCACCACCAGCAGGCTCTGTCCGGCGCTCACCTCGTCGCCGACGGCGACCTTCACCACCGTCACCGTGCCCGGCATGGGCGCGGTCAGCGAGTCGGCGCCCGCGCGCCCGGCGCGGCTCAGGGCGGCGCCGACCGGGTCGTGGTCGCGTACCTGCCAGGCGTCGCCGTCGCGGCCGAGCCAGTCACCGGCCCGGCGGAAGGTGTGCCGGACCCCGTCCAGCGTCACGGAGACCGTCTCGTCGGTGACGGTGTGGGTGCCGCGCGGGGTGTGCTCGACCGGATCGCCCACCCGCAGCGGGAAGGACGGCGGCCTGGGGGTGCCGCCGAGGCGCCAGCCGCTGGGCACCGAGAAGGGGTCCGTCCAGCCCTCGCCCTTCGGTCTGAGCGCCTCCAGCCGGACGGCGGCCGCCGCCTCGTACACCTCCTCGGGGACGTCCCCGGCGACCAGGCCGTCCACCTCGCGCTCCACCAGGCCGGTGTCCAGCTCGCCCGCCACCACCGCCGGATGGGCCAGCAGCCGCCGCAGGAACCCGGCGTTGGTCCGCACGCCGAGCGTCACCGTCCCGGCCAGCGCGGCGCGCAGTCTGCGCAGCGCCGTCTCCCGGTCGGGGCCGTACCCGATCACCTTCGCCAGCATCGGGTCGTACAGGCTGCCGACCTCGGTGCCCTCGCTGAGCCCGGAGTCGGTACGGACACCGTCCCCCTCGGGCTCGCGCAGTCTCAGGACGGTGCCGCCGGAGGGCAGGAAGCCCCGCGCCGGGTCCTCCGCGCACAGCCGGGCCTCGACCGCGTGCCCGGTCAGGCGCACCTCGTCCTGGGTGAAGCCGAGCGGCTCGCCCGCCGCCACCCGCAACTGCCACTCCACCAGATCCAGGCCGGTGACCAGTTCCGTCACCGGGTGCTCGACCTGGAGGCGGGTGTTCATCTCCATGAACCAGTACGAGGACGGGTCCGAGCCGGGGACGATGAACTCCACCGTGCCCGCGCCCCGGTAGCCGCAGGAGCGGGCCGCCTGCACGGCCGCCTCACCCATCGCCGCGCGGGTCGCCTCGTCCAGGAGCACGCTGGGCGCCTCCTCCACGATCTTCTGGTGCCGGCGCTGCAGGGAGCACTCGCGCTCACCCAGGTGGACGACGCCGCCGTGGCCGTCGGCGAGCACCTGGATCTCGATGTGCCGGGGCCGGTCGACCCACCGCTCCACCAGGAGCGTGTCGTCGCCGAAGGAGGCGCGGGCCTCGCGGCGGGCGGCGGCGATCTCCTCCGCCAGCACGGCCAGGTCCCGCACCAGCCGCATGCCCTTGCCGCCGCCGCCCGCCGAGGGCTTCAGCAGTACGGGCGCGCCCAGAGCGCGGGCGGCCTCGGTGAGGTCGGGGTCGCGTCCGCCGGGCACCACCGGCACCCCGGCCGCCGCCACCGTCTCCTTGGCGCGGATCTTGTCGCCCATCAGGGCGATCGCGTCGGCGGGCGGCCCGATGAAGACCAGCCCCGCCGCCTCGCAGGCGCGGGCGAAGCCGGCGTTCTCCGCGAGGAAGCCGTACCCCGGGTGGACGGCCTGCGCGCCCGTCCGGGCCGCCGCCTCCAGCAGCCGGTCGACGCGGAGGTAGCTCTCGGTGGCCGCCGCCGGTCCGATCCGTACCGCCGTGTCGGCCTCCCGGACGTGCCGGGCGTCGGCGTCCGCGTCGGAGAAGACGGCCACCGAGCGCACGCCCAGCGCCCGCAGCGTGCGCACGACGCGGACGGCGATCTCGCCCCGGTTGGCCACAAGCACCGTGTCAAACATGGGTCCTCACATCCGGAAGACGCCGAACTGGGGTTCTCCCAGCGGCGCGTGGGCGCAGGCGGTCAGGGCGAGTCCCAGGACCTGCCGGGTGTCGAGGGGGTCGATGACCCCGTCGTCCCAGAGGCGGGCGGTGGCGTAGTAGGCGTTGCCCTGGTGGGCGTACTGCGCGCGGACGGGCGCCTTGAACGCCTCTTCCTCCGCCGCGGGCCACTCCTCGCCGCGCGCCTCCCACTGGTCCCGTTTGACGGTGGCGAGGACCGAGGCGGCCTGTTCGCCGCCCATCACCGAGATCTTGGCGCCCGGCCACATCCACAGGAAGCGGGGGGAGTAGGCCCGGCCGCACATCGAGTAGTTCCCGGCGCCGTAGGAGCCGCCGACCACGACCGTCAGCTTCGGCACCCGCGCGCACGCGACCGCCGTGACCATCTTGGCGCCGTGCTTGGCGATGCCGCCCGCCTCGTAGTCCCGGCCGACCATGAAGCCGGAGATGTTCTGCAGGAAGAGCAGCGGGATGCCGCGCTGGTCGCACAGCTCGATGAAGTGGGCGCCCTTCTGCGCGGACTCGGAGAAGAGGATGCCGTTGTTGCCGACGATGCCCACCGGGTGGCCGTGGATCCGGGCGAAGCCGGTGACCAGGGTCTGCCCGAACTCGGCCTTGAACTCGGCGAACCGGGAACCGTCCACCACGCGTGCGATGATCTCGCGGACGTCGTAGGGGGTGCGGGAGTCGACCGGCACCGCCCCGTACAGCCCGAAGGGGTCCACCTTGGGCTCGGCGGCCGGCCGCACCTCCCAGGGCGGCGCCCCGCGCGCGGGGAGCGTGTCCACGATGTCCCGGACGATCCGGAGGGCGTGCGCGTCGTCCTCGGCGAGGTGGTCGGTCACCCCCGACACCCGCGCGTGCACCTCGCCGCCGCCCAGTTCCTCGGCGCTCACCACCTCGCCCGTGGCCGCCTTCACCAGCGGCGGGCCGCCCAGGAAGATGGTGCCCTGGCCGCGCACGATCACGGCCTCGTCGCTCATCGCGGGCACATACGCCCCGCCCGCCGTGCAGGAGCCGAGGACGGCCGCGATCTGCGGGATGCCGGCCGCGGACATCCGGGCCTGGTGGAAGAAGATCCGCCCGAAGTGCTCCCGGTCGGGGAAGACCTCGTCCTGCATCGGCAGGAACGCCCCGCCGGAGTCGACCAGGTACAGACAGGGCAGGCGGTTCTCCAGCGCCACCTCCTGGGCGCGCAGGTGCTTCTTCACCGTCATCGGGTAGTAGGTGCCGCCCTTGACGGTGGCGTCATTGGCCACGATCACGCACGCCCGGCCGCTGACCCGCCCGATCCCGGCGATGACGCCGGCGGCCGGGGCCTGCCCTTCGTACATCCCCTCGGCGGCCAGCGGCGCCAGCTCCAGGAAGGGCGAGCCGGGGTCGAGCAGCCGGTCCACCCGCTCGCGCGGAAGCAGCTTGCCGCGCGCGGTGTGCCGGGCGCGGGCCCGCGCGCCCCCGCCGAGCCGGGCCGCGGCCAGCCTGCCGCGCAGCTCCTCCACGAGGACGCGGTGCGCCTCCTCGTTGGCCCGATACGCCTCGGAGGCGGGATCTGCCGCGCTCGTCAGCTCCGGTGCCTGATGCATACCGCGGTCCCCTCACCCAGTGGTCCACCAGTTAATGAGCGTTAACGCACTCCCTTCAGGTTAACGACCGCTAACCTCCCTGTCTAGAATCGTTCCCATGGCCACCAGAACCGACGCCCCGACCCGCCGCGAGCAGATCCTCAAGGAGGCCGCCCGGCTCTTCGCCGAGCGCGGCTTCCACGGGGTGGGCGTGGACGAGATAGGCGCGGCGGTCGGTATCAGCGGTCCCGGCCTGTACCGGCACTTCCCCGGCAAGGACGCGATGCTCGCCGAACTGCTGGTCGGCATCAGCGGCCAGCTCCTGACGGGCGCGAAGCGCCGCCTGGCGGAAGCGGGCGGCCCCGGCGCGGCAGGCACGGCCGACGCGGCCGGCTCGATCGGCGCCGACCCGGAGGCGGTCCTCGACTCGCTGATCGAGGGGCACATCGACTTCGCGCTCGACGACCGTCCGCTGATCACCCTGCACGACCGGGAACTGGACCGGCTCCGGGACAGCGACCGCAAGCTGGTGCGCCAGCTCCAGCGGCAGTACGTGGAGCTGTGGGTGGAGGTGGTGCGCCGGGTCTACCCGGACCTCGCCGAGCCCAGCGCCCGCTCGGCGGTCCACTCCGTCTTCGGCCTGCTCAACTCCACCCCGCACCTCGGCCGGCCCGGCGCCCTGCCCGGCCGGGCCCGCACCGCGGACCTGCTCAGCCGCATGGCGCGCGGCGCGTTCGCGGCGGCCGGGGCGCGGGCGTGACAGGGGGCGTGCCGGGGAGTGCGCCGGGGGCGTGACGAGAGTTACCCGGAAGCCACTCTGGACGCCCCTCGCTACCCACCGGTACGGTGGGGTCTGAGCAAGCGCTTAGACAGACGTATTCCGGTGGAAGGTGGCGTGATGCGCCGTACGGTGTTCAACGAGGATCACGAGGCGTTCCGCGAGACCCTGCGCGCCTTCATCGAGGCCGAGGTCGTCCCGGTCTACGACGAGTGGTTCACCCAGGGCATCGTGCCCCGCGAGTTCTACCACAAGCTGGCCGAGCTGGGCCTGTTCGGCATCAACGTGCCCGAGGAGTTCGGCGGCGCCGGCCTGGACAGCCACAAGTTCGAGGCGATCCAGTACGAGGAGACCGCCCGCGCGGGCGTCACCTTCGGCGGCTCCGGCGTGCACGTGCTGCTCGCCCTGCCGTATCTGAAGATGCTCGCCACCGACGAGCAGAAGAAGCGGTTCCTGCCGAAGTTCGTCTCCGCCGAGGAGATGTGGGCGATCGCGATGACCGAGCCGGGCACCGGCTCCGACCTCGCGGGCATGAAGTCCACCGCCAAACTCGCCGCGGACGGCACCCACTACGTCCTCAACGGCGCCAAGACCTTCATCACCGGCGGTGTCCACGCCGACCGGGTCATCGTCTGCGCCCGCACCGCCCCGCCCACCGCCGAGGACCGCCGCCACGGCATCTCCCTGTTCGCGGTGGACACCAAGTCCCCCGGCTACTCGGTGGGCCGCAAGCTCGACAAGCTCGGCCTGCGCACCTCCGACACCGCCGAACTGGCCTTCGTCGACGTCAAGGTCCCCGTCGAGGACCTGCTCGGCGCGGAGAACAAGGGCTTCCACTACCTCGGCGCCAACCTGCCCTCCGAGCGCTGGGGCATCGCCTTCGGCGCCTACGCGCAGGCCAAGGCCGCCGTCCGCTTCGCCAAGCAGTACGTCCAGGACCGCACCGTCTTCGGCAAGACGGTCGCCAGCTTCCAGAACACCAAGTTCGAGCTGGCCGCCTGCCAGGCCGAGGTGGACGCCGCCGAGGCGGTCGCCGACCGCGCCCTGGAGGCCCTGGACGCCGGCGAGCTGACCGCCGCCGAGGCCGCGAGCGCCAAGCTGTTCACCACCGAGGTCGCCCACCGCGTCATCGACCGCTGCCTCCAGCTCCACGGCGGCTACGGCTACATGAACGAGTACCCGATCGCCCGCCTGTACGCGGACAACCGCGTCAACCGCATCTACGGCGGCACCAGCGAGGTCATGAAGATGATCATCGCGAAGAACATGGGCCTGTAGGGCGCGGACAACAGCGGCCCGGCACCACGGAGACCCATGAGCGAGGCACTGCAGTCGCTGCTCGACCTGCTCGACCTGGAGCGGATCGAGCAGGACATCTTCCGCGGCCGGTCCCGGTCCGCCGTCGTCCCCCGGGTCTTCGGCGGACAGGTCGCGGCCCAGGCCCTGGTGGCCGCCGGGCGGACGGTCCCCGAGGACCGCCACGCCCACTCCCTGCACGCGTACTTCCTGCGCCCCGGCGACCCGGACGTCCCCCTCGTCTACCAGGTCGACCGGCTCCGCGACGGCCGTTCCTTCACCACCCGCCGGGTGGTCGCCGTCCAGCACGGCAAACCGATCTTCGGGCTGTCGGCGTCCTTCCAGACGTACGAGGAGGGCCTCGACCACCAGGCCCCCATGCCGCCCGCCCCGGACCCGGCGACGCTCCCCACCAACGAGGAGCGGCTGCGCGGCTATCCGCACCTGCCCGCCACCACCGTCGAACGGTTCCTGGAGGCACGCGCGGCCGTGGACCTGCGGTACGTCGACGACCCGCCCTACGGCAGTTTCGGCGAGCCGCGCGAACCGCACTCCCAGGTCTGGTTCCGCACCGCCGGCAAACTCGCGGACGACCCGCTGCTCCACGTCGTCCTCGCCACCTACGTCTCCGACATGACCCTCCTGGACTCGGTGCTCCTCGCCCACGGGCGCGGCGGCTGGGCCCTCGGCGACGTCGTCGGCGCCTCCCTGGACCACGCCATGTGGTTCCACCGGCCCTTCCGCGCCGACGAATGGCTGCTGTACGACCAGCAGTCGCCGTCGGCCCACGGCGGCCGGGGCCTGGGCCAGGCCCGCATCTACACGCAGGACGGGCGGCTCGCCCTCTCGGTGATCCAGGAGGGCGTGGTCCGCGTGCCTCGGGAAGACTGAGGGCCATGGCGGAACAAGAACACGAGACCACGGGCGGCGGCGAGAGCACCTTCACGGTGATCGTCGCCGCCGTCGCCAATCTGGGCATCGCCCTCGCCAAGGCCGTCGCGGGCGTGCTCAGCGGCTCCAGCGCGATGCTGTCGGAGGCCGCGCACTCCTTCGCCGACACCGTCACCGAGGTCCTGCTGCTGACCTCGCTCAGACGCAGCGTCCGGCCCGCCGACGAGGACCACCCCCTCGGGCACGGCCCCGAGCGCTACATCTGGGCGCTGCTCGCCGCCGTCGCCACCTTCGTCGGCGGCGCGGTCTTCTCGATCTACGACGGTGTCCACACCCTCGTCCGGGGCGAGGAACTCGGCGACCCGCTGCTGTCGTACCTCGTCCTCGCCGTCGCCTTCCTCCTGGAGGGCTACTCGCTGCGCACCGGCCTGAAGCAGGCGCGCGGTGAGGCGGGGCGCGCCCGGGTGCCCTTCGGCCGCTATCTGCGCCGCACCCCCGACACCGCCGTCAAGGCCGTCGTCCTGGAGGACTCCGCCGCCCTGATCGGCCTGGTGCTGGCCGCGGGCGGACTGCTCGGCGGACAGCTCACCGGCTCCGGCGGCTGGGACGGCGCCGCGTCCCTGTGCATCGGCGCCCTGCTGCTCTACGTCGCCTGGGTGCTGGGCCGGTCCAACGCCGAGTTCCTCATCGGCCGGGCGCTGCCCCGCACCACGCGGGAGCGGATCCGCGCCGAACTGCTGGCGGTGGAGCACATCGAGGCCGTCCTGGAGCTGACCACGCTCGTGCAGGGCCCCCGGGAGGCGCTGGTCGCCGCCAAGGTCGACTTCCGGGACCTGGCGACGGCGGCCCAGATCGAGTGGGCCTGCGATCAGGCGGAGACGCGGCTGCGGGAGCTGTTCCCGGCGGTCCGGCGGGTCTACCTGGACCCGACGCCGGGGTACGCGCAGCGCCGCGCGGAGGGGCTGAACCCGTGGCCGTGACGGCAGCCCCTCCCACCGGGCAGGGCTACTCGGCCAGCCCCGCCGCGGCGAGCAGGTACGCCGTCATCGGGTCGTAGTAGCGCGGGCTGAGCACATGGTCGTCGAGCGGGATCGTGACCTGGAGGGTGCCCTCGGCCTCGGCGAGGAAGAGCGCCGGGTCGTTGCAGTCGGCGTAACCGCAGGAGTCGACGCCGTGCTGCCCGGCGTACCCCGCCCAGCCGTGGTCGGCGACGACCAGGTCGGGCAGCGGCCGGCCCGCGCGCTCCAGGCCGGTGAGGATCGCCTTCATCGGCTCGCCGGAGTGCGTGTGCCACAGCGTGGCGCCGTGCTCCTGCACCGCCACGTCCGCGAACTGCACCACGTACCCCTCGTCGGTCCGCAGCCCCTCGGGGATGACGACGATCTCGCAGCCGGCGGCGCGCAGCGCGGCGGCCGTGGCCCGGTGCACGTCCAGCAGGCCGCCGGGGTGGCCGGTGGCGAACAGCACCCGCTGCCCGCCGTCGGCCGCCTTGCGCAGCCGGGCCGCCAGCCGCTCCAGCGCGTCCACGGTCAGCTCGGGGTCGATGGTGTCCTGCCCGTAGCGGTGCTCGGCGTCGTCCACGACACCGACCCGCTCCGCCATCACCGCGAGCACGTCCTGCTCGTCGGTCCAGCGGTCGCCCAGCTCCAGGCCGAGCCAGAAGTTGCGGTCGCCGTTCGCCAGTTTCCGGTAGTGCGAGAGGTTGTTCTCGCGGGGAGTGGCGACCTCGCCCGCGATACGTGTTCTGACGAGGTGTTCGACGAGTTCGGCACGGCTGGGTGTCCCGGGTATCGGCATGGCTCCCATTGTGCGGCACCCGGCCGGGCCCGCGCTTGCGCGGGCACCACCGGCCACCTGCGAGCGCCCCCGTGAACCACTGGCCGCGTTCACGCGTAGTCCTGCCACGCGGTTTCGTGCCCCGGAACACGACGAGAACACGACGAGAGGAACAGCGGAGATGTCTTCACCCCCCGAGCGGCCGTACGACCGGAGCTACGCCACCTATCCCAACGACCCGCGGATGTGGTCGGGCAACGCACCGAGCCACAACTACGGCGGGTACTCCCAGCAAGCCGACGTCGATCGGCCCGCGAGCGTCGGCACCCCCGCCCCCGCGTACGGCGGCGGCCGGACCGGCGCCGAGGCGTACTACGGCGGCACGCCCGCCCCCTCGCAAGCCCCGCCGAGTTACTCCTTCGGGGGCGCCCCGTCCTCCGCGACGGCGGCCCACGGCTCCCCGGCTCCGACGTACCCGGGGTCGGCCGGGACGCCGTATCAGTCGGGTGGGTTCTCCGCGCCCGAGAGCGAGCGGCAGTCCGCCATCGCCTTCGCGGTCAACAGCCTCGACCCCGTCACCCCCTATGTACCGGACAGCCGGGACTACTCAGCCCAGAGTTACTCCGGGCAGGGGTACTCCGGGCAGGGCTATTCCGGGCAGGGGTACTCCGGAACCCCGCAGGGTTACTCCGGCCAGGGCTATGCCGCCCAGGGTTACTCCGGCCAGGGCTATGCCGCCCAGGGCCAGTCCGGGACCACGCAACGCCACTCCGGCGGCGGCCAGGGCCGGTCCGGGACACATTCCGGCACCACGCACCGCCACTCCGGCGGCGGCCAGGCTGCTTCTCGCCAAGCCGGCAGGCGTTCCGGCCGGGGCTGAAGCCGCCCAGCCCCCGGCGGCGGGGCCGGTTCCGGTCCCGCCGCCGGGGGCTCACCTCGTCCCACGCCGAACGGAACAACGGGTCCGGACGCCGGTCGATCGGACGAAACGTACACTTCGCAGTGGCTTTTCGGTCACCCCGTGCCAATCCGGACCGGCGGTACGCGACGAAGCGGACGAAGCGTACGAAGGAAGGCAGTTCATGAGCAGCAACGAGACTCCCCGCGGCCCCGTCGACTCCTCCCGCGTCCCCCGGTACGCCGGACCCGCGACCTTCGCGCGGCTGCCCCGTCTGGACGAGGTCGGCCGCGCCGACGTCGCCGTGGTGGGGGTGCCGTTCGACTCGGGTGTCTCGTACCGGCCGGGCGCCCGCTTCGGCGGCAACGCCATCCGGGAGGCGTCCCGGCTGCTGCGCCCGTACAACCCGGCGCAGGACGCCTCCCCGTTCGCTCTCGCCCAGGTCGCCGACGGCGGCGACATCGCCGTCAACCCGTTCGACATCCACGAGGCCGTGGAGACGATCGAGACGGCGGCCGACGACCTGCTGGGCACCGGCGCCCGGCTGATGACCCTCGGCGGCGACCACACCATCGCCCTGCCGCTGCTGCGCTCGGTCGCGAAGAAGCACGGACCGGTCGCGCTGCTCCACTTCGACGCCCACCTCGACACCTGGGACACGTACTTCGGCGCCGAGTACACCCACGGCACCCCGTTCCGCCGCGCGGTCGAGGAGGGCATCCTCGACACCTCCGCCCTCTCCCACGTCGGCACCCGCGGCCCGCTCTACGGCAAGCGGGACCTCACCGACGACGCGAAGATGGGCTTCGGCATCGTCACCTCCGCCGACGTCTACCGGCGCGGCGCCGACGAGGTCGCCGACCAGTTGCGGCAGCGCATCGGCGACCGCCCGCTCTACATCTCCATCGACATCGACTGCCTCGACCCGGCGCACGCGCCCGGCACCGGCACCCCGGAGGCCGGCGGCATGACCTCCCGCGAGCTGCTGGAGATCCTGCGCGGTCTCACGTCGTGCAACCTGGTGTCGGCGGACGTCGTCGAGGTGGCCCCGGCGTACGACCACGCCGAGATCACATCGGTGGCGGCTTCCCACACCGCGTACGAACTGACGACGATCATGTCCCGGCAGATCGCCCGGGGCCGCGAGGAGAAAGAGCCGCAGTGACCCACGACCACGACCTGGAACTCCGTCCGACGCCCGCGCAGACCGAGGCGGCGCTGAACCCCCCGGCCGGCCGCAACGGCGGAGACCTGGTCGTGGAGACCCTGGCCGGGCTCGGCGCGACCACCGTGTTCGGCCTGCCCGGCCGGCCCGCGCTCGCCCTGTTCGACGCGCTGCACCGCTCCGACCTGCGCTATCTCGGGCTGCGGGTGGAGAACAACGCCGGTTTCGCCGCCGACGCCTACGGCCGGATCACCGGCGAGGCGGCCCCGCTGCTGCTCTCCACCGGCCCCGGCGCGCTGACCTCGCTGGCCGCGCTCCAGGAGGCCGCCGCCGCGAGCGCCCCGGTCCTCGCCATCGGCGGCCAGGTCCCGACCGCCGGGCTCGGCGGCGGACGCCACGGGTATCTGCACGAACTCCCCGACCAGGCCGCCTCGTTCCGGGGTGTGGTCAAGTCCGTGCACACCGTCCGCGCCGCCTCGCAGATCCCGTCCGCGATCGCCGCCGCCTGGAAGTCGGCGCTGACCGCCCCGCACGGCCCGGTCTGGGTGGAGATCCCGCAGGACGTGCTGCTGGCCCCCACCACCCTGCCGGTGGTGACCGGCGTGGACGCGACCCCCGACGAGCCCGCCCCCCGGGTGGAACTCACCGCGGTCGCCGCCGACCTGCTCTCCCGCGCCGCCCGCCCGGCGATCATCGCGGGCGGCGGGGTGGTCCGCGCGGACGCCTCCCGCAAGCTGCGGCAGCTCGCCGAGCGGCTGAACGCCCCCGTGGTCACCACCTTCGGCGGCAAGGGCGCCTTCCCCTGGGAACACCCGCTCTCGCTCCGGTCCTGGCTGGAGGACCGGCACACCACCGACTTCCTGGAGGACGCCGACGTCCTCCTCGTCGTCGGCTCCGGACTCGGCGAACTCTCCTCGAACCACCACACCTTCCGGCCGCGCGGCCGGGTCATCCAGATCGAGGCCGACCTCGGCAAACTGGAGTCCAACCACCCCGCCCTCGGCATCCACGCCGACGCCCGCCTCGCCCTCCAGGCACTCCTGGAGACGGTGGACCGGCGCCCGGACGAGACCGCGCCGGAGCGCGTACGGGACCTCCTGGAGCGGGTCCGGGCGCGCCTCGACGCCCAGGGACTCGACCTGGAGCAGCAGGTGCTGGCGTCCGTCCGCCGCGCCCTGCCCACCGCCGCGCCCTCCTTCTGGGACATGACGATCCTGGCCTACTGGGCCTGGTCCGCCTTCGACCCGGGGCGCCCCAACACCATGCACTCGGCCCAGGGCGCCGGCGGCCTCGGCTACGCCTTCCCGGCCGCCCTCGGCGCCGCCGCGGCCGACCCGACCCGCCCGGTGCTCGCGGTCTCCGGCGACGCCGGCGCGCTCTACTCCCTCGCCGAGCTGGCCACCGCCCGCCAGTACGACCTGGACGTCACCTGGCTGATCGTCGACGACGGCGGCTACGGCATCCTGCGCGAGTACCCGACCGACGCCTTCGGCCGGTCCGCGGCGACCGGGCCGACCCGCCCCGACCACGTGGCCCTGGCCGAGTCGTTCGGCGTGCCCGGCGTACGCACCACGCCGGAGACCCTGGAGAAGGACCTCGCCGCGGCGCTGTCGGCCTCCGGCCCCTCGGTGGTCGTCCTCCCGGCCGTCCTGCGGATGTTCGCCCCCACGCACCTGGGCTGAGGACCGGTCACCGCACCGCACCGCACCGCCCGCAGCCGGCCCTGCCCCCGGGACGAGGGGGACGGTGTGGGAGACGGGGAGCGGGAGGAGGACGAGGAGAGGGATGAGGACGAGGAGAGGGATGAGGACGGGGTGGGGGCGGGCAGGCGGTCGACGGCCGCTTCCGTCTGCTCGCCGGCGGGCAGGAAGACGACCACCTGCTGCCCGTCCGAGGTCAGGTCGAGCGTCTCGCGGCGCAGCCGGAGCGGGCCCCCCAACGGGTGGTCGAGCCGCAGGACCCCGCGCGGCGGGACGCCGCGGCCGGGCAGTGCGCAGGGTGGCCCCGCGAGGGCCAGCCTGTACCCGGTCTGGCTGCCGCCGCGGCGGACGCCGATCGTCGTGGTCATGGACAACGACAGCAAGCACCGGCTCGTCATCCTCGTCGGCAGCGTCCGGGAGGGCCGGTTCGGCCCGGTGGTCTCCTCCTGGGTCGCCGGACAGGCCACCGCATACGGGGCGTTCGACGTGGAGGTCGTCGACCTCGTCGGCATCGACCTCCCGCTCGCGCTGCCGGACGCCTCGCCCAAGCACGCCGGCGACGACTACCCCCGCCCGGCCGGCATGGCCCCGCTGACCTCGGCGCTCGCGGCCACCGACGCGTTCATCGTGGTCACGCCGGAGTACAACCACAGTTGTCCGGCGTCCCTGAAGGCCGCCATCGACTGGCACTACACCCAGTGGGCGGCCAAGCCCGTCGCCTTCGTCAGCTACGGCGGTCCCGCGGGCGGCCGGCATGCCGTACTCCACCTGGAGAACGTGTTCAGCGAACTGCACGCGGTGACCGTCCGCGACGGTCTCGCCTTCCCCGACTACCCGGCCGTCTGGCGGGACGGCGTCCCGCTCGACCCCGCGGTGCACGGGTACGCCAAGCTCCTGCTGGAGCAGTTGGCCTGGTGGGCGGGGGCGCTCCGCACGGCCCGCGCGGCCGCCCCCTACCCGTCGTAGGAACCGCTGCCGGAGCCGCTACCAGATCGCCTCGACCCACTCCGGGTGGTCGATGAACGGGTTGCGGTTGTGCTGGTAGGTGTCGTAGATGACCTGGTTGCGCCTCTCCTCGAAGGCGCTCGGCGGGTCCTCGTCGCTCCACTGCTTGAGCACGGCGAGCTTGCCCATGTACGGGTTGCTGCCGTTGGCGACCTTCTCGTTGGGCTCCAGGTCGGCCCAGCCGTCGCCGCCCTCGTAGCGCACGGTCATGTAGAGGATCATGCGGGCGACGTCGCCCTTGTCGGCGTCGCGCGGCTCGAAGGAGTCGGAGTCGGTGAGGCTGCCGCCGCCGCCCGAGACCGAACTGCCGCCGTTGTCGAAGTCCTTGTTGCCGCGGACGCTGTTGACCTGCACGTCGGCGGGGCGCAGGTGGTGCAGGTCGGTGCCGGGGCCGGTCGCCTCGCCGAAGTCGCCGTGCGACTTGGCCCAGGTGTGCTCGCGGTTCCAGTCGCCGAGGTCACCGCCGTTGAGGGACTTGCCGCGGGAGACACCGCTGTACAGCAGGACCACGTTGGCGCTGTTGTTCGGATCCTGGTCGGTGGCCTTCAGCGCGTCCCAGACCGCCGAGTAGGAGATCTTCGTCTGGCTGCTGATGATCGTGTGCAGCGAGGACTTGAGGCTGGTCCCCGTCTTGCCGATCGCGTTCTTGTAGTACGTCGTGTCGTAGTCGGTCGTCGTCGCCGTGGCCGGGGCGGCCGTCAGGGTGGGGGTGGCGAGGGCGGCCAGCGCGGCCGCGGTGGCGAGCGCCACCGCTTTCCGCCGCCGGATCGGGATGCGTATCGCGAGCATGTGGGGTGTCCGATCTACGCGTGTTGAACAGGTCGGTGGGATGAGGGTGGCATGGACATGTTGTAGTTGTGGTGTACATGACGTGTCGATTGCGTGGCGACGGCCCCCGGCCGTGGTGGTCGGGGGCCGTCGCGTTCAGATTCGGTGCGTAGGCGGTCAGTTCACGTCAGAAGCATCCAAACGGTAGACGGTGGAGGTGCTCTCGGAGCCAGAGCCGGAGCCGGACCCGGAGGTCGATTCGGAGTCCGAGGTCGATTCGGAGGTGTCGGCGCCGTACTCGCTCGCCTTCACGGCCGTGCCGTTCTTCCGCACCCACTCCGTGACCTCGGTGCTGAGCGAGGAGTCCCCGCCCATGCCGCCGCCCATGCCGCCACCGCCGAGCTGGATGTAGTGCAGCTCGCCGTTCTTCACCAGCTCCTTGAGCTTGGCGAGGGTCATCGCCTTGTCGCTGCCGGACCATCCCCACATGGAGATCACCGGCTCACCGCTGCTCACGATGATCTGCGCCGCGCTCTGCGAACTCGACACCGCCAGCAGCCACTCGGCGCCGTCCTGGTGCTTCTTCAGGTAGGCGATCAGCTCACTGTCGGCACCGCCCATGCCGCCGCCCATGCCACCGCCACCCATGCCGCCCTCCGTACCGCCGGGCGCGCCGGTAGCCTCGCCGGACTGCCCACCGCCCGCCGCACCGGAGCCGGAGCCGGAGCCGTTCGGGGGAGTACCGCCCGCCTCGGCCGTACCACCGGGAGGCGTACCGCCGCCCTGGGGTCCGCCCTCGGCCGAGCCGCTGCCGCCCGAGCCGCTGCCGCCCGGCATGCCGCCGCCGGGGAAGCCGCCGCCCGCCTGGCCGCCCTGTTCGGAGCCGCCCGGCAGTTCACCGCCGCCCGGGAACCCGCCCCGGCCGCCGCCCGCGCCGCCGGGTCCGCCCATGCCGCTGCCCGTCGTGGGCCCGGCCGTCGGATTCGTCCCGCCCATACCGCCGCCGGAACCGGACGGCACCGACCAGGCGTACGCCGCCGGACCCGCCACCGAGGCGACGACCGCCGCGGCGACGGAGACCGCGAGCAGCCGCACCCGCCGGCCCGAGCGGAAGAGGATCAGACCCGCGATGGCCAGGGCCATCACCACGGCGATCGCCGGCCACAGCCAGGTGTTCCAGCCGGATGCCCGCCGCAGCAGCACGATCGCCCAGACGCCGGTGACACCCAGGCCCAGCGGCAGCACCCACACCCACCGCCGGTCGGTGCGCAGGGCGCGCAGCAGCATCACGCCGCCGCCTCCGCACAGGGCCGCGATGCCGGGGGCCAGCGCGGTCGTGTAGTACGGGTGCATGGTGCCCTCGGCCATGGCGAAGGTCAGATAGTGCAGGACGGTCCAGCCGCCCCAGAGCACCAGCGCGGCGCGGGTGGGGTCGGTGCGCGGGGCCCGGCCGCGCAGCACCAGGCCGCCGACGAGCGCGATGCCCGCGAAGGGCAGCAGCCAGGAGATCTGGCCGCCGAGGACGTCGTTGAACATCCGGCCGATCCCGGCGGTCCCGGCGAAACTGCCGCCGCCTCCGCCGCCTCCGCCGCCACCGTTGCCCTCGCCGCCGAGGACCCGGCCGAGGCCGTTGTAGCCCATGATCAGGTCCCAGGCGGTGCCGTCCGTCGAACCGCCGATGTACGGCCGCTCGTCGGCGGGTACGAGGGAGACGGCCGCCGCCCACCAGAAGCTGGAGACGGCGAGCACGACGGCGGCGAGCACCAGGTGGCGGGCGCGCTTCGCCCATCCGAGCCGCGAGGCGTACACGTACACGGCGAAGACGGCGGGCAGGGCGATGTAGCCCTGGAGCATCTTGGTGTTGAACGCGAGGCCGAAGCAGGCCGCCGAGCCCAGCAGGGGCAGCAGCCGGTCGGTGCGGACGGCCCGCAGGCCGAGCGCCGCCCCGCCCACCATCAGGAGGACCAGGAGCGTGTCGGGGTTGTTGTCCCGGTTGATGGCGACGGTGATCGGGGTCAGGGCGAGCACCAGCGCGGCGACGGCCGCCGCGCCGTGGCCCCACACCCGCTGCACGCTGGTGTGCAGGATCCAGATCGTGGCCAGCGCGGCCGCGATCATCGGCAGCATCATCTGCCAGGTGCCGTAGCCGAGGACGCGGCAGGACAGGCCCATGACCATCAGCGCCAGTGGCGGCTTGTCGACGGTGAGGAAGTTCCCCGCGTCCAGCGAGCCGAAGAACCAGGCCTTCCAGCTCTCCGTGCCACTGAGTACGGCGGCGCTGTAGAAGCTGTTCAGGCCGGACGAGGAGAGGTTCCAGGAGTACAGCGCGCCCGCTAGGACGAGGATCGCCAGCAGGGCCGGCAAGGACCAGCGGGGTGCGCTCCTCGGGGGCGCCGCGGGCGGCGGTGGCGGGAGCCGGTCGGCAGGTGTGGCCGCGGGACGGTGTGGATCGGTGGCTGAGGTCACGGTGGCATCGTCCGTGGCCCGCGTGGGCGCGCACTGTGGCCTGCCTGGCCGTTGCCTGTGAATCGCGGGGGGGGGGCGCGCTCGCGCCCCGCCGCCCGCGCCCCCCGTACGCTTCACGCACCGGCCCACCCGCCGTCACCCGCCCGGCCTACGCTGACCGCCATGCGTCTGCGCCCCTTCCTCACCACCCTCACCGCCTGCCTCGCGGCGACCACCTGCCTCACCGCCGTAGGCACCGCCTCCGCCACCGCCTCCGCCACCGCCTCCGCCGGCGTCTCCGCCACGGCCGCCGCCCCCGTGAGCGCCGCCCAGCAGAGCCGGCCGAAGAACGCCTGCTCACCGTCGGTCTCCCTGTCCTCCTTCTCCGACGCCCTGGACAAGACCACCTTCGAGGGCACCTACGTCGGCAACCTCTCCGCCCTCGCCCCCGACGGCCGCGGCACCCTCGCCGCCCTCTCCGACCGCTCGTCCCTGTTCCGCCTGGACGCGAAGACGCTCCGGCCCCGGTCCGTCATGGCGCTCACCGACGAGAACGGCGCCGCCCTCGACTCCGAGGGGCTCGTGGCCGACCGGGACGGTACGTACCTCGTCTCCTCCGAGACCGAGCCGTCGGTACGCCGCTACTCCCGGGCCGGGAAGATCCTCGACCGGCTCCCCGTACCGGCCGCCCTGCGGACCGCGCCCGCGGGCCGCGCCCAGGTCAACGGCAGCTTCGAGGGGCTCACCCTGCTCCCGGACGGCCGGACCCTCGTCGCCGCCATGGAGTACGCCCTCTCCGGCGACGACGCCGGCCTGGTCCGCCTCCAGACCTGGCAGCGCGCGAAGAACGGCCACTTCCGGCTCGGCGCCCAGTACGCCTACCCCGTCGGCACCGGCCTCGGCGTCCCCGAGATCACCGCGCTGTCCGACGGCCGCCTCCTCGTCCTGGAACGCGGCTTCACCTCCGGCGTCGGCAACACCGTCCACCTCTACCTGGCCGACCCCCGCCGGGCCACGGACACCAGCGGCGTCGACACCCTCACCGGCGAAGGCGTACGGACGGTCCGCAAGACCCTCCTCACCGACCTCGCCGCCTGCCCCGCCCTCGGCGCCACCGCGGGCCAGCCCCAGCCCAACCCGCTCCTGGACAACATCGAGGGCATGGCGGTCACCGGCCGCACCAAGGACCGCCTCGACGTACTCCTGGTCAGCGACGACAACCAGAACACCACCCAGACCACCCGCTTCCTGCGGCTGCGGGTACGGGTCTGACGTCCCCGCGGGGCCAGGTCGACGGACCAGGCCCCGTTCAGGGGCCGGAAGGAGCTGACCGGGGCGCCCCGCTCACCTGCGCCAGAGGACACGTGCTCGCCGCTCGCTGCCGAAGCCCAGACCGTGGCGGTAGATCTCCGCCACCCAGTACCGACCGTCGTTGCCCCGTGCGAAGACTCCAGATTCCACGAGAAAATCCGCCTCGGCGACATCGAGCCCCACCTCAGCCAGGGAGAAGGGAACCGTGACGGGCTCGCGGACCCGCTGAAGCCGGCTCAGCAGGTCACCGATCTCCTGGCTCTCGTCCTGGATGGCGCTGATTTTGATCGTGCTGCATTCGAGCAGGGCTTTCCGCATGGCGCTGGGTACGAGCACACGATCGTTCCAGGTCGTCTGGGGAATCGAATGACGTGCGGCCTCGGCCAGGAACACCACGACATCCCTGGCCTGCACCTGGTCCTTGAAATCTCCGAGAGCCGCGGGCACCCACAGGTGGGAGCGGGCCTCTTTCGACTTCTCCGTCCCCATCTTCCAGCCCCAGACGGGGATGAGGGCGTCCACCAGCGCCTCGTAGGAAAGTTCTGCGATCTCGGACTCCGGCATGACCTTGGGCAGCGCGTCGGCATGGGCGGTGACCCACAGGGCCAACCGCAGTGCCTCCTCCGTGTTCCAGCGCAGCGCATAGGGCTCGTAGCGTGCCAGTAGCTGCTCGCTGTTCTGGCGGACCGCCCGCTTCACAAGGTCTCGGCGCACGAAGACGATGAGTCCGAGAGGACGCCCGCGCAGCGAACGAAGCCAGGCGAGGACATCGATCAGAAGCACACGCAGCGCGGTGCGCTTGGTCTCTGTGTCCAGTGACTGCAGAAGGTCTTCGAGTCCGTCCATCACGAACACCGCTCGCGACTGCTTACTGAGTTCCGTGAGCGCGGTTTCCGCGTCACGATCCGCTGACGGTTGTACGCCCGCGGCGAGAGCCAGGCACTCGAGCCAGAGCTGACGCCATCCGATGTCGTCTTCCGCCCCGAGAGTGGAAAGGCCCAAGCGCAGCCGGTCCTTGATCTGCTGGGAAGTGGCGGCCTCTCCGGCCGCTGAGCTGTGCGTCCTGGCGAACGCGTCCCTGAGATCCTGAGTCGTCAGATCATCGTTCTCAAGATTGTCCGACTCCAGAACGGGAACCACGGGCAGATCCAGACGTACGTCCCGGACGCCGGACTGCTCGGCGAACGTGCTCCAGCTTTTCGCCGCGCAGGCCTTCGCGTACATGAACGTCTTGCCCGCGCCCTTGGCGCCCACGACGAGGGCCAAGGGCGGTTCGGTGCGGTGATCTCCGAGCAGGCGGCGCAAAGGATCGGTCGCGAGGAAGCCACTGGCTGACGACATGCCCTTTCGCTCGGCGTAGATGAGTGGCTGTGCGGTTTCCGCCAGGCGCTCACGGAGCGACGGGTAGTCGACGGGATGCGCCGTCTCATCCGAGTCCGCGACCTGGGACGAGACCGGTGCGGGCACGATCGAGTCCAGCACTTCGGACACTTTGCAGCTTTCCAGTACTCGCAGCACGGCGTCCCAGGAGGAGGGCAGTGCGAGCAGTTCCTCCCGGAAGGGGCTGAGCAGCGGCTGGGAGAGGACGTCGGCGTCCACTTCACCGGTGTCGTCGGAGTCGACCCCCGCGTCACCTTCCGGCGGCCTCAGTGACGAGAGCAGCGCACTGCTCAGCTCCGCTCGTGCCTGTTCCGCCTGCGCTTCATGCACGTCCTGCCGGTACTGCGTGACAATCACCGAGCTGGCCGGGTCCTTGCCACGCAAGGCGGGAGCGCGACGTCCCAACTGCTTCAGAAGCGTTTTCGTCCCTTCCAGTGACTGGTGACTGAGCGTGGTGACGAAGACGCGCTGCACCCGCGGGTCGAGGAGGACAGGAGCCGACAGCTCGGACGCCCCGGCGCGCAGATCCACGACGACGGTGTCGGCACCGGTGCGTACGGCCAGAGCGGCGAGGGCCTCGGTCAGGAAGTACGGCGAACGCCCGGGCGTCAGCAGATCGGCCGGCTCGATGCGCGGCGGGCCCAGGTGTTCCCTCCTGCTGGTAGGGACGACGGTGACTCGCCCGCCGCCGGCGAACCGTCCGACCTGCTGATTCGGAAGGTAGGCGGCCGCGATGTCGACGGCCGTTGTCCAACCGCCGTCCTCGGAGCCCTGCAGCAGCGCGAGCAGATCCTCGTAGGAGAAGTCGAGTTGTCCGCCCTGGGCCTTGTGCATCCAGGTGATCCCTGGTGCCTCGAGGTCCGAATCGACCAGCAGCACCTTTCCGCCCCTGCGGGCGATCGTGTCGGCCATGGCGACCGCGTGCACCGTGCGGCCCACCCCTCCCTTGAAGGAGTGGAAAGCCAGAATCTGCACGTCACCCTGGAAACGCTCGGTCGCGGGGCGTTGCAGTGCGTGGGCCAACTGGCGGGTGATGTGCTTCTCGCGCAGCAGGGGCAGGCGGCGCGGCTGATCCGCGTCGTCCGGCTCACCGCTGAGGACGACGGGGATACCGGTGAAGTCGGATGTGCGCGGGTCGTCGAGCCGGAGCATGAGCGTCCCCTCCTGCCAATCCGTCGATCCGGCCCCGAACGCGCTGTTCAGCCAGTTCTCCGCGGTCCCGGCCTCGATGCCACCGGACACGACCAGTTCCAGGCCGTCCCACCAGCCGTCCGCTGCGAGGAGCCACTCCGGCCAGCGGCCGGCGGCGGCGAGGGCCGCCAGGTGGTCGTCCACATCCACCCAGGTGAACAGGTGCTCCGGGGGCGTCAGCCCTTCCAGATCCGTCAATCCGGCCACGGCCTCGTACTCTCCTAGCCCTCAGTCCCGCTCGCACCACTTGATCAAAGCCTGGAGGGCCGCTTTCGCTTCCTTCTCCCCGGCCCCGTCGAGCTTCGCACCATAGCGCCACGCCTGATGCAGGTCTGCCAGGGCGACCGACGCGCCCCCAGGTCCGTGCAGCCGACAACGTCCGAGTTGTTTGAGCACGTCGTCCAGAGCACGGGGAAGGTTGAGTTCCTTGGCCAGCTTGCGCAGGTCGTGCGTAGGTTCCAGTCCCCCCGAGTCACGAAGGCCTCTGCGGAACAGAAGCCGCTCCTTCAGGCCGCATTCGGCGGCGTAGAAGAGCAGTAGCCCCACGGTGGCCGTGTCCTTGCCCCGCGCTTCCACCGCCTCCGCCGAGGCCTTCAGCTCGTCTCTTCTCTTCCTGAGCGCTTTGCCCCCCACCTGAAGCACCATGGGGGAATCCTCGCAGGACCGGCCGGAGAATTGTTGCGGCGGGATGAAATCCCGCCCCGCCCGCGTTGGTGCCTTCCGGTAGGACGGTACGACCGGAGGGCACCTGGTGGCAGAGCGACAGGGATGGGCACGACGACTGGCGGGGTACGCCTGGCGGCACCGTCGGGACGTGGTCCTGGCTCTCGGTTCCTCCCTGGGCGGCATGGCCGTCATGGCGCTGGTCCCGCTGGTCACCAAGGTGGTCATCGACGACGTGATCGGCGACCACAGCAGGTCCATGGGGGTCTGGGCGGGCGTGCTGATCGGCGCGGCCGTCGTCGTCTACGTCCTCGCCTACGTCCGGCGCTACTACGGCGGCCGGCTCGCCCTCGACGTCCAGTACGACCTGCGCACCGAGATGTACGCGACGATCCAGCGACTCGACGGGCGGCGCCAGGACGAGCTGTCCACCGGGCAGGTGGTCGGCCGGGCCACCAGCGACCTCCAGCTCATCCAGTCCCTGCTCTTCATGCTGCCGATGACCATCGGGAACGTCCTGCTCTTCCTGATCTCCCTGGGCATCATGGCGTGGCTGTCGCTCCCGCTCACCCTGGTCGCCCTCGCCGTCGCGCCCGCGCTGTGGTTCATCGCCCGCCGCAGCCGCACCCGTCTGCACCCCGCGACCTGGTACGCGCAGGCCCAGGCCGCCGCCGTCGCGGGCGTGGTCGACGGGGCGGTCGGCGGCGTACGGGTGGTGAAGGGGTTCGGGCAGGAGGAGCAGGAGACCGGGAAGCTCAGGGAGGTCGGGCGGAAGCTGTTCGCCGGGCGGCTGCGCACCATCCGGCTGAACTCCGTCTACACCCCCGCCCTGCAGGCCGTGCCCGCCCTCGGGCAGGTCGCCATGCTCGCCGTCGGCGGCTGGCTCGCGGTGGGCGGCCACATCACGCTCGGCACCTTCGTCGCCTTCTCCACCTACCTCGCCCAGCTCGTCGGCCCGGTCCGGATGCTCGCCGTGGTTCTCACCGTCGGCCAGCAGGCCCGGGCCGGCACCGAACGCGTCCTGGAGCTGATCGACACCGAGCCCACGATGAGCGAGGGCACCAAGGCGCTGCCCGCCGACGCCCCCGCCACCGTCGAGTTCGACGACGTCTCCTTCGCCTACGACACCGACCCGGGCAAGGGACGTAACGTCCTGGACGGCCTCTCCTTCGAGATCCGGGCCGGCGAGACCCTCGCCGTGGTGGGCTCCTCCGGCTCCGGCAAGTCCACCGTCTCCCTCCTGCTGCCGCGCTTCTACGACGTCACACGCGGCGCCGTCCTCATCGGCGGCCACGACGTGCGCGAGCTGACCCTGGACTCGCTGCGCGCGGCGATCGGCCTGGTCCCCGAGGACTCCTTCCTCTTCTCCGACACCGTCCGCGCCAACATCGCCTACGGCCGCCCCGACGCCGCCGACGAGGAGATCGAGGCCGCCGCCCGCGCCGCCCAGGCCCACGGCTTCATCAGCGAGCTGCCCGACGGGTACGCCACCACCGTCGGCGAACACGGCCTCACCCTCTCCGGCGGCCAGCGCCAGCGCGTCGCGCTCGCCCGCGCGATCCTCGCCGACCCCCGGCTGCTGGTCCTGGACGACGCCACCTCCGCCGTCGACGCCCGCGTGGAGCACGAGATCCACGAGGCGCTCCGGCAGGTCATGCGGGGCCGCACCACCCTGCTGATCGCCCACCGCCGCTCCACCCTGAACCTCGCCGACCGCATCGCCGTCCTCGACGCCGGCCGCCTCGCCGACCTCGGCACCCACGAGGAACTCCAGGAACGCTCCGCCCTCTACCGGCGCCTGCTCACCGACCCCGACGAACTGGGCGGCGTCTCGCCCGGCCACACCCCGCCCGCCGCGCCGGTCGAGGACACCTCCGTACGCGACGAGCTGGACGCCGAGTTCGACGCCGAGCGCGGCATCACCCCCAGGCTGTGGACCGGCGAGCGCGCCCCGCGCGACGCGGCCCTGGCGGGCAGCCCGGCCACCCCGGAGCTGCTGGCCCAGGTCGACGCCCTGCCGCCGGCCACCGGCACCCCGGACATCGACGAACGGGAGGCCGTGCGGCCCGAGGAGTCCTACGGGCTGCGCCGCCTGCTGCGCGGCTTCCGCACACCGCTCCTGATCAGCCTCGCGCTGGTCGCCGCGGACGCCGGAATGGGCCTGCTGCTGCCCGTGCTGATCCGGCACGGCATCGACGAGGGCGTCAACCGTCTCGCCCTCGGCGCGGTCTGGGCGGCCTCGCTGCTCGCCCTGGTCACGGTGGTCGTGCAGTGGGCGGCGCAGTCCGGTGAGATCCGCATGACCGGCCGCACCGGCGAGCGGGTGCTGTACGCGCTGCGGCTGAAGATCTTCGCCCAGCTCCAGCGGCTCGGCCTGGACTACTACGAACGCGAACTGACCGGCCGGATCATGACCCGGATGACGACGGACGTCGACGCGCTGTCGACGTTCCTGCAGACCGGCCTGGTCACCGCGTTCGTCTCGGTCGTCACCTTCTTCGGCATCATGGGCACCCTGCTCGTGCTCGACGTGCAGCTCGCCCTGGTGGTCTTTTGCACCCTGCCGCCGCTGATCGTCGCCACGTTCTTCTTCCGCCGGGCGAGCGTGAAGGCGTACGAACTGGCCCGGGAACGGGTCTCCGCGGTCAACGCCGACCTTCAGGAGTCGGTGTCGGGGCTGCGGATCGTGCAGGCGTTCCGCCGCGAGAACGACGGCAACCGCCGCTTCGCGAAGCGCAGCGACGACTACCGCCGGGCCCGCGTCCGCGGCCAGTGGCTGATCTCGCTGTACTTCCCCTTCGTGCAGTTCCTGGCCGCCGCGGCGGCCGCCGCCGTACTGATCGTGGGCGGCGGGCGGATCGACGACGCGACGCTGACCACCGGCGCCCTGGTGGCGTACCTGCTCTACATCGACCTGTTCTTCGCCCCCGTGCAGCAGCTCTCCCAGGTCTTCGACGGCTACCAGCAGGCCGCCGTCTCGCTCGGCCGCATCCAGGAACTGCTGCGCGAGCCCACCTCCACCGAGGCCGCCGACACCCCCCTCGACGTGCCCGCCCTGCGCGGCGAGATCGCCTTCGAGGACGTGCACTTCGCGTACGGCGGCGAGGAGGAGGCCCTCGGCGGGGTGACCCTGCGCATCCCCGCCGGGCAGACCGTCGCCTTCGTCGGCGAGACCGGCGCGGGCAAGTCGACGCTGGTCAAACTGGTCGCGCGGTTCTACGACCCGACCGGCGGCCGGGTCACCGTCGACGGCGCCGACCTCAAGTCCCTCGACCTCGCCGCCTACCGGCACCGCCTCGGCGTCGTCCCGCAGGAGGCGTACCTGTTCACCGGCACCGTCCGGGACGCCATCGCCTACGGCCGGCCCGAGGCGAGTGACGCCGAGGTGGAGGCGGCGGCCCGCGCGGTCGGCGCCCACGAGATGATCGCCACCCTCGACGGCGGCTACCTCCACGAGGTCGCCGAGCGCGGACGCAACCTCTCCGCCGGGCAGCGCCAGCTCATCGCGCTGGCCCGCGCCGAACTGGTCGACCCCGACGTACTGCTCCTCGACGAGGCGACCGCCGCGCTCGACCTGGCCACCGAGGCACAGGTCAACCAGGCCGCCGAACGTCTCTCCGGGCGGCGCACCACCCTGGTCGTCGCCCACCGGCTGACCACCGCCGCCCGCGCCGACCGGGTCGTGGTGATGGACCGCGGCCTGGTCGCCGAGGACGGCACCCACGAGGAACTGCTCGCCCGCGACGGCCGCTACGCGCGGCTGTGGCGGACCTTCGTCGGCGCCGCCGAACCGGAGGAGCCGGTCGGCGCCGGGCGCTGACGGGGGGGGCCGGGGCCCGCGCAACCACCGCGGCGGAGCGCGCGTCCGTACATCCGTACGACAATGATCGCCGCACTGATCGCCGCACTGATCGCCGCAAGGATCGCCGTACGGAGGAGACGACGACTGTGGGCACTGCCCCAGGGACAGGCCGGACAGGCCGGACAGGCCGGACACGCCGGCGGCTCGCGCTCGGCACGGCGCTGCTGACCGCCGCCGGGCTGCTCACCGTCGCGGTGCCGCAGCAGGCCGAGGCCGCCGCGTACTGTCCGGGCCGCAAGGTGCGCACCCTGCCGTTCGCCACGGGGTCCGTCCTCGTCTACAAGCGCGGGAGTTACGTCTGCGCGGTCACCGTCCCGAAGAAGACCGGCACCAAGCGGACGATGATGGTCAGCGTGCGGGCGCGCGGCGGGCGGCCGGTCGTGGACGAGGGGAAGTACAGCCAACGGGCCGGCCCGGTGACCGTCTACGCCGGTCAGCGCTGCGTCTGGGTGAAGGGCAGGGTGTCCAAGGGCTCGGTCAGCTCCGGTTGGATTCTCTGCTGACACCCTGTGCCGACGCACCGCCCGCGCACGCCCGGCGCACAGGTTTCGGCAAGGAAGTTTCCCGGTGCCCCTGGTGCGCCGCCGAGTTGCTCGGATAGCTTCCGGCGGACGTCAGTTACCCAGGGGAGGGTGCATGCGCAAGGCGCTCAGATGGCTGCTGGCGCTGGCGGTGCTCATAGGCACCGTCAGTACGGCAGGCGCGGCCACCGCCGCGTCACCGGAGGCCACCGGCTCCACCGACATCAAGGAGAGACTGCTCTCCGTGCCGGGGATGAGCCTGATCGAGGAGAAGCCGTACCCCGGCTACCGCTTCTTCGTCCTGAACTACACCCAGCCGGTCGACCACCGACGCCCGTCCAAGGGCACCTTCCAGCAGCGCGTCACCGTGCTGCACAAGGACACCGACCGCCCGACGGTCTTCTACACCGGCGGCTACAGCGTCTCCACCACGCCCAGCCGCCGCGAGCCGACCCAGATCGTGGACGGCAACCAGGTCTCCATGGAGTACCGCTACTTCACCCCGTCCCGGCCCGAGCCGGCCGACTGGTCGAAGCTGGACATCTGGCAGGCCGCGAGCGACCAGCACCGCATCTTTCAGGCCCTGAAGAAGATCTACCGGGAGAACTGGGTCTCCACCGGCGGCTCCAAGGGCGGCATGACCGCCACCTACTACGAGCGCTTCTACCCGCGCGACATGGACGGTGTCGTCGCCTACGTCGCACCCAACGACGTCGTCAACAAGGAGGACTCGGCGTACGACCGGTTCTTCGAGACGGTCGGGACGAAGGAGTGCCGCGACCGGCTGAACGGCGTGCAGCGCGAGGCGCTGGTGCGCCGGGCGCCGCTGGAGGAGAAGTACCGGGCGTACGCCGCCGGGAACGGCTACACCTTCGACACCATCGGCAGCCTGGACCGGGCCTACGAGGCGGTCGTCCTGGACTACGTCTGGGGCTTCTGGCAGTACAGCACCGTGGCGGACTGCGCCGCGATCCCGGCGGACGCGCCCAACGCCACCGACGACGAGATCTGGAACAGCGTCGAGACGATCTCCGGTTTCTCCTTCTACACCGACCAGGGGCTCGCCCCGTACACGCCGTACTACTACCAGGCGGGCACGCAGCTCGGCGCGCCGACGATCCACTTCCCGCACATCGAGAAGAAGTACATCCGCTACGGCTACCAGCCGCCGCGCAACTTCGTGCCCCGGGACATCCCGATGCGGTTCCAGCCGTTCGTGATGGACGACGTGGACTCCTGGGTGAAGCGCAACGCCCGGCAGATGCTCTTCGTCTACGGCGGGAACGACCCGTGGGGCGCCGAGCCCTTCCGGGTCGGCAGGACGACGCGGGACAGTTACGTGTTCACCGCGCCCGGCATGAACCACGGCGCCAACGTCGCCGGACTGGTTCCCGAGGAGAAGGCGCTCGCCACGGCCCGCATCCTCGACTGGGCGGGCGTCGCCCCGGCCGCCGTCCAGGCCGGCCGGGCCACCGCCGAGCCGCTGGCGGCGTACGACGCCAAGCTGGACCGGCGGGACGTCGAGCGCGAGCCGGCGCTGCGTCCGTGACACCCCGGTGGCGTCCGGCCGCCCGCGGGCCTCGTGCTCACCGCGGCCGGGCGTGGCCGACCGGTGGCTCCCCGCCGGGACGGACGTACAGTCCCGTCCCGGCGGGGCGGCGGGACCGGCCGGTCACCGCCTCCGTGATCCGGTACCGCGGTGCCCGCTCGCCCGCGCACGACACCGGGCGCACGCCAGGCGCGCGGGGGCCGTTGCGCGGGCTGGGGGAGGACCGTGCGGCGCGGGTCGTACCCGCGCTACGTCCGGTACGACAGCCCGTGCCCCACGGGGAACAGCACCGCCGACGGATCGTCCGCCCGCACCACCGGCACCGGCAGCCGGCCGCGCGGCCGCACCCGCCCGGCGAGCACCCGGGCCGCCGCCCGCACCTCCACGTCCGTCCAGGAGTAGGCGGCCAGCACGGCGGGGGCCCCGGGGAGGTGGGCCACGTCGTAGGGGTTGCGCAGCGCGACCACCGCCACCGGCCTGCCCGTGGCCAGCAACTCCCGCACCAGGGTGCGCTGCCCGCTGCCGGCGGTGACGTTGTAGGTGGCGACCACCACCGCGTCCGCCGCCCCGGCCGCCGCCACCGCCCCCGCGATCACGGCCGCCGACGGGGAGGTGCCGGTGGACCGGGCGGTGGCGGTGAAGCCCAGCTCGCCGAGGGCGCCCGCGAGCACCCCGGTCGGTGGGCCGGTGGTACCCGACGGCGAGGCGGGATCGGCCCCGACCACCAGCACCTTCGGGGTACGGCGCCGGGACAGCGGCAGCAGCCGCCCCTCGTTGACCAGCAGGGTCGTGGTCCGCTCGGCGATCCGGTCGGCGGCGGCCAGGTGCGCGCGGACGCCGACCGTACGGTCCACCTCCCGCGAGGAGGTGTACGGCTCCCGGAACAGGCCGAGCCGCGCCTTCAGCCGCAGCACCCGCAGGATCGATTCGTCCAGCCGGTCCTCGGTGAGTTCGCCCTCGCGTACGGCCGTCAGCACCGCGTTCCAGGCCAGGTCGAGGTCGGGCGGGTTCAGGAGCTGGTCGACACCCGCCTTCAGCGCCAGCACCGGCACCCGCGCGTCGCCGTACTTGATCCGTACGCCCTCCATCGCGAGCGAGTCGGTGACCACCACCCCGTCGTACCCGAGTTCCTCGCGGAGCAGGCCGGTGAGGATCGGGCGGGAGAGGGTCGCCGGATCGCCGGAGTCGTCCAGCGCGGGCACCACCAGATGCCCGGTCATGATCGAGTCGATGCCGGCCTCGATCGCGGCCCGGAACGGCGGCGCGTCCAGCTCCTCCCACTGGGCCCGGTCGTGGGTGATGAGGGGGATGCCGGTGTGGCTGTCGACCGCCGTGTCCCCGTGCCCGGGGAAGTGCTTGGCGCACGCGGCGACCCCCGCCCGCTGGTACCCCGTCACCTCGGCGGCCACCAGGGCGGCCACCGCCGCCGGTTCGGAACCGAAGGAACGGACGCCGATCACCGGGTTGGCCGGGTTCACGTTGACGTCGGCGACCGGCGCGTAGTCCTGGCGGATGCCCAGCGCCCGCAACTCCTCGCCCGCGATCCGCCCGAGCGCACGGGCGTCCGACCGCGACCCGCCCGCGCCGACCGCCATCGCCCCCGGGAGGAGCGTGGCCGGCGCGCCCACCCGGGCCACGATGCCGTGCTCCTGGTCGGTGGAGATCAGTACCGGCAGCCCGCGGGGCAGGCCGAGGGAGGCCCGCTGGATGCCGTCGGACAGCTCCGCGATCTGGTGCGGGTCGCGGGTGTTGTGCGCCCAGGTGAAGTAGATGACGCCGCCGACCCGGTACTTCTCCACCAGCTCGGCGGCGGTGCGGACGCCGATCTCGGTCAGGTTGGCGTCGATGTCCGCCTGGTCGGGGGCGGTCGCGGAGTGGCCGTAGACCCGCATCACGAAGAGCTGGCCGACCTTCTCCTCAAGGGTCATGCGGGAGACGAGGGCGCGGAGTGAGCCGTCGGCGGGGGCGGGCCGCGCGGCGGCGGTGCCGTCGGCCGCGAGAGCCGCGGTGACGCCCGCCGTGACCCCGGCGCCGGCGGCCAGGAGAGTACGTCTGGAGGGCTGAGCGGCGCTTGGCGTGCTTCGCGTGCTGCTGTCGGGCACGTGCGCTCCTTCCGGACTGAAGGAAACTTCCGAACAGTCACCAATATCCGGGAAGTTTCTGCCAGTCAAGGGAGCGCACAGGAGCGGCGGGCCGCCCGGCGCGGCGGGTCAGCGGGGCGCGCGGGCCGACACCCCGGGCCAGTGGGCGCGCAGGCTCCGTACGGTCTCGGCGATCGCCGGACGCCGGGCCGCGCCCGTCCGCCACAGCGCGTACAGCCGCCGTACCGGCATGGGGTCGAGCGGCACCTCCACCACCCCCGGGGGCAGCGGGCCGCGGCCCAGGCGGGGGATGAGCGCGACGCCGAGCCCGGCGGCGACCAGCGCCACCAGGGTCGGGTTCTCGTCGGCCTGGTGCACGATGTCCGGCTCGTGCCCGGCACCGCGCAGCGTCCGCATCAGCCAGTCGTGGCAGACCCGGCCCGGCGGCTGGCAGATCCACCGCTCCCCGCCCAGCTCCGCCCGCCGTACGGCCGCCCGGCCCGCGAAGGGGTGGCCCTCGGGTACGAGCAGATCGCACAGGTCGTCGCCGATGACCGCCTGCTCCACCCCGGCCGGCGCGGGCAGCGGCGCTATGTCCCAGTCGTGCGCCACCACCAGGTCGACGGCGCCCTTGGCGACCAGGTCGACGGAGAGGTGCGGGTCGACCTCGGTGAGGCGGGTGTCGAGGGCCGGGTGCTCCCGGGCCAGTTCGGCCAGGACCGCGGGGAGCAGGCCGCGCGCCGCCGACGCGAACGCGGCGATGGTCAGCCGCCCGGCCGGCCGGCCCCGCCGCTCCTCCAGCTCCGTCTCCGCGCGCTCCACGATCGCCAGCAGCTCCCGCGCGGTGCCGGCGAGCTGCCGCGCCTCGTCGGTGAGCCGCACCCCCCGCCCCTCCCGCTCAAGCAGCACGGTCCTGGTCTCCCGCTCCAGCTTGGCGATCTGCTGGGAGACGGCGGAGGGCGTGTAGCCCAGGGCGGTGGCGGCGGCGCCGACCGTGCCGTGCACCGAGACCGCGTGCAGGGCGCGCAGCCGCTGGAGGTCGAGCATGGCCGCTCCCGTGATCGCATCCGATGAAGCGTTGCTTCATTCAACCGTGCAGCAATCATCGCTGGTGCTTCACGGTGGGGGAAGGTGATCCTCGACGCATGGGTCCGTCACATCTCTGCCTCGCCGTCGCCGTCGCCGCCGTCTGGGGCGTCAACTTCACCGTCATCGAGATCGGCCTCGACCACTTCCCGCCGCTGCTCTTCTCCGCCCTGCGCTTCCTCGCGGCCGCGCTTCCCGCCGTCTTCTTCGTCGGGCGCCCGAAGGTGGCCTGGAAGTGGATCGTGTCGGTGGGGCTGGCCCTCGGCGTGGCCAAGTTCGGCCTGGTCTTCCTCGGCATGGACGCGGGCATGCCGGCGGGCCTGACCTCCCTGGTGCTCCAGATACAGGCGGTCTTCACCGCCGTGATCGCCGCCGTCGTCCTGCGTGAGCGGCCCACGCGCGTGCGGGTGGCGGGCATGCTGGTGGCCCTGGCCGGCATCGGTGTCGCGGCGGTCGACGAGGGCACCTCGGGTCCGCTCGGCGCCTTCGCGATGGTGATCGCGGCGGCGGCCTGCTGGGGCGTGTCGAACGTACTGACCCGCAAGGCGTCGCCGCCGGACGCGCTGAACTTCATGGTGTGGGTGAGCACGGTCCCGGTCCTGCCGCTGCTCGGCCTGTCCCTGCTCACCGAAGGCCCGTCCCGGGACCTGGCCGCCCTGCGCGCGCTGGACCTCCAGGGCGCCGGCACGGTGCTGTTCGTGGCCTGGATCGCGACCGTCTTCGGCTTCGGCGCCTGGGGCTGGCTGCTGCGCCGCCACCCCGCCTCCTCGGTCGCCCCCTTCTCCCTCCTGGTCCCCGTCTTCGGCATGTCCTCGGCGGCCCTCTTCCTCGGCGAGCCGGTCTCCCCGCCGCAGTGGTGCGCGGCGGCGCTGCTGGTGGGCGGCGTCGCCCTGACGTCGATCACCCCGAGACGCGACGCGGGAACACCGGCCCAGGCGGTCGCCGCCCCATGCTGATCCCTCCATGGTGATCTCGGCCCCCCTATTCGGCCCACGGATAAGATATTTGTCCGGCTAATCGTTCACCCGAGTGCCGCGCATCCGGTGGAGTGAGGGGCCGTTAACTCGATATGAGCGAGGTAACTGCGGGGAAGTGCCTTCCATGGGGGGCCGGACAGGGTCGCAAGACCAGGGTGGATGTGGTGTCGACGGGCGGATTCCCCGTCGCACACGGGGAGGCGGAGCCGATTCTCCGTGATTTCCTCGACGTGATGGGCGGACTGCAGAAAGATCTTTCCCGACGCTGGGCCACGGTGTGGGAATACCCCGTACCGGCTCGGCCGGAATGATCGGCCGGTACCGTGTACGAAGAATTCGCCTACAGTCCGGAAAACCCCGCCTACTATCCGCCCGGCGGCTACGGCTGGGACGGGGCGGGCCGCGGCCGGCACCGCGCTCCCGTGGAGGCGGAACCGCCACCCCTCGTGCCGGACCTCCCCTGGGACCCGGCCGAGGAGCTGGCCTTCATGCTCCAGGACGCCGTGCAGTGGCAGGGGACCGGCGCTCCCGCGCCGCCCGCCGCCGACGTCCCGGCCGAGGCACCCGTGCCGGGCGGCCCCTCGGACGACCTCCCGGAGGAGGCCGCCGGAGCGCCGCCGACGCGGGACGCCGCCCCCGGCCATCGCAAGACGCGCGCGCCGCGCGAGCCACGCACGCCGCGTGAGCCACGCGAGCGGCGACTGCCGCGCGGACTCGACGCCGTCAGTTACCTCACCGCCGCCCTCACGACCGTCATCGCCTTCGCGGTCAGCCTCCTGAGCGGCATCGTCACCTACGACCCCTTGCGCCTCGTCGCCCTGACCCGGCTGCCCTCGGACGTCGTGGCCTACTGGCCCCTGCTGGTGTACGGGCCGTGGCTGGTGGCGTCGCTCTCCGTGCTGCGGGCGGCGCTGCACCAGCGCCGCGCGGTCCACTCCTGGAGCGTCGTCCTGGTCTTCTCGCTCATCGCGGTCTTCCTGTGCGTGGCACAGGTGTCCGGGTCGGTCATCGACATCGCCGCGGCGGCCCTGCCCGGCCTCGCCGGTCTGGCCTGCTTCCAGCAGCTCGTACGGCAGATCACGCTGACCCGTCCGCCCCGGCGGGCGACACCGCGCCACCGGGTGCGCCCCGAGCCCGCGCGGCCGGCCGGCGCCGAGGAGGAGTCCGAGCCGGCGGCGGCCGAGGAGACCCCGGCCGCCGGCGCGCCACGCCGGGAGGGAGCGGAGCCACGGCGGCCCGGTCCCGCGCGCACGGTGCCGGAACCGGCCCCCGTGACCTATGTGATCAGCGAGAACCGGCCGCTGCGCAACCCGGGCCGCCACCAGCACGGCCCCGTACCGCAGCCCCGGCGGGCCTGACCCGGGGATGGTGCGGGGCCCGACGAGGGCCGGACGCGAGCGGTCAGGCCGCCTCGCCGACCAGTCGGTCCAGGTGGCGGCGGCCCGCCGCCAGCAGACCGGGCAGCGGGGCGGCGTTCTCGTACCACCGCTTCTCGTACTCCCAGCACAGCCAGCCGTCCCAGTGGTGCCGGGCGAGCAGGTCCACGCACTCGGTGAGCGGCAGCACGCCCGCGCCGAGCGCCAGCGGGGTGGTGTCCTCGGCGGAGGCGATGTCCTTCACCTGGACGTACCCGAGGTGCGGGGAGAGGGCGGCGAAGGACTCCGCCGGCTGCTCGCCGCCCAGCCAGGTGTGCATCACGTCCCACAGGGCGCCGGCCTGGAGGTGTCCGACCAGGCCGAGGACGCGCATCGCGTCGGCGCCGGTGCGGTGCGAGTCGTGGGTCTCCAGCAGGATGCGCACCCCGGCCTCGGTGGCGTCCTCGGCGGCCGTGCCCAGGCGCCGGGCGGCCGTCTCGTCGGCCTCCTCGGGGCTCTGGTCCGCGTCGCCGCCGGGGAAGACCCGGATGTAGGGGGCGCCCAGGTCGCGGGCGAGCCCGAGGAGGGCGCGGATCTCGTCGAGGACGGGCCCGTCGTCGCCGGGCGCGGCGATGCGCGCGTATCCCGCGACGCTCAGCACCTCGACACCGGCCGCCTTGAACTCGGCGGCGACCGCGGCGCGTTCGGCGGGGGACAGACCCGGATGGACCGGTTCCTCGGGGTGGGCGCGGAGTTCGACCCCGTGCCAGCCGTGCTCGGTCGCCAGCCGCAGCACGTCGGTCACGGGCATTCCGGGGACACCGAGGGTGGAGAACGCCAGCTTCATGACCATCGACAGTACCCGCCGGGGCAGCGCTTACTCCGCCGGTGCCCCACGGGGTCCTGGGCAGCGGCCCCGGGTACGCCCACACGGCCCCGGCCCGCCGGAAGAAAGACCCTCACCGTCGCTCCCGGGGCTGTCCGGAGGACCCGGCACCGTCACTCCCGGGGCTGTCCGGAGGACCCCCGCACCATCAGTTCCCCCCGCACCGTCGCGATCCCCCCGGGCGGTGCATCCTCCCGCCCCCGGGCGATCCGCCCCGCCCGGGCCCCCGCCTCCGCCAACGGCAACCGCACCGTGGTCAGCGCCGGTACCACGTCGATGCTGAACGGCAGGTCGTCGAAGCCCGCCACGGACACGTCGTCCGGAATCCGCAGCCCCGACTCCCGCAGCGCCGCGCACGCCCCCAGCGCGACGGAGTCGTTCGCGGCGACCACCGCCGTCAGCGCCGGATCGCGGCGCAGCAGCTCCAGCGTGGCCTCGTAACCCGACCGGCGGTCGTACCGGCCGTACACCGTCCACCGCGGGTCCTCCTCGACCCCGTGCGCGGCGAGCGCGGCGCGGTGTCCCTCCAGCCGGTGCCGGGTGGTGGTCCGCTCCTGCGGCCCCGCGATGTACCCGAGCCGCCGGTGCCCGAGTCCGATCAGGTGCTCGGTCAGCTCCCGCCCCCCGCCCCGGTTGTCGAAGGTCAGCGCGATCGCCCCGGTCCCCGGTGCCGGCGGCCGCCCGCACAGCACCACCCGCGTGCCCGCCTCCGCCAGTTTCCGCAGCTTCGCCGAGACGGCCGCCCGGTGCGGGGCGTCCTCCAGCGCGCCGCCGGTCAGCACCACCGCCGCCGCCCGCTGGCGCTGCAGCAGCGTGAGGTAGGTCAGTTCACGCTCCGGGGAGCCGCCCGTGTTGCAGACCACGGCGAGCCGCTCGCCGCCCGCCCGGCCGCCCGGACCGCCGATCTCGGACTGGATCGCGCTCGCCATGATCCCGAAGAAGGGGTCGGCGATGTCGTTCACCAGGATGCCGACCAGGTCGGAGGTGGCGGCGGCGAGCGCGCTCGCCGGGCCGTTGAGCACGTACTCCAGCTCGTCGACCGCCTTGAGCACCCGCTCGCGGGTGGCCGCGGCCACGGGATAGTTCCCGTTCAGCACGCGCGACACCGTCGCGGGCGAGACCTGGGCGCGGGCCGCCACGTCCGCCAGGGTCACCGTCATGTCCTCGTCCTCCGCCTCACCGCGAACGCGGTCTTGTCCAGACCACCGTGCACAGGCTAGCTTCGTACCCGATAGAAAGCGCTTGCTATCACGCCCGTCCCGGCGGAGGCGGCGCGCAGACCGGGTACGACGCGTATGAGGGGAATGACGTGACACGCAAGACGGTGCGTATCGCCATGAACGGCGTGACCGGACGCATGGGCTACCGCCAGCACCTGGTCCGTTCCATCCTGGCCCTGCGGGAACAGGGCGGACTCGACCTCGGCGACGGCACCGTGCTCTGGCCGGAGCCGATCCTCGTCGGCCGCCGCGAGCACGCGCTGCGGGCACTGGCGGACCGGCACGGCCTGGAGCACGTCTGCACCGACCTGGACGCGGTCCTCGCCGACGAGAGCGTGGACATCTACTTCGACGCCCAGGTCACCTCCGCCCGCGAGGAGGCGATCAGGAAGGCGATCGCCGCCGGCAAGCACCTCTACACCGAGAAGCCCACCGCCACCGGCCTCGACGGCGCCCTGGAACTCGCCCGCCTCGCCCGGGAGAAGGGCATCCGGCACGGCGTCGTCCAGGACAAGCTCTTCCTCCCGGGCCTGCTCAAGCTCAAGCGCCTCATCGACGGCGGCTTCTTCGGCCGGATCCTCTCCGTGCGCGGCGAGTTCGGCTACTGGGTCTTCGAGGGCGACTGGCAGGACGCCCAGCGCCCCTCCTGGAACTACCGGGCCGAGGACGGCGGCGGCATCGTCGTCGACATGTTCCCGCACTGGGAGTACGCGCTGCACGAGCTGTTCGGCCGGGTGAGGACCGTGCAGGCGCTCACCGCCACCCACGTCCCGCAGCGCTGGGACGAGAACGGCAAGCCCTACCCCGCCACCGCCGACGACGCCGCCTACGGCGTCTTCGAACTGGACGGCGGCGTGGTCGCCCAGATCAACTCCTCCTGGGCGGTCCGCGTCAACCGCGACGAACTGGTCGAGTTCCAGGTCGACGGCACCGAGGGCTCCGCCGTCGCGGGCCTGCGCAACTGCCGTGTCCAGCACCGCTCGGCCACCCCCAAGCCGGTCTGGAACCCGGACATCCCGGCCACCGAGGTCTTCCGCGACCAGTGGCAGGAGGTCCCGGACAACGGGGAGTTCGACAACGGTTTCAAGGCCCAGTGGGAGCTGTTCCTGCGCCACGTCTACGCCGACGCCCCCTACCACTGGGACCTGCTGGCCGGCGCCCGCGGCGTCCAGCTTGCCGAACTCGGCCTGAGGTCCTCGGCCGAGGGCCGCCGCCTGGACGTACCGGAGATCACGCTGTGACCCTCCGCCTGCCGGCCCCGGACGGCACCCTGCACGCGTACGAGCCCCGCGCCGAGCCCCTCGCCGCCACCGCGAGCAGCGCAGGAAGCGCTTTCACCTCCCGTACGGTCTTCTCCGCCGCGCACGTCGTCGCCGATCCGTACGCCGACACCACGCCCGACGGTCCGGCGGCCGTCGACTGGGACGCCACCCTCGCCTTCCGCCGCCACCTGTGGGCGCACGGCCTGGGCGTCGCGGAGGCGATGGACACCGCCCAGCGGGGCATGGGCCTGGACTGGGCGGGCGCGGCCGAGCTGATCCGCCGCTCGGCCGCCGAGGCCAGGGCCGTCGGCGGCCGGATCGCCTGCGGCGTCGGCACCGACCAGCTCACCGCCGGTACGCCCGCCGAGGTCCGGGCGGCCTACGAGGAGCAGCTCGCCGTGGTCGAGGAAGCGGGCGCCCAGGCGATCCTGATGGCCTCCCGCGCCCTGGCCGCGAGCGCGCACAGCCCCGAGGAGTACCTGGAGGTCTACGGCCACCTGCTCCGCCAGGCCGCCGAACCGGTGGTCCTGCACTGGCTCGGCCCGATGTTCGACCCCGCGCTGGAGGGCTACTGGGGCTCGGCCGACCTGGACCGGGCGACCGACACCTTCCTGGAGGTCATCGCCGCCCACCCGGACAAGGTGGACGGCGTCAAGATCTCCCTGCTGGACGCCGGCCGGGAGGTCGACCTGCGGCGCCGCCTGCCCAAGGGCGTGCGCTGCTACACCGGCGACGACTTCCACTACCCCGAGCTGATCGCGGGCGACGCGCAGGGCTTCAGCCACGCCCTGCTCGGCATCTTCGACCCGCTCGGCCCGCTGGCCGCCGAGGCGGTCCGGGTCCTGGACACCGGGGACACCCAGGGCTTCCGGGCCCTCCTCGACCCCACCGTCGCACTCTCCCGCCACCTCTTCCAGGCCCCCACCCGCTTCTACAAGACAGGGGTGGTCCTCCTCGCCTGGCTGGCCGGTCACCAGAGCCACTTCACGATGGTCGGCGGCCTCCAGTCGGCCCGTTCCCTGCCCCACCTCGCCCGCGCCTACCAACTCGCCGATACCCTCGGCCTGTTCCCGGACCCCGCTCGGGCCGAGGAGCGGATGAGGACCCTGCTGTCCCTGTACGGAGTGGACCAGTGAGCCAACCCCCCGACCTGAGCCGTTTCAGCATCAACCAGATGACGGTCAAGCAGCTCTCGCTGCCCGAACTCACCGCCGCCTGCCGTGAGCTGGGTGTCGGCCACGTCGGCCTGTGGCGCCGGCCGGTCCAGTCCTACGGCGTCGAGGCGACGGCGAAGCTGGTCCGCGACGCCGGGCTGACCGTCACCACGCTCTGCCGGGGCGGCTTCCTCACCGCGACCGCCCCGGCGGCGCGGGCGGCGGCCCTGGCCGACAACCGCCGCGCCGTCGACGAGGCCGCCACCCTCGGCACCGACACCCTCGTCCTGGTCTCCGGCGGCCTGGCCGCGGGCGACAAGGACCTGCCCGGCGCCCGCGAACGCATCGCCGACGCCCTCACCGAACTCGCCCCCTACGCCGAGGCGCACGGCGTCCGCCTGGCCATCGAGGCGCTGCACCCCATGTACGCCGCCGACCGCTGCGTGGTCTCCACCCTCACCCAGGCCCTCGACCTCGCCGAACGCTTCCCCGCCCACCAGGTCGGCGTCACGGTCGACACGTACCACCTCTGGTGGGACGACCGGGCGCCCGCGGAGATCGCGCGGGCCGGCGCGGGCGGCCGTATCCACTCCTTCCAGCTCGCCGACTGGACGACCCCGCTGCCCGAGGGCGTCCTCAACGGCCGCGGTCAGCTCGGCGACGGCGCGATCGACCTGCGCGAGTGGAAGCGCCACGTCGAGGCGGCCGGCTACACCGGCCCCATCGAGGTCGAACTCTTCAACGAGACCCTGTGGGCCCGCGACGGGCGGGAGGTACTGGCCGAGACGGCTCGACGGTTCGTGGCGCACGCCCTGTAGCGACGCCCCGAAGGGCTCCGCGGCGACGCGGAAAAGATTTCGCGGAAGTCGTGCAACCCTCTCGCCGCCTTGCGGGTCGTACTGGGCATCGGAACCCCCGCAGGGGGGAGATCTGGGGGGATCGCGGGGCTCCGATGGAGGGGAAACGCGAGGGGGCCCGGTCGGTGAACCGGGCCCCCGAAGTGTTGGCCGACGCGTTGGCCGAAGTGTCGGCCGACGTGTTTGCCGGGCGTGGGTCAGAAGAAGACGCCGCAGCGCAGCAGCACATTGGCGTACGGCCGGGCCTCCCCGGTGCGCACCACCAGCCGCGCTCCCGCCGACAGCTCCTTGAGCCGCTCGTGGGTGACCAGTTCCAGGGCGGGCAGTCGCCCGTCGAGCAGCGCCCACGCCTGCGCGTTGGCCTCCCGCACCTCGCGCGCCGCCGTGGCGCCCTCCACCACCAGCTCCGCCAGCAGCCCGTCCAGCACCTCCGCGAACGACGGCACCCCGGCACGGAACGCCAGGTCCACCACGCGCGGACCGTCCGGGATCGGCATGCCGGCGTCGCACACCAGCACCCCGTCGCCGTGCCCGAGGCGCGCCAGTTCACCAGCCAGGTGCCGGTTGAGTATCCCGGTCCTCTTCACAGCGCCTCGACCTCCCGCGCGGTGGGGTACGACTCCTGCGCCCCCGCCTTCGTGACCGCCGCCGCCCCGACCCGGGCCGCGTACGCCGCCGCCTCGGCCAGCGTCGCCCCCGTACCGAGCCGCCAGGCCAGCGCCGCCGTGAACGCGTCGCCCGCGCCGGTGGTGTCCACCGCGTCCACCCGCACGGACGGCACCCGCGCGACGCCCTGCGCCGAGGCGACCAGCGCGCCCTCGGCGCCCAGCGTCACCACCACCGAACGCGGCCCCTCGGCCAGCAGGCGCCGCGCCCAGTCCTCGGGCCCCTCGCCCGCCTCGGACGTCCCCAGGATCACCTTCGCCTCGTGCTCGTTGACGATCAGCGGGTCGCAGGCGTCCAGCACCTCGCGCGGCAGTTCGCGCGGCGGCGAGGGGTTGAGGACGAACCGGCTGCCCGGTGCCAGGGTCCGCACCACCTCCACCACCGTCTCCAGCGGGATCTCCAACTGGGCCGAGACCACCTCGGAGGCGTGGACGAGGCCGGTGGCGGCGCGGACGTCGGCCGGGGTGAGCCGGCCGTTGGCGCCCGGCGAGACGACGATGCTGTTGTCGCCGGACGGGTCCACGGTGATCAGCGCGACCCCGGTCGGCGCCCCGCCCGCCAGCACCCCCGCGGTGTCGACGCCGGCGGCCCGCTGCGAGTCCAGCAGCAGCCGGCCGTGGTCGTCGTCGCCGACCCGGGCCAGCAGGGCGGTGCGGGCGCCGAGCCGGGCGGCGGCCACGGCCTGGTTGGCGCCCTTGCCGCCCGGGTGGACGGCCAGGTCGGAGCCGAGCACCGTCTCCCCGGCGCCGGGCCGCCGCTCCACACCGATCACCAGATCGGCGTTGGCCGACCCCACGACCAGAAGGTCGTAGTCGTACATAGATTGTCTCCCCGCTCGAAGCGCTCGTACCGCCGCAGTCAATGGTGTTACCGGGTCACTGGTGCCGCTCAGCCGTCGAAGCCGGCCACGTTCGCCTCCGTGACCACCTTCACCGGCACCTTCACCGTCGTCTCCGTCTTCTTGCCCTCGGCCGCCCGCAGCGCGTTGCGCACCGCGATCCTGCCCAGTTCCTTCGGCTGCTGCGCCACCGACGCGAACAGCGTGCCGTCCTGGACCGCCTTCAGCCCGTCCGGCGTGCCGTCGAAGCCGACGACCTGGACGGACTTCCCGGCCTTGGAGCCCAGCGCCTTGATCGCGCCGAGCGCCATCTCGTCGTTCTCCGCGAAGACCCCCTTGATGTCGGGGTGCGCCTGGTACAGGTTGGTCATCACGTCCAGGCCCTTGGTGCGGTCGAAGTCCGCGGGCTGCTTGGCGACCACCTTGATGCCCGGGTAGTCCTTCAGTCCCTCGGCGAAGCCGGCGCCCCGCTCCCGGCTGGCGGAGGTGCCCGCCTGGCCCTGGAGGATCACGATCGTGCCCTTGCCGCCCAGCTTCTCGGCGAGCGCCTTGGCGCCGAGCTGACCGCCCTCGACGTTGTCGGAGGCGACCAGGGCGGAGGTCTCCGCCTTGTTGACGCCGCGGTCCACGGCGACGACGGGGATGTCGGACTTGTTGGCCGAGCGCACCGAGGGGCCGGCCGCGTCGGAGTCCACCGGGTTGACGATGATCGAGGACAGGCCCTCGCTGGTGAAGTTCTGCAACTGGTTGGCCTGCTGCGAGGCGTCGTTCTGCGCGTCGGTGACGGTCAGGTCCACACCCGACTTCGCCGCCTGCTCCTGCGCGCCCGCCCTGATCTGCACGAAGAACGGGTTGTTCAGCGTCGACAGCGACAGCCCGATCTTCTGCTTGGCGGCCGAGTCCGATCCGCCGTGCAGCAGCGAGGTCGCGCCGACCACGGCCACCGCGACGACCGCCGCGATCAGATACGTCAGCGCCTGCTTGCCCTTGCCGCCCGGCGACCCCGCGCCCGCCGCCGGGGCACCGGCGCCCGCCTTGCGGCGGACCGTGTCCAGGAGCACCGCCAGCGCGATGACGACACCGATGACGACCTGCTGCCAGAACGCCGAGACGGAGAGCAGGTTGAGGCCGTTGCGCAGCACCGCGAGGATCAGCGCGCCGATCAGCGTGCCCGACGCCTTGCCGGTGCCGCCCGCCAGCGAGGCGCCGCCGATGACGACCGCGGCGATCGCGTCCAGCTCGTAACCCTGCGCGGCCTGCGGCTGTGCGGAGGAGAGCCGGGAGGCGAGGACGATGCCCGCCGCGGCGGCGAAGAGGCCGGAGAAGGCGTAGATGGCGAGCTTCTGCCGCTTGACCCGCAGGCCGGACAGGCGCGCGGCCTCCTCGTTGCCGCCGATGGCGTACATGGAGCGGCCGATGTAGGTCCGCCCGAGGACGAACGCGGTGATCAGGCCCATCGCGATCATCACCAGGACGGGCACCGGCAGCCAGCCGCCGAGCGTGTCACCGAGGTGCGAGACCGAGCCCGGGAAGGGGATCGGCGAACCCTGCGAGATCACCAGGGACAGACCGCGGCCGACCGAGAGCATCGCCAGCGTCGCGATGAACGGCGGCAGCTTCCCGTACGAGATGAGGAAACCGTTCACCAGTCCGCAGGCGATGCCCGTGGCGACGGCGAGGAGTACCGCTATCGGGACCGGCACCCCGCCCTCGGCGGCGGTCCAGGCCAGCACGGTGGCCGACAGCGCGGCGACCGAGCCGACCGACAGGTCGATGCCGGCCGAGACGATGACGAAGGTGACACCGAAGGCGAGGATGGCGGTCACGGCCGCCTGGACGCCGACGTTGAGCAGGTTGTCGGCGGTCAGGAAGTCGCCGGACAGCGCCGACATGGCGATGACGAGGACGATCAGCGCGGTCAGCGCGCCGTTGTCGAGGAGCAGGCGGCGCAGGCCGCCCGAGGCGCCCTGCGCGCCCGGCTTGCTCTTGAGCGAGTCAGTGGCCACGGGGGGCCTCCGTTCCGGTGGTGGGGGTACTGACGGCGAGTGCCATCACGGCGTCCTGGGTGGCCTGGTCGGCGGGGAGTTCGCCCGCGATCCGGCCCTGGGCCATCACCAGCACCCGGTCGCTCATGCCGAGCACCTCGGGCAGATCGCTGGAGATCATCAGGACGGCGGCGCCCTGCGCGGTCAGCTCGTTGACGAGCTGGTAGATCTCGACCTTCGCGCCGACGTCGATACCGCGCGTCGGCTCGTCGAGGATGAGCACCTTGGTGTGGGCGAGCAGCCACTTGCCGATGACGACCTTCTGCTGGTTGCCGCCGGAGAGCGTGCGCACATGCTGGCCGAGACCGGCCATCCGCACGCCGAGCTGCCCGGCGATCCGGGCCGCCGACTCGTGCTGCCCCTTGAGGTCGACCAGGCCCGCGCGGGCGGTCGACCGCAGCGTGACCAGCCCGAGGTTCTCCTCGACGGAGGCGTCGAGCACGAGCCCCTGGCCCTTGCGGTCCTCGGGCACCAGCCCGATCCCGGCCGCCATCGCGGCGTTCACGTCGCCGCCGCGCAGCCTGGCGCCGCCGACCTCCACGGACCCCGCGTCGTAGGGGTCGGCGCCGAACACGGCCCGTACCACCTCGGTCCGCCCGGCCCCCACGAGCCCCGCGATGCCGACGACCTCTCCGGCCCGCACCTCGAAACTCACGTCGTGGAACACACCGTCACGCGTCAGCCCGTCGACCTTCAGCAGGGCCTGCGCGGCCCGACCGGTCTCGGGCCGCTCGCGCGGGTACTGCTGTTCGATCGACCGTCCCACCATGAGCCGTACCAGCTCGTCCTCGGGCGTGGAGGCGGGCACCTGCCCGACGCTCCGCCCGTCCCGGATCACCGTGACCCGGTCACCGAGCGCGGCGATCTCCTCCAGGTGGTGGGTGATGAAGACGATCCCCACGCCGTCCTCGCGCAGCCTGCGCACGATGGCGAAGAGCTTCGCCACCTCCTCGGAGGTGAGCACGGCGGTCGGCTCGTCCATGATGAGCACGCGCGCGTCCAGGCTGAGCGCCTTGGCGATCTCCACCATCTGGAGCCGGGCGATGCCCAGTTCCCGCACGCGGGTGCGGGGCGACACGCTGACACCCACCCGCTTCAGCAGGACGGCGGCGTCGGCCTCCATCTGCTTCCGGTCGATCATCCCCAGGCGGCGCGGCTGGCGCCCCAGGAAGATGTTCTCGGCGACCGTCAGCTCGGGAACCAGGTTGAACTCCTGGTAGATGGTGGCGATCCCGAGCCGCTCGGAGTCCTGCGCACCATGGATGCGCACCTCCTCGCCACCGGCCAGAATCCGTCCGGCGTCGGGGGTGTAGGCGCCGGAGAGCATCTTGATGAGGGTGCTCTTGCCGGCGCCGTTCTCACCGAGCAGCACATGCACCTCACCGCGGCGCAGGTCGAAGTCGACACTGTCGAGCGCGACCACGCCGGGAAAGGTCTTGCGGATGCCCTCGATGCGCAGCAACTCGTCCGGGTCGTCGCTCACGACGTACTCCTTTGTACGGGGGACTGGTCCTTGGGGGACTGGTTCACGGGGGACTGGTCCTTGGGGGACTGGTTCACGGGGGGCCGGGGTGCCGCGGCCGCCGGGGGTTCGCCGCACGAGCGGCGCACCACGAGCCGGGCGGGGAGCGTCACGGACTCGCCGGGCCGCCCCCCGATCCGGTCGACCAGCGCGCGGACCGCGGCCCGCCCGAGATCACCGGTGGGCTGGGCGATCGCGGTGACCGGCGGATCGGTGTGCGTGAACCAGGGGATGTCGTCGAACGCCGCGAGCGCGATGTCCTCGGGAATCCGCAGCCCGCGCGCCCGTACGGCGTCCAGCGCGCCGAGCGCCATCAGGTTGTCGGCGGCGAAGACGACCTCGGGCGGTTCGGGCAGGTCCAGGAAGCCCTCGGTGACCCGGCGCCCGCTGGCGGCCTGGAAGTCGCCCTGGCCGATGTAGGCGTCGGGGAGTGCGAGACCGTGTCCGGTCAGCGCCTCGCGGAAGGCGTCCACGCGTTCCCGCCCGGTCGTGGTGGCGGCCGGCCCCGCGATGATCGCGAGCCGCCGGTGCCCGAGCCCGTGCAGGTGTGCCACCAGGTCCCGTACGGCCGCGGCGCCGTCCGACCGGACGACGGGGACGTCGACCCCCGGGATCCACCGGTCCACGAACACCATCGGCGTCCCGGCCCGCGCGGCCTCCAGCATCCGGGGCGAGCCGCCGTCGGTGGGGGAGACCAGCAGCCCGTCTATACGGCGGTCCAGCAACGTCGTGACGTGGTGGTCCTGGAGATCGGGCCGCTCGTCGGCGTTGCCGATGATGACGCTGTAGCCGAGCGCGCGGGCCTCCTCCTCGACGGAGCGGGCCAGCTCGGTGAAGTACGGGTTCATCACGTCGCTGATGACCAGGCCGAGGGTGCGGGTCTGGTCGGTGCGCAGCGACCGGGCGACGGCGTTGGGCCGGTAGCCCAGCGCCTGCACGGCGGCCAGCACCCGGGTGCGGGCGTCCGCGCTGACGGACGGGTGGCCGTTGAGGACCCGCGACACCGTGGCGACGGAGACGCCCGCCTCGGCGGCGACATCCTTGATGCCAGCCATCGCCTCCACCTCCTCGTGGAATCGATTACATCGACCTGCATGGAGGATTGGAATCGATTACATGGGGGGCTGGCAAGGGGGTGGGGGGTGCCGATATCTGATCGTGACCTGGGTCGGCCAAGGGCGCTGGGGAGGGCACTCCGCCCTTCCTGATCATCGACATCGCCCTGGTCGTCATCGTCGGGGCGGCTTTCCTGGTGAGCAAGGCGCGCAGGAAGTAGCACCACCCGGGAGGCATGGAGGGCGTGTGGCGTATCCCGCCCGGCTGGTTCGGCACCGACCGGGCGAACGCCGCGCGCAGGAGTGGGACGGTTGCGGATGTCTGCGCCGGAGGCGCGCTACTACGCCCCCGGCCTCGGCCGCCGCACCCGTCTCGGCCCTTCGGTCAGGAGACCGGTCCCTTCCTGGTGGCTGGGCCCGGCCGCGTAAGCCAGCGGAGGTGCGATCGCCTGCGCGTCCGCCCCCTCGCCCACCCACAGCGAGATGAACAGCGCGGCGGTCGCTTCGAGCAGCCCGGCCCGTTCCAGACCGCCCCCGGCCACGGGTTCGCCTCCCACGTCCCGCACCAGTTCACGTACGTGCGCGAGGGCCGTCTCATCGTCCCCGCAGACAGGTACGGCCAGCGGCCGTCCGTCGAAGACGGGCGGCCGCATGCGCCACACGTCCTCGTGGCAGAGGTTGAACGCCTTGACCACGTGGGCTTCCGGTGCCGCCGCGGCGAGCCGCTGCGCGGCCGAGGGGCCTCCTTCCGTCAGTAGCCGGAAACCCGGCCCGACCGGGTTGGAACAGTCGAGCAGCGCCTTCCCCGCCAGGGCCGCGCGCAGGTCCCGTACGACGCCGGCCCCCGCCCCGAACGGCAGCGCGGCCAAGACCACTTCCCGGCCGGACTCGGCCGCCACGCGCAGACCGGCAGACCGGGCGCCCCCTCCGATACGCGCCGCGAGCCGCTCCGCCGCAGCCGCGTCCCGCCCTCCGATGATCACCTCGTGTCCGGCCCGCACCCAGTGGGTGGCGAGCGCGTCCGCCATGTTGCCCGTCCCCAGCACGCCGATTCTCATCACACGTCCCCTCTCCCTCTCCATGCCGCCCGCTTCGATCGTTCGACCGTTCACACCGACGCTAGAAGGCGGGTCGGGCACCATTTGGTACGTGACGACCGACCCCTTCCTCGCCGACTGCCGCGCCCGCCTCGCCTTCGACCTGCTCTCCCACACCTGGAACGCCGTGGTGCTCTGGGCACTGCGCGACGGCCCCAGACGCCCGGTCGAACTACGGGAGCGGATCGGGGGCATCAGCTCCAAGGTCCTCACCGAGACGCTGCGGCGGCTGAGGTTCAACGGACTGGTCGACCGACAGGCGCCCTCCGACGCACCCTCCCGGGTCGAGTACGAACTCACGCCCCTGGGACGGACGTTGTTGGCACCCATCGACGCCTTCGGCGCATGGGCCTTCGAGCACGGCGATGAGGTGATGGCGGCCCAGGAAGCCGCGTGCACCTCGGCCCCACAGCCGCCTCTCCCCCGGGACCGTGCAAGGTGAGGTTCAGATGCAGGGTGCGCCGGCTTACGGTCACGGCTCGCGCTACCAGCGCGAGGGGGCGCGGGCGGCGGCGTCGGGAGTGAGTGAGCAGCGCCTACGACGCCTTGCGTCCCATTACGCATGCGTGGACGACGAGTTCATCGACGCCCTCGTCGCGATGGCGACCGACCGGACGCGTGGCTGGTGGGAGGAGTACCGGGGGCTGCTGCCCACGTCGTTCCTGGATCTGGCCGAGCTGGATCACCATGCAGCCTTCCAGCGGGATGTAGCTGTCCTCTACGTGCCGGGACTTCTGCAGACCGAGGGCTATGCCCGATCCGTCTTCGCATCCAGGATTCCGGAACTCACTGATGACGAGATGGATGTGCGTGTCCGCCACCGGCTGACGCGGCAGAGTAAAGCCGACTTCCCTCACGAAGTCGTGATCCACGAATCGGCTCTCCGCATCAGGGTCGGCGACCGTGCCGCCATGCGAATGCAACTAGCGAGTCTTCTGGAGGCATCCGAAGCGGAACGCGTCACTTTGCGTGTCATTCCCTTCGACCAGGATGGCTTCGGCAGAGCCTCAAGCACGATGACCTACGTCGGTGGGGCTGTGTCCAAGCTCGACACAGTTGCGCGTGACGCGCCTCATGGTGCGCTACTGATCGACTCCGAGGCTCAGCTTGGTGCTTACCGGACCCGTTTTCATAAGGTAGAACAAGTATCGCTCGAACCGAATCGTTCGCGTGACTTCATCCGTCGACTCAAGAAGGAGCTATGAGGCATCTCATGCAAAACTGGCGCAAGTCCTCCTACTCGGGCGAGGGAGACAGCAACGACCGCGTCGGGATCGACTCGCCCACACGCTGAGCGCACGGGAAGCGGGTCCGGCCGCCTGAACACCCCGACCGGCACGCCCCGGCTACGGCCGCGGCTCTCGCTCGTCGGTCCTGAGCACACGCAGTGTCCTCAGGCCGTACAGCCCCAGCAGCGGCTTGACGACCGTCCACTCACCAAAGCGGTAGTCCTCCGCCCGTACGAGCCGCGCCGCGAGGTCGGGCCGCTGCCGCCGCAGGTACGCGCGGGCCTTCAGCGCGTGGGCCGGCTGGGAGGCGATCTTGATGCGGTCGGCGTCCTCCAGCAGGGGGATGACGTTCGTGATGTTCTCCCAGGTCGTCCGGCTCCGGTCCTCAAGGAACAACGGTCCGTCGAACTTGAGCACCGACCGGGCGTATGCGGCCATCACCCGGGCCTCCGCGACGCCACTGCCGACCGCACCGCCGCTGAAGATCAGACGACCACCCTCCGCACCGTCCACGGTGAGGGAGCGAAGACCGACACGGACCCGCCAGCGGTTCACGACGTTCGCCGTGGCCTGCGGATTCCGGTACCCCAGCACGACCACCGCCTCCGTCCCGCCCCCGCGGTCCCCCACGAGGGTCCGCGACCAGCGCCGGTTCACCCACTCGCCCCAGCCCAGGACCGCGACCCCGGCCGCCACCATCACATGTCTGCGCCGCACACACATTGGTTCCTCGCTGTCAGGCTCGGCGGGCGTAGGACGCGTAGCGATCGGCGAGCTCGATGACGAGGTCGCGCAGTTCATCGGGGCGCTCGATGACGAACGGCCGGTCGAGTGAGGCGAGTACCGGAGGCAACCAGTCGAGCCGCTCCGCCCGCAGCTCGACGCGCATCCAGCGCTCGGTTGCCCGGTCCTCGCCTGCCGCGGGCTCGTGCTCCTCCAGGCTCGCGACGCCGGCGGGAAGGTGGGCGCGGATCTGCTCGACCGTCCCGTGGATCCGCAAGGTCACCTCATGCCGGTACTCAGCCGTGGCGAACCCTGACAACACGCGCTGTGTCGGACCGGGACCCGCCGGCGCTTCGAATGAACCGGGCAGGGTCCGCGCGTCTGCGATGCGATCGAGCCGGAAGGTTCGGTCCCCGCCGATCCGGGCGTCCTTGCCCGTGACGTACCACCGGCCCGAATGGGCGACGATCCCATACGCGTGCAGCGTGCGTTCGCTGCGCCGTCCGTCGCGGTCGGTGTAGCGGATCGAGACCGGTCGGCGGTGGCGCACGGCATCGGCGAGGGTGAGCAGGACCCCGGCGTCCGGGGCGTCGAACTCTCCGGGCTGTTCCGTGAAGGCGAGGGATTCCAGGAGTGTGTCGAGCCGGCGGGCGATGTGCTTGGGCAGCACCCTCCGGATTTTCGCCGATGCCGTCTCGTTTGCCGTGTGCTGCGTCGTCGTCAGCCCTGCCCGGCGGCCGGCGACCAGGCCGAGCAGCACGGCCAGCGCCTCGTCGTCGCTGAGCATGAGCGGAGGCAAGCGGTACCCGGGGGCGAGCCGGTACCCGCCGTAGCGGCCACGCACCGATTCCACGGGCACGTCGAGGTCGATCAGATGGTCCACATACCGCCGCACGGTGCGTCCTTCGACGCCGAGCCGGCCGGCGAGTTCGGCCACCGTCCGGGTGCCGCCCGACTGCAGCAGCTCAAGGAGTGTCAGCACGCGGCCAGTGGGTCGAGGCATGTGCACAACCTAACGCGAATACAGGACCGATTCTGTCCACTATTTCTCCTAGCCTGCGACGTGCACGCCTCCAGCACAGCCAAGGAGACCCCCATGGACTTCGTCTCGATCCGCATCATCACCAGCGACGTAGCGCGCCTCGTCGAGTTCTACGAGCGAGCCACAGGAGTGCGGGCGACGTGGGCCACCGAGGACTTCGCCGAACTCAAGACCCCGGGCGCAACCCTCGCGATCGCCGGCACCCGCACCGTCCCGCTGTTCGCCCCAGGCTCTGCCCGCCCGGCGGACAACCACAGCGTGATCACTGAGTTCCTCGTCGACGACGTGGACCGCGTTCACCAGAACCTGACCGGCTTCGTCACCGACTTCGTCAACGAGCCCACCACGATGCCCTGGGGCAACCGGTCGCTGCTGTTCCGCGACCCCGACGGCAACCTCGTCAACTTCTTCACCCCCGTCACCCCGGCGGCTATCGAAAAGTTCGCACGCTGACGCCACGCACAGCCACTCACGTGTGAGCCCTGTGATGCCGGGGCTCCCGGTGAACGCGGCCGCCGAGTCCAGGAGCGCCACCAGCAGGGGGCACGGGAACGCACCGCTGACCCCCGAAGGACGCCTGCGCTTGTGCCTGCGGATCGACGCCGGACGTCCGATCGCGCACGTCGCTGCGGAAGCCGGGATCTCCCGCCGCTGCCTGGCCAAGTGGTACACCCGCTGGCGGGCGCACGGCGAGAACGGACTGCCCGACCACTCCTCCCGCCCCGCTACCAGCCCCCGTCCGTACCCCCGAGGACATCGCCGACCTGGTGGAGGCGCCGCGGCGGCAGACCCAGCACGGGCCGGCCCGGCTCGCCGCCGACCTACAGCGGCTGCACGGCGTCGGCACCGAGTCCGCCCGCGCTTCCCCACGCACCGGTCCCGGCACCGGCAAGGTCGGATACACATACCTGCATTCGGCGCTCGACGACCACTCCCGGCTCGCCCGCACCGAGGCCCTGGACGATGAGAAGGCCGTCACCGCGGCCGACTGCCCATCAGCCGGACCGCCGGGAGCGACTACCGGATCGTCTTCGACCAGCCGCCCGAACCACTCGCGGGCATCCCGCGGCAGCTCACCTTCGAGGACTTCGTGCAACCAAGGTCCCGAGACACCACACCCGACCCTCCCTGCCGTACCGCCGGAACTCCCCCGTCTCCACCGTCCACACCCCGAACGGCACCGAGTCACCGAGAGCCTCGCCCCCGAACCGCGTCCTGAACCGCGTCCTGGACCGCTTAAGGAATTGTCACCCCCCACCGATACCGTCACCCCATGCCCAACCAGTCCGAGACCGCCCCCGGCGAACGACGGCTCGCCGTCCTCGATGGTGTGGCGGAAGTCTTCCCATTCGGGTCCTGACGACGGAAACGACTGCGTCGAGATCGCGAACTCCATCACCCAGATCGGCGTACGCGATTCGAAGCTCCCGAGCCGCGCGGTGCTCACCTTCCCCACCTCGGCCTTCATGGCCTTCATCACAGAGGTCAAGCGGACCGAGAGGTCGTCGAACCCCAGCGCCCGCTGAGTACGTGTACTCACGCCGCCGCGCTCCCCGGTCCACCGTTGGGGCATCACTCCCGAACGCAAGATGATTCCGGCACCGCTCAGGCGGCAGCGTCACCATGGCGGGAGGTGGTCCAGCGGCAGTGTTCGACCTTCGGGCGACAACGGTCTCCCGACGGAGCCCGGACGAGAAACTCCCCCTCAGAAGAACCGCAGAGACGACGCTGAACCTGCCTATCGAATTGACCGTGGCCGACGGGTCGTAGCGCCGGCTCCATGCCCTCGACGATGCGCCACCTCGTCCACATCTACCTCCCGAAGTCACCTCCCGAAGTGGTGGCCGCATCCCCAGTGTTATCAGTGACGTCCCCGTTTAGTCTTGTGCGCAGTAGTCTTTGGTTCTTTCTTGTGCGCAGCCGAATCTTCACTGGAAGAGGCCTCGCGACGCCTGGTTTCGCCTCGTGGCGCTTGGGTGCCTGGAACGCCGGTATACGCTGCGTAAGGATTGTCCTGCGGACCGCTGCTGCTGTAATAGGGATCAGTTACCGGTGGCAGACTGGCCCTCATTTGTGAGGTGTCCCAAGTGCTGAAGGCGACATTCGACATTTGTGCGGGGGACCGGACGAAGCTTTGGGATGAGCCGTACGGGACTGCCTGGCTGTAAGACGGCTCCTGGTGCGCCTGTGACTCCTGCATCTGTGGGAAATAAGGGTCGGTGTACGAGTAATTGGCGGCGGGCATGGTGGCATATCCCGCCGGGTACTGTGCCTGCGATGATTCAGCCCCTCGTGTCAGGCCGCCGTCATAGACGGGCTGTGCCGGGAAGTAGGATGGATTCGACTGACTGGGCGTTACCTCCGCCGTAGAACTCGGCATGGCCGGGTCGACCCACGATGCATCGTAATCACCGGGCAGAGCAGCAGACTGGGACGACTCCCCGACAGATTGATCATCATGCAGAACGTTCAGGAGATGTTTGGCCCCGAGTCGATGTGCATCCGCCCTGTTCTTCACGGCGAGATCTACTACATCCTGATTCAGTCCGAGCTCGCTGGCATGCTTCAGCCAGTGTTCGAATGTTTTCCGAGGGACGTTGACGTCGTCCCTTCGCGTGTATTCTGACACTGTCTCTTTATTCTTCAAGTATCCAATTACAAGCGCTTTCTTTGTGTCGGCATCCCAGTAACCAGTGCGCAGGTTCTTGCGTTCGGCTGTGCATGCCTTCACCTTTTCCTGAGCTACGCCATATTTGCTTGAATTTTTGAGCCAGTCGTGCATTGTTGTAAGCGGAATTGGCTTGGGCTGCTGGGCGCAGTATTCGCTTACCAGTCGCTTTTCCGGGTCGTTCAGCCATCCTTCGATGGTCCTCTTGATTTCGGCATTACGATCACGCGACGGCGGGGGGACCACACCGTATTGAGCTGATTTTGTTATCCAGTCATTGAGGGTTGTAACTTTCAGCCACGCCCTCCTGGCTTGGGCGAATTGTCGCTGGCTTTGCCCGCTAGCAAAGAATTCTCTCAGTACCTCTGCCTTTTCGGCGTCACTTATTCTTGGCATGTTTGCTCCATTTCGGATGCCTGATTCGCGTCAGTGACCGACAGGAGGCGCCCGGCCCCTGGTGGACATCACCCGCGTGCTACAACGAAGACGGCGCTGAAGGGTTCAATAATTCGCCAGTGAGGTTTGGCTGCTGGCCGGGTCGACCGTTTCGCCCGTAATGTCCCGGGTCGTTGAGGTGGGTCGGCGCGAGGCGCTGGAATCTACGTGCCCGAAGTGCTGCCGACCTTCCCTTTTCTGGTCTTTTCCGGGAAGGCCCCCGGCCGTCGCGTGACGGCCGGGCGGGCGGTGAGCCGCTGTCGGTAGGGGGGTGAGCGCTTCTGCCCGGGGCCATGTCGCGTCGATGCCCAGCCATCGGCAGCGGGCCTGGTCGGCGAGACGGACGGGCCGGTGGCAGAGACGGAAGCGCATGGTGGGCGGCTCGGCCTGGACCAGGCCCTCAACCTCGGGCCGGCAGCGGACGGCCACCGGCTGCCGAGTCGGCCCGAGCCGCCCGCCTCCGAAGGCTCGCGCACTGCGGACACGTAGCCGCGCCGGGGCACCTCAGAACGGTGATGACGTCGGCGTATCGGCGTCAGTATCACCCGGCGGGTGAGTTTGACAACGTACCTGAGCTTGTTCTTTATCTACCAGGACCTTCCGGGCTTGCCGATGGCCTTGAGGCTTTCGGGACGTTTGACGGTCTTGCCGACGTCGTAGCGGGGTGCCCGGTGTCTGTTTTTGGCGCCGGGCGGTCTTCCGGGGCCGGCGCCGCGGGGTTTGGGAACGCGGGCCGGGCAGGCGAGGTGGGCGCGGATGTTCCTGAATCCCCGGCGGACCCGGGCGGGGGTGAGCCGGTCGGGGGTGGTGGGCTTCTCCCAGGGCCGGCGGAGGTCTTCGGCGAGGGGACGGGCGAGCCGGAGCTGGGTGTGAGCGACGATCAGGATCCAGGTCCAGCGGTCCGCCGCCTCGGGAGTACGGAGTTTCGGGGTGGTCCAGCCCAGGGTCTGCTTCGCGAAGCGGAAGGTGTGCTCCAGATCGAAGCGGCGGAGAAACGCCTGCCAGAAACGGTCCACGTCGTCCGGGGCGGCACCGGTCTTGGAGGACCACAACCACACCGGCGGAGCGTCCCGTTCTTTCGGCAGGTGCTCGACCTTCAGCCGGATCAACGTGCCCTCGACCAGCGGCAGTTCGCCGTCGTGGTCGAGCCATAAGGAGCGGTGGGTGAGCCGGGGATGGACCCGGTCCCATGCCCGGGTTTCGGCCTTGCCGTAGTTGGTGGTGTCGGTGACGGTGGTGATCGCGGGCTCGGGCCAGGTCTCCGGCTTGGTGAAGCGGAACTCCGGGCCGTGCTTGGGCGGCCGGCCGTTCGTCCCCGGCCGGCGGGGTGGTTTCGGCAGGCGCATGACCCGGTCGGAGCGGACCCGGCCGACCAGCTCGACCGGCAGGTCACGCAGGACCCAGGCCAGGCGGGTGACGTCGTAGCCGGCATCGCTGACGATCACGATGTGCGGGTCCCCGGTCTGCCACTGCCCCGCGGTGACGAGCCGCTCGACCACTCCCCGCAGCTGTGCGGCGGTGACGGCGGTCGCGTCGTCGACAGGGCCGAGCCGGACCGCGTCCAGGATCACGGTCCAGGACGTGGCGCCCGGCTCCAGCGCGACGACGAAGGAGTAGGGCCGGCCCGGGATGAACCGCGACGCCGTCTTCGCCCGGCCATAGACGTGGCAGAACA
>NZ_BAABIG010000085.1:0-1113 GCF_039542605.1 Streptomyces ziwulingensis
CACCGACCGCGACGACGCCAGCGACCAGCCGACATCGACGGCACTCGCGTCACTGCCGGCCGTGAGGACGCGGAGCCGTTCCGCCTGGTCCCGGAGGGCCTCGGGCGTCCGCCCCGACACCACCCACGGCACCACCGCCGGAGCGACATCGATGCCGNGGAGACAGCGGCCCGGCGCGGACGGTCGGACGCCGGCCATTCCCGCGCCTCGCGCAGCAGTTCCACCGCGCCCGACGACCAGTCCACGTGCGGTGACGGCTCATCGGCGTGCAGGGTGCGCGGCAGGACACCTTTCCGCATCGCCAGCACCATCTTGATCACGCCCGCGACACCCGCGGCGTGCTGCGTGTGGGCGAGGTTCGACTTCACCGAGCCCAGCCACAGCGGGCGGTCCTCGTCCCGGCCCTGCCCGTACGTCGCCAGCAGCGCCTCGGCCTCGATCGGGTCGCCGAGCCTCGTGCCCGTGCCGTGCCCTTCGACCGCGTCCACGTCGGCGGCCGTCAGCCCGGAGTTCGCCAGCGCCTGACGGATGACCCGCCGCTGTGCGGGCCCGTTGGGTGCGGTCAGGCCGTTGCTGGCGCCGTCCTGGTTCACGGCGGAGCCCCGCACGACGGCCAGCACCCCGTGCCCGTTGCGCCGCGCGTCCGACAGCCGCTCGACGAGCAGCATGCCCACGCCCTCGCCCCATCCGGTGCCGTCCGCTTCCGCCCCGAAAGAGCTGCACCGGCCGTCGGCGGACAGCCCGCGTTGCCGGCTGAACTCCACGAACGTGCCGGGCGTGGACATCACCATCACGCCGCCGACGAGTGCCATGGTGCAGTCGCCGGACCGCAGCGACTGCGCGGCGAGGTGCAGCGCCACCAGCGACGACGAGCACGCGGTATCGAGCGTGACGGCAGGGCCGGCCAGTCCGAGGTGGTAAGCGATCCGCCCCGACATGACGCTGGCGGTCCCGCCGGTCAGCATCAGGCCCTCGACGTCCTTCGGCGCGTGGTGCATGCGGGGGCCGTAGTCCTGGCCGGTGGCCCCGACGAAGACACCGGTGGGTGTGGCGCGCAGGGTCGTCGGATCGATACCGGCGTGTTCGAAGGTCTCCCACGCCGTCTCCAGCAGC
>NZ_BAABIG010000086.1:0-8575 GCF_039542605.1 Streptomyces ziwulingensis
GGGGTGTGGGTGGGGTGTCGTCGCCGGTTCGCTGGTGGGGCATGGCGGGGGTGTCCGCGGTGTCGGGGCCGGGGGCCACGACGGTGGCGGCCGGGGCGGGGGTGCCGGTGGCGGTGGTGGCCGTCGTGGTGGCCGGGCGGGGGCGGGTGGTGTCCCAGCTCAGTACGGAGCCGCAGGCGTCGCAGAACGACTGGCCCGGTTCCGCGCGGGTGCCGCACTCGGCGCAGTTCTGCGTGGTCATCTCTCCGGGGTCCTTTCGGAGGCGGTCACCTTGACGGTGTAGGGCATGTGGGCGGGGCGGGCGGCGGCGACGAGGGTGTCGAGGCGGTGGGTGTCGGCGTGGCTGGGGTTCGGCAGCCGGAGGGTGACGTGGAGGTGGGGGCGCGGTGTGCCGGGGAAGGGGCCGAGGGGGCGGGCGTTCCAGTCGGCGCCGCCGCTTTCGGTGATCTCGGGTTCGACGCCGAAGGCGAGGTGGACGGCTTCGGAGAGGCCGCGTCGGGTGCCGCGGACGCGGTGCAGGCGGGCGGCGGCGGCGACGGCGGTGCGCAGTCGGTCCTCGGGCTCGGTGCCGTCGGTCTCGGCGCCGATCCAGGTGCCGAGCCACTGGGCGAAGTCGAGGGGGGTGAGGGCGGGGTCGAAGTAGGTGTCGAGGCAGTCGAGGACGTTGAGGATCGGGGCGATGACGTCGTCGAGTCCGCCGACGAAGCGTTGGGCGAGGTCGTCGTCGGCGAAGACGGCGGGGAGCATGCTGCCGATGGGGAGGGAGGAGCCGAGTCCGTCGATGGAGCCCCGGTGGGTGGTGGCCGTCACGCGCCGTCTCCGATCACTCGGACGCGGTGGTCGAAGGAGAAGACGAGGGAGGGCGGTTCGAGGTCGATGCGGTCGGTGGGGTCGCCGCGTTTGCCGGTGAGGGGGTCGGCGGGGTGGAGGACGACTTCGTCGACGAGTTCGACGCCGGGGACGCGTTGGAGGACGGCGAAGACTTCGCCGGTCTGTACGGGGCGGCCGAAGGGCCAGCCTTTGCCGTCGGTGCCGCCGGTGAGGGGGTCGAGGTGGCGGTAGAGGGCGTCGTGGACCTGGCGGCGTACGCGGTCGGTGTCGACGCCGCGGAAGGCGTGGACGGTGGCGACGACGGTGACGCCCTGGTAGTAGGGCGGGCCGACGGCGAGGCGGGTGCCGATGAGGCGGCGTTCGTCGAGGTGGCGGGTGATGCGGTCGAGGAGGGCGTCGCCGGGGACGAGTTGTTCGAAGCGGAGTCGGCCGCCGGGGTCGGGGACGGCCTGGGGGACGACGAGGACGCGGACGGCGTAGGAGCCGTGTTCGCCTTCTTTGCCTTCGAGGCAGGTGATGCGGGCGGTCTCGGGGGCGGCGCGGCGGGCGAGTTCTTCGTAGTCGCGCAGGGTGACGGCGCGTTCTTGGGCGCGCAGGGTGATGGGTGCGCGGAGTTTGGCCTCTTCTACGGTTTCGCCGTCGACGCCGCCGCGGGCGGCTTCGCGGTTGTTGACCTCGGAGACGTAGGGGATGGAGGTGCGCAGTACTTGTACGGTGCCGCGGGCGACGTTGCCGGCGCGGCCGCCGCCGGTGCGGTAGCGGCGGGCGCGGATGACGGCGCCTTTGGGGGCGACGGTGCCGTACTGGCGGAGGGTGCCGTCGGGTTCGCGGACGGCGGGGCCGAAGGCGATCTCTCCGGTGGCGGCGTCGAGGGTGATGTGGTGGTCGTCGGGGCGGGAGGCGGAGAAGTGGGGGACGACGTGCCAGTCCTGCCAGCCGTCGTCGGCGGCGGTCTGGAGGAGGACGGGCGGGTCGCCGGCCACGACGGGTGCGTGGGCGAGGCGGAGTCGTTGGCCGGGCAGTCCGGTGGATTCGCCGAGGGCTTCGTCGTGGACGGTCTCGGCGTGGACGGTGCCGGTGGTGCCGCCGATGGTGTAGGCCTCGGCGGAGCGGATGGTGGGTGAGGTGGTGTAGAAGGGCTGGCCGGGCAGGGGTTCGGTGACCCGGCAGCGTATCCAGCCTGCTTCGTGGCCGCCGTTGCGGGAGAGGACGTGGCCGCCGGGGATGTGCAGCACGATGTCGCCGGGGCGGTTGAGGCCGCCGGTGCCGTCCTGGTCGACTTCGCAGTCCTGCCAGCCGTCTTCGGTCCAGGCTTCCCAGACGAGGGGGGGCTGGCGGGGGTCGACGCCGACGCCGTCGACGCGGCTGTCGAGTTCGAGGGCGAGAGCGCAGTGCGGGACGGCGGCGGTGAGGCCGATGAGCATGCAGTCGTCGGGTTGCGGTGCTTCGGCGAAGCACAGCAGGTCCTTGCCCTCGGTCAGGTCGGTGGTGCGGTCGGTGACGGGTTCGCCGCGGTGTTGCACCACGAGGTGGCTGAGGGTGCAGGAGATGATGGTGAGGTCGTGTTCGGTGGCGAAGACGACGGCTTCGTCCCGGTCGGTGCGCAGGGTGGCGACCTCGGTGCCCTCGGAGACGAGGATGGGCTCCTCCTGTGGGGCGGAGAGCCAGAAGGTGACGTCGGTGCGGGCGGCGGAGGGCGGGAAGAGGGTGATGCCGACCAGGTCGAGGAAGGCGAGGTGGTTCTTCTCGGGGACCCGGTTGAGGCGGTAGACGATCTGGTCGGCCATGTGGGCGACGGTTTCGACGAGGGTGACGCCGGGGTCGGAGACGTTGTGGTCGGTCCACTCGGGGGCGCGTTGCTGGATGTAGCGCTTGGCGTCGTCGACGAACTGCTGGAAGCGGCGGTCGTCGAGGTTGGGGGAGGGCAGGGACATCAGCGGTCGCTTTCGGGTGAGCCCGGGTGGCCGGCGGGGCCGGTGGAGGAGCCGGGTGCGCCGGGTCCTCCTGGCTCGTCGTGGGAGGGGATGACGTAGAACGGGAAGACGAGGCTGCGCGGGTTGTTGGTGCCGCGGATGGAGTAGCGGACGTCGATGTAGAGGACGCTCTGGTCGGTGCCGGAGGAGACCTCGACCTCTTCGACCTCGATGCGGGGTTCCCAGCGGTCGAGGCTGACGTGGACCTCGTGCTGGATGCGGCCGGCGGTCTGTTCGTTGACCGGGGCGAAGACGAGGTCGTGGATGGCGCAGCCGAACTCGGGGCGCATGGGGCGTTCGCCGGGGGCGGTGGCCAGGACGAGCCGGATGGCTTCTTCGATCTCGCGTTCTCCGCTGACCAGGGCGATGCCGCCGGTGGGGCCGATGCGCAGGGGGAAGGCCCAGCCGGAGCCGACGAATTGTTCGGCCATCAGGGGGCCTCCTGCCTTGTGGTGTGGCCGGCGGGTCCGGGGTGCCGGTGCGGTCGTCGGGTCATCCGAACGGGTACTTGATGGTGTTGACGAAGAAGGCGCCGATGAGGTCGAGCTTGATGGCCTTGATGTTGACGTTGGCGACGGAGGTGATCGTCACCATTCCGGTGGCGGTGAGCGAGGCGGCGCCGGTCGCGGACATGAGCAGGGACCCCATCGCGCTGACGTTGACCGTGCCGGCCAGGGATTTGAGGTTGACCAGTCCTCTGCCTTCGAGGAGGAGCGGTCCGCCGCTCTTGACCGTCACCGACCGGCGTCCCTCCAGGGTGAGGTCCATGCCGGCCTCCACCGACACCGAGCGGCTGCCGGTGATGCTGACCGAGCCCTTGCTGTCGACGGTGATCTCGGTCTTGGTGCGGTCGAGGTTGATGATGAGCTTGTCGTTGCCGCTGGCGATGCGGACGCCCTGTTTGCGCATGCCGGTCTGTTGGCTGAGCAGGTCGACGCGGTTGCCCTTGCGGTCGGAGAGGGTGTGCCGGGTGGCCTGTTTCTTCAGGCCGTCGTGCAGGGGTACGTCGTTGACCTTGGTGGGCAGGTCGCGGCCGTTGTAGAGGCCGCCGATGACGAAGGGGTGGTCCAGTGCGCCGCGGTCGAAGGCGACGAGTACCTCGTCGCCGACGTCCATGGGGAAGACGCCGCCGCCGCCTTTGCCGCCGAGTTGGACGCCGCGGGCCCAGTCGCTGACGTAGGCGTCGTCCAGCCAGGGGAACTGGAGTTTGACGCGGCCTTGTTTCAGTGGGTCCGCCACGTCGGTGACGATGGCGTTGGCGACGCTGGGCAGTCGGGGGCTGCCGCTGTCGGAGTTGCCGCCGCCGGAGGCCAGTCCGTACAGGGAGCGCCACTGGCGCCCGGTGACGTTGACCCAGGACTCGTAGTGCTTGCCGTCGCCGAAGACGTGGCGTACGGAGGTGACGGTGTACTTGCCTTCGAAGGGTTTGCCGACGTCGGCGAGGGCGACGGGTACGCCGGGTCGCAGGTCGGGGTTGCCGCGGACGGCGACTTCGAGTTCGGCGAAGGAGGAGGTGACGTCGGCGGCGAGGGCCTCGGCGGCGTACCGGACCTCGTCCTGTTTGTCGTAGGGGGTGCTGGTCTCGACGAGTTTGGCGGCCTTGAACTTGCCGGCGGCCTCGCCGGGGGTGGAGCCGATGCTGATGCCGGGGTCGGTCCTGGCGGGCGCGTTCTCGACGATCTTCTTCTTGGTGGTGACGTTCCAGCCACGTGATTCGACCGAGCCGACCTGGTCGGCGGCGGTGACGGCGGCGCGCAGGCGCAGGATGTCGTGGCCGGCCTGGAGGACGAAGGCGCTCTTGTCGCCGTCCGTCCTGGGGGAGGGGGCGCCCGCGGACGGCATGGGGGTGACGAACCGGAACTTTCCCTTGGCGTCGAGGGACATCACCATGTTGTTCTCGTCGGCGAGCCGGGAGAGGAAGTCCCAGTCGGTGACGTTGGGCTGGCTGATGAAGGCGTAGGCGCCCTTGGTCGGCTGGATCCGGCCGATGGGGACGCCGTCCATGCCGGCGAGTTTGCGGGCGATGTCGGAGGCCTTCTGGTTGCGGTAGGCGGCGACGCGGCGCTGGCGCATCAGGCGGTGTCCGAAGTCGTAGCCGCGGATGACGGTGAAGCTGCCGGTGCCGTCGTAGTCGGCTTCCATGCCGGTGACTTCGCCGGTCAGCAGTGGTTTGCCGACACCTTGGCCGTCGGCCACCGGGGTGAGGACCACGCGGGTGCCGAACTTGACGTTCAGTTCGCCGAGGACCAGGTGGTAGGGGTCGCGGAAGGTGAGCCGGAACGCGGCGGGGACGCCGGCGCCCTGGTCGACCCAGCCCTCGACGAGCATCGGGGCGATCTCGGGGGGCAGTTTCGCGCCACCGATGGTCACCTGCATGATGCTGGAGAACGCGGTCTGCACCATCAGTGACGCACCTCTTCGGCGGCCGGCAGCACCAGTTCGGTGCCGGAGGGCAGCGTGGCGGGGTCGTCGATGTCGTTGGCCTCGGCGATCGCGCGCCAGGCGGTGGCGTTGCCGTACTCGCGCCAGGCCAGTGACTGGAGCGAGTCGCCGGCGACGACGCGGTGGACGCGCTGGGCGGTGAGGGCGCCGGAGGTCGGGTTCTGGCCCTTGGTCTTGCCGGGGATCTCGTGCAACTGCACCTGGCAGGTGGCCCGGATGGGGACGCCGGTGGTGCCGAAGAGGGTGTAGGACGCCTCGATGGAGCTGACGTACGCGGTGAACCGGGCGGTGGAGAACGATCCCCACTGGAAGACCACCCAGGGCGGTGAGGGCTGGTCGGCGGCGATGCTCTTGGCGGTCACCTCGCAGCAGCCCAGCAGTGATTCCACCTTTTTCAGCACGGTGTTGCCGGTGGGTTTGGTGGAGGAGTCGAGGAAGATCTCCAGGGTCATCTCGCGCGGCTCGGCGCCCATGAACTCCGGCTTGGAGCCGTCCCGTACGGCCGCGGTCGGGGTCGCCTTCCACTGGGCGCGCTGGCTGAGGGAGAGCTGTGCGGGGTTGAACTCGAAGCTGAACGTCCGCATGAGCGCGCCGGGTGTGGTGCTGGTGCCGACCGGGGGTTCGTGGATGGCGAGGCTGGCGCGTACGAGACTCTTGCCGGCGCCCTTGCCGCTGCTTGCCATGGGTCTTCCTTCCTGCTTTCCGGCGCCGTCAGTCCGTGAAGCCGTGGTGGGTGATCTCCAGGACCTCGGTGGCCACGGCCGGGCTTGAGGGGTCGAGGGTGGGTCCCTGCCAGCTCACGGGCAGTACGTCGATCAGTCCCCAGCGGGCGACGAGTGACCCGTCCGCGCGCAGGGCGGAGATCTGTGCGGTGGGCCGCTTGATCCCGGTCTGGACGGAGGAGATCCACTTGGCGACCTTGGCGGTGTCCGGGGTGATGGGGCGGGTCAGCCGGATGTTGGAGAAGGAGACGCGGGTGGGCAGTTGCCACACGAACCCGTTGTTGCCGCCCTCCTGGCGCTGCTCGATCTCCACCTGGGACGACAGGCCCTCGCACCCGTTGAAGTAACCGAGGCTCTCGCCGTCGATGGCGAGGCTGAAGAAAACCGTGGAGCCCGGATCCTGGCGGGACATCGGGGGTGGGCCTTTCTGTCGGGTGCGGCGGGTGCGGCGGGTTCGTCGTGTTCGTCGGGGCGCGTGCGGGCGGGCCGGTCAGTGGCGGGGGTCGCGGAGTCTGCCGATCCGTTCGCGGTCCATGCGCAGTTCGGTGCGGACGAGCCGGGTGACGCGGCCGATGATCCGGTGCACCAGTTCGTCGAGCTGGAAGTCGGTCAGCTCGCGCGGGTCGAATCCGCCGGCCGGGACCGCCGTGTACCCGGGCGGCGGGTCGGCCTGGGCCGAGGTGGCGCTCGCCGAGTACGGGGGCGGGTTGCCGGGCGGCGACGCGCCGTGGGACTGCGCCGGGGTGTACGGGGGCGGCGGCGAGGCGGCCGGGGTCCTGCTGGGGGATCGCAGGTGGCTCAGGGTGGAGGACACGGTGGCCGCCGCGGCGGCGGCGAGCGCACCGGTGGTACGGGCACGGCGGCCGAAGGCGAAGGCGCGCTGGACGGGGGGACCGGCGGGTGCGGCGGGTCCGGTGGTGGCGGCGCCGGCCGCCGCGTCCGGGGCGGTCGCCGTCACCGTCGCCGGTGCGCCGACCGGGTGCGGCCGGGCGGCGGGGGGCGGTGTGAGGGGAGCCACCGGGAGCGGGGCCCTGGTGGCGGTCGCGCCGGGCGGCGCGGGACGACGCAGGGGTACGGCCTTGGCGGGCGCGGACCGGGGGGCGAAGGCGCGTTGGACGGTGGGAGCGCCGGGGGTGGTGACGCCCAGGGTGCCGGTGCCGGTGCCGGTGCCGGTGCCGGTGCTGATGGTGGGGCGCGGGGGCGGGGGCGGGAGCGGGGCCGGGAGGGGGAAGGCCGGGACCGGGGCGGTGGCCCGCTGGACCGGCGGGGACGTAACGCCGCCGGTGCCGGGGGTGTGGGGGGCCGGTGCCGGGGGCTGTGCGGCGAGTGACGTGGTGTCGGCCGGTGGTGTGGTCAGGGGGGCGCCGAGCGGGGAGCGGCGCGGGGCCGCCGGTGCCGGGGTGGGTGCCGGGTGCGGGTGCTCGGTGGCGGGGGGTGTCGCGGTCGGGCGTACGGCGGGGGCCGGCCTGGACGCGGTGGGGGCACCGAGACCCGGGCGGGGCGTGGTGGCGCTGCGCTGCACCTGGGGGCGGGCCGGAGCAGGGCCGGCCGGCTTCTCGGCGTCCGGCCGGGAGAGGGGTACGGCGGCCGGTCCGACGAACGTGGAGACCGCCCGCTGGACGGTGGGCGTCGTGGGGCGGGCCGGGGTGTCGCGGTCGGCGCCGGGAGTGTGCGGTGCGTGCGGTGCGTGCGGTGCCTGGGCCGGCCGGTCCGTGGAGCGCTGTACCGGGGACGGTGCCGTGCGCGGGGGCGCGGTGGAGGGGCCGGTGGGCGCGGGCGGTGTGCTGCCCGGGAGTGTCGGGGCGGGGGTGGTGTGGGCGTCGTGGGCCCGGCGGACCGGCGTGGGCGGTGCGGGCGGTGCGGTCTTCGGTTGGCCGGGGGGCGTCGCCTGCCGCTGGACCGGGGGCTGGGCGCCGGCCGCGGCGGCGATGGCGGGGCCGCGGCGGGCGGCGGGGGACGGCGGGGACCGCTGAGCCTCGGCCGCGGTGCTGGTGCTGGTGCTGGTGGTGGTGGGGGATGCGGCGGTGCGGGAAGCGGTGGGGCCGGGGGCGCCCGGGTGGGGTCCGCCGGTCGCGGGCCTGGTTGACGGCAGGTCGCCGCCGCCGGGCGTGGCGGGCGCCGACGCTCGCTGCACCGGCGGGAGCCCGGGTGCGGAGGTGGGCCGGGCCGGGGTGCGGGGCGCGGGGCTGAGGGGGGCGGTGGGGGCGTTGCGCGGGGGGACGGCCCGTTGGACCGGGGCGCCGGTCGGCTGGGTGCCGCCGACCGGGGGTGCCGGTCGGCGGGCGGATGGGGTGGCCTCTGAGGACGGCGACGACGACCGGGAGGGCGACGCGGACGGTGACGGTGACGGTGACGGCGACCGCGGTGTGCGGTCGGCGCGCGGGGTGCCGGTGGCGGCGGGGGACTGCGAGGCCGCTCGCTGTACTGGAGGGAGGTCGTCGGTCGCGCCGGCCACCGGGGTGGTGCGGGGCGTGCCGGTGGCGGACGGGGGCACCGCTCGCCGCACCGGCGTGCCGGTCGCCGCGTCGTGGCCCGTGGTGGAGGGGACGGCGCGCAGGGGCGCGCCGAGGCCGGGCTGTGGAGTGGTGCGCTGTACCGGCGTGCCCG
>NZ_BAABIG010000087.1:0-82612 GCF_039542605.1 Streptomyces ziwulingensis
TGGCCGGTGATCCGGCGGGGCTGGACGCGCTGGTGGCGGAGCTGGAGGAGGAGGGGGTGCGGGTTCGCCGTATCCCGGTGGACTACGCCTCCCACACCTCCCACGTCGAGCTGATCGAGGACGAGCTGACCCGCCTGCTCGCCGGGGTGGAGCCGCGGGAGGCGGTGGTGCCGTTCTACTCCACGGTGGAGGGACGCTGGCTGGAGGGTCCGGAGCTGGACGCCGGGTACTGGTACCGGAACCTGCGGCAGCCGGTGCGGTTCGCCGACGCCGTCCGGTCCCTGGCCGAGCAGGACACCCCGGTCTGGGTCGAGATCAGCGCCCACCCCGTGCTCGCGCACGGCGTCGTCGAGACGCTGGAGAGCGTCGGCGTGCGCGCACACGCGGTCACCGGCACCCTGCGCCGCGACGACGGCGGCCTCGACCGGTTCCTGTACGCCGCGGCGGAACTGCACGTCCGGGGGACCGCCGTCCACTGGACACCGTTCCTGGAGAACGCCCCCCGGCTGCACCCCGGGGAACTGCCCACCTATCCGTTCCAGCACCGGCACTACTGGCTCGCGTCCGCGCCCGCCACCCTCTCGACAGGACCCGCCATGGACATCGACACCAGCACCACCCCCGCGACGACACCGGACACCGGGGACACCGGGGACAGCGACACAGCGGCCGCGTTCGCCCGCCGGCTGCGGGACAGCGCCCCGGAGGAACGCGAAGCGCTGCTGCTCGACTTCGTCCGCGCCGAGGCCGCCGCCGTGCTCGGCCACGAGTCGTCCGACCAGGTCGCCCCGGACGGGGTCTTCTTCGACATCGGGTTCGTGTCACTGACCGCCGTCGCGCTGCGCAACCAACTGCAGACCGGCACCGGGCTCGAACTGCCCGCCCTGCTGATCTTCGACGAACCGACCCCCGCCCTGCTCGCCCACCACCTGGCCGAACTCCTGGCCCAGCCGCAGAACGCCCAGCCGCAGAACGCCCAGGAGCAGCACACCGACGACGAGCCGTCCGCCGTCAGCGGCCGGCCCACGGAAGGGCAGTGAGCGGCATGTTCGACATCGACGTCTACCTCAAGACCCTGGCGTACGAAGGGCCGCGCACCCCCACCGTCGACACCCTGCGCGAACTCCACAAGCGGCACCTCATGACCATCCCCTACGACTCCTCCCTCAACTCCGGCCGCGGCACCTCGCTCTGGGCCGGCGTCGACATCGACCAGGACACCACGTTCGACGCGGTCGTCGCCGGCGGCCGGGGCGGCGTCTGCTACGAACTGAACGGCCTCTTCAGCGCCCTGCTGCGCGGCCTCGGCCACCAGACCGGGGTCTTCGCCGCCGGAATCCGCCAGGCCGACGGCACCTTCGGCCCCGACCTGGAGCACGTCTTCGGCTTCGCCCGCGTCGAGGGCGACATCTGGCTGACGGACGTCGGCTTCGTCGGCCCGTCCTACCTCGAACCGCTGCGCCTGGCCGTCGGCGAGGTGACCACGCAGTCCGGCACCGACTTCCGTATCGTCCTGGCCGACGGCTACCACGTCGTACAGCGCAAGGGACGGACCGGCGACTGGCAGGCCGTCTACCGCTTCCGGCCCGAGCCGCGGTCCTACGCCGAATGGGGCGTCCCGTCGTCCGAACTGGACCGCTTCGCCCGCCAGTTGTCCGGCGCCGGGACCGTGGTGCGCGGCCGGGCCTTCGACCGCGGCCAGCGCATCCTGATCGGGAAACGGCTGGTCACCGTGGACGACGGCCACGAAAGCATGCGCGGCGTCGTGGACCCCGACGACTACGCCCAGGTGCTCGCCGACATCCTGGGCCGCCCCGCGGGGGCGTCATGACCGACGACGCGGCCACCGACACCGACGTCGCGATCGTCGGATACGGCCCCGTGGGCCAGGTCACCGCACTGCTGCTGGCCGCCCGCGGCCACCGGGTCACCGTGCTGGAACGGTTCCCGCGGCCGTACCCCATGCCCCGCGCCGTCTCCTACGACGGCGAGTCCGCGAGAATCCTCGCCGCCACCGGCGCGGACGCGGACATCGCCCCGCACGCCGAGTCCTCCCGCGACTACGTGTGGCACACCGCCGGGGGCGAGACCCTCTTCCGGGTGGACGTCGACGAGCGGGGGCGCTCCGGCTGGCCCGACTCGACCTCGATGTACCAGCCCGGACTGGAGGCCGCGCTGGCGGCCCGAGGCGAGGAATTCCCCGGCCTCCGGGTACTGCGCGGCCGTACCGTGACCGCCCTCGCCGACCAGGGCGACCGGGTCGTGCTCACCGTGACGGGCGCGGCGAGCGCGGCGAGCGCGCCGGGCGCGCCGGGCGCGCCGGGCGCGCCGGGCGAAGAGGGTGAAGAGGGCCAGAAGGCTGTGGAGCGCGAAGCGGGCGCGGGAAGCGGGCACGGCGGCACCCTCACCGCCCGCTGGGTCATCGGCTGCGACGGCGCCAACAGCCTGGTCCGCGCGGCCATCGGCGGCACCGTCACCGACTTCGCCTTCTTCAACGACTGGCTGACCTGCGACGTCGTACCGCACGACGGGCGCGCGTTCGTCCCGAACAACCTTCAGGTCTGCGACCCGGCCCGGCCGCGGACCGCGGTCTCGGCCGGGCCGGGGCACCGCCGCTGGGAGTTCATGCGGCTCGACCACGAGCCCGCCGAGGAGTTCGGCAGCGAGGAGAACGTCTGGAAGCTGCTGTCCCTGTTCGACATCGGCCCCGGCAACGCCACTCTGCTGCGGCACGCCGTCTACACCTTCCAGGCCCGCTACGCGGACCGGTGGCGGCACGACCGGATGCTGATCGCCGGGGACGCCGCCCACCTGATGCCACCCTTCGCCGGCCAGGGCATGTGCTCGGGGTTCCGGGACGCCGCCAACCTCGCGTGGAAACTCGACCTGGTGCTCTCCGGGCGGGCCGGCGACGCCCTGCTGGACACCTACCAGGCCGAGCGGCGCACCCATGTCCGGCACGCGCTGACCATGTCGATGGAGCTGGGCCGGGTCATCTGCCAGACCGACCCGGCCGCCGCCCGGGACCGGGACGCCGCCATGCTGGCCGCCCAGGAACGGGCCCGGCGCGCCACCGTCGGCGCCGCCCGCCCGCGCACCCCCGTGCAGCCGCTCACCACCGGGCTGCGGCACGGCTCCGCCCCGGCGGGCGAACTGGTGCCGCAGGGCCGGGTGCGGGCCGCCGCGGGGGCCGCGGGCCGTTTCGACGACGTCGTCGGCCGCGGCTTCGTGCTGCTCACCACCGAGCCGCCGAGGACGCTGCTGAGCGAGGCGGACCGGGCCTGGCTGGACGGACTGGGCGCCCGGGTCGTCCGGGTGGTGGCCGACGACGGGAGCGAACCCGAGCCGGACAGCGTCGCCGACACCGACGGCGTCTACCTGCCCCGGTTCGCCGCCGCCCGCGCGGTCGCCCTGCTGGTCCGACCGGACTTCTACGTCTACGGGGCCGCCGCCGACCGGGCCGGCCTGGCCGGGGTCGTCACCGCGCTGCGCACCGCGCTCAGCCCCTGACGCGGGACGAACCCCCGCGACACGCGCGGGGGACGGACCCGTCACCGACCCGTCGACACGCGCGGAGGACGGACCCGTCACCGACCCGTCCCCCGCGCCCCGCGTGCCCGGCACCTCAGACCCGGACCGCGTCCCCCCGGACCGGCCGGCGCAGCAGGATCTCCGCGACCAGGCGGGTGAGGTCGAGGGACTGGCGGCCGTTCAGCCGCGGGTCGCACGCGGTCAGATAGCGCTCGGGCAACTGGTCCTCCCGCAGGTCCTCCCGGCCGCCCAGGCACTCGGTGACGTCGTCGCCGGTGAACTCCAGGTGCAGGCCGCCCGGATGGCTGCCGAGCGCCCGGTGCACCGCGAAGTACCCCTCCACCTCGGCGACGATGCGGTCGAAGTGCCGGGTCTTCAGCCCCGACTCCGCGACCTGCGTGTTGCCGTGCATCGGGTCGCACAGCCACACCACCGGGTGCCCGGCCGCCGCCACCGCCTCCACCAGCGGGGGCAGCACCCCGGTCACCCGGTCCGCGCCCATGCGGCTGATCAGGGTGAGCCGGCCCGGCGTGCGGTCCGGGTCGAGCGCCGCCGCCAGGGCGAGGACCTGCGCGGGAGTGGTGCCGGGCCCGACCTTCACCCCGACCGGATTGGCGAGGTGGCGGGCGAGCGTCACATGCGCCCCGTCGAGGTCGCGGGTCCGCTCGCCGATCCACAGGAAGTGCCCCGACAGCCCGTACCCGGCGCGCACCAGCGGAAGTTCGTAGTCGAGGAGCAGCGCCTCGTGGCCGGTGAACAGTTCCGTGCGGGACTCGGCGGCCGTCGCGCGGACCACGGTCAGCGCGGCCTGCGCGCCGGCGTACGCGGTGAGCATCCGCCGCGGGTCGGGGCGGCGGGCCGCGGCGTCCGCCGCGGCGCCGTGCACGATGTCGCCGCGGTAGGCGGGCAGCCCGTCCGGTCCCAGCGCCCGCGAGCGCGGCTTGGCGTACTGCCCGGCGATCCGGCCGACGTGCACCACGGGCAGCGCCGACGCCACCTCCAGCAGCGTCGCGCAGTGCAACAGGACGCGCAGGTTGGCGCGCAGGTGCTCGGGCGTGTTGCCGGCGAAGGTCTCGGCGCAGTCCCCGCCCTGGAGGAGCAGCGCACGGCCGGCCGCGACCTCGGCGAGCCGCGCGGTGAGCTGATCGACCTCGGCGGGCGCGACCAGCGGCGCCCGCCCGCCGAGCGCCTCCCGGACCTCCCGCACCTCCTGTTCGTCCGGCCACCGGGGCTGCTGCTGGGCGGTGCGGCCGGCGAGTGACCGGGCGAGGCCGGGGTCGACACCGCCGTACGGCGAGGACGTCATGGTCATCTTGGTCATCCCGTCTTCCTGAGATTGGCCCACAGATCGGCCGGCAGGTCCTTGCGGCGGCGCACGCCGAGCTTGCGGTAGACGCGCGTGAGGTGCTGTTCGACGGTGCTGGCCGTGACGTAGAGGCGTACCGCGATCTCGCGGTTGGTGTAACCGAGCACGGCCAGCGACGCGACCCGGCGTTCGGAAGGGGACAGCGAACCGATGCCGCTGTCGTACCCGGTGTCCTCGTCGGCGGGCACGGTGCCGTCGAGGTCGCCGGAGACCGACAGCAGCTCCTGGGTGAGCGGCCGCATCCCGCACATGTTCGCCACGTGCAGGGCCTGGCGCAGCAGCACCCGCGCCCGGCGCTTGTTGCCGGCCGCCTGGTAGGCGCGGCTGAGGTCGGTGAGCACCCGTACCTGCTCGTAGCGGTCGCCGGAGGACTCGGTGAGTTCGATGGCCTCGGTCAGCAGCGGTATCCGGCGGCCCGCGGGCGCCGCCGCGGCCAGCAGCCGCAGCGCCGGGCCGCGGACCGAGGGCCGGTCGGCGTCCGAGCGGCTGAGCTGCTCGTGGACCAGTCGCCACGCCTGGTCCCGGTTGTCGAGGTGCAGCCACGCCTCGGCGGCGTAGGTGCGCCACGGCACCGTGCCCGCGGTGTCCAGCCCCCAGCTCCGCACCAGCTCGCCGCAGGAGAGGAAGTCGGCGAGCGCCGCGTGGCTGTGCCCGGCCGCCAGGTGGTGGCGGCCCCGCGCGAACAAGTACCGCAGCCCGTACAGGCTCTGGAACATCGCCTCGCCCACCGCGTGCGTCAGGTGCTTGGCGGCCGCCTGGTGCTCGCCGCGGTGCGTCGCCGCCAGCACCAGCGTGCTCAGCGGCAGTCCGACGGCGATGCCCCAGGCGGCGGGCGGCAGCCGGGTCAGGGCGAGCCGGCAGTTCTCCTCCGCGACGAGCAGCTCGCCGCGGAGCAGGGCGGTCTCCCCGCGCGCGGCGGCGTACCGGGCGGCGGCCGTGGGCAGATCGCGCCGTTCCGCCGTGGTGAGCAGCCGCTCGCTCCACTGCGCCGCCTCGTCGGTGCGCCCCGCGTGGATCAGCACCCGCACGGCCAGCAGCGCGGCCTCCTCGGTCCACAGCGTGCCGGAGCGCAACTGCGCCTCGCGCAGCAGCCGCAGGGCGGGACCGACGACGCTCGCCGTCCGCCCGCCGGTCAGCGCGCCCGCCAGCGCCGCGGCGGTCCCCAGATGCGGGTCGATCCCGGGGACCACCGCGTGCCGCAGTTCGGCGGGCACGCTCGGCGGCCGGCGGCCCTTGGCCAGGGCCGGGTGGGTGTACGCCAGCCAGATCTCGATGTCCCGCAGCGCACCGACCTCGGCCGGTACCCGGCCCCCGGACCGCGCCCGCAGCAGGTCCAGCACCCCCACCGCCTCCTCCCCGCGCCCCAGCCACAGCAACTGCTGTACGACGGCGAGGGCTTCGTCCGTGCCGAGGTGGCCGGCCCGGACGGCGGCGGTCAGCGCCCCCAGATGGCGGGCGGTCGCCGCCGGGTTCAGCTCCCGTTCCGCCTGGACCAGGCGGTGCCGGATCACGGCCCGGGCCTGCTCGCCGGAGGTCGCCCGGTGCGCCAGCCGCAGGCAGGCCACCGCGGCGCGGAGCCGGTGGTCCAGCAGGGCGTGCTCCGCCGCCTCGGTGAGGACGGGCACCGCCCAGGACGGCTGGGTGCTGTCGGCGGCCACCAGGTGCTCCGCCACCGCCTCGGCGCCCGCCCCGGCCTCGTGACGCAGCTTCGCGGCCCGCAGCCGCAGCTCCGCGTGCTCGTACGCGGGCATGTCCTCCAGTACGGCGCCGCGCGCGTCGTCGCCGCGCAGCCTGCCGGAGTCGTCCAGCAGGCCGGCCGCGGTCAGCGACGCCAGGACGTCCCCGACCGTCTCCGCACCGTCGTCGTCCGTGAGCCGGACGAGATCCGCCTCCTGCGCGTCGTCCCCGAGCACCGCCAGCGCCCGTACGATCCGCAGCACGCCCGGGTCCACCCGGTGCAGGCAGCTCAGCAGGGCGGCGCCGTAGCGCGGCGCGGAGCCGGCCCGGCCCTGCTCGGCGAGGGCGCGCAGCAGCAGCGCGTTGCCCCCGGCCGCGTCGGCCAGCTCCGCGCCGGCCCGGCGCACCACGTCCTCGCCGAGTTCCTCGGTGAGCAGGCGCAGCGCGGCCGGGCGGGACAGCGGGGCCAGGTGCAGCCGGTCGACGTGCGGGTGGCGGAGCAGCTCGGCGTACAGCCGCCGCTGTTCCGGCGACGAGGTGGTGCCGTCGGCGAGGATCAGCAGCAGCCGGCTCTGCGGCAGGTGGCGCACCAGGTGCCGCAGGAAGTGCAGGGACTCCTCGTCCGCGTCGCTGATGTCGTCCACGGTGATCAGCAGCGGGGTCTCGGCGGCCGCCGCGAACACCGACCGGGCCAGTTCCCGGCAGGCGTGCAGCAGGGCGGGGGAGGGGGCGTCGCCGGCCGCGGTGGCCGGTGCCGTGTGCGCCATCAGCCGCTCGGCGGGCCCGGTGGACCAGCCGGCGGCGCGGAAGAGCTGGCCGGCCACCCCGAACGGCAGCGCCCGCTCCTGCGCCGAACAACCCGCGGTGACGACCCGGACGCCGTGCCGCCGGGCCGCGCGGCCGGCGAAGGCCCGCATCAGCTCGGTCTTGCCGGTGCCGAGCGGACCTTCGAGGACGACGGCCCGGCCGGCCTGGCGCAGACAGTCGTCGAGCAGGGTGTCGAGGCGGTCGATGTGCACCTCACGTTCCAGCAGCGAAGCCACGTGATAACTCCCGAACTTGTCATTCGTGAGGCCCGGCGGGCACTTGCCGTCGGTCGACGGCTCGGAGAACGGCGGCGCTGCCGGAACCCCTGCCGGGCCGAGAACATCATGTGCGGTGTGCACCCATTGGCCGGGAACCGGCCACCCATGCGCGGTCCATCTCCGGTGCTCTCGGCGGTCGCCGCGGAAATGACGCACCGCGAGAGTTCGGTGTGAAATACGTGACAGTTTCACATCGGCCGCACCGGGAGCCGCCGTTCGAACTACTGTGTGTGGGCATGAGGTGACGGGCCCTCATGCCTGTAGGGTGGGGCGGTTGTCGGGCTGGGGGGAGGCTGACGTTGCGCTTCAACGTGCTGGGATCGCTGGAGGTATTCTCCGGCGACAAGCAGGTGGTGATACGGGGAATGCAGCAGCGCGCGCTGCTGGGGGTGTTGTTGCTCCGCGCCAATAGCGTGGTGAGTACCAGCGAGATAATCACGACGCTCTGGGGAAATGACCGGCCCTCGACGGCACGGAAAATGGTGCAGAACTCCGTGGCCGGATTGCGTCAGGCATTCCGTGGTGCGGCCTCCGCCGACGAACGCGTCGCGCTGGAGACCATGATGCCCGGTTACGTCCTGCGTATCGAGCCGGAACAGCTGGATCTGACGCGATTTCACGAACTTGTCACATTGGGCCGCGCCCGGCTCGCGGCGGGCGACTGGGCCGCCGCCTCCCGGCGGCTGCGCGAGGCGCTCGCCCTGTGGCGCGGCCCCGCCCTCGCCGACGTCGCCGACGGCGTCACCTGGCCCGAACTGGCCGTGCTGCGGGGCACCCGGCTCGCGGTCTACGAGGACTGCTTCCAGGCCGAACTGGCGCTGGGCCGCGACGGCGAACTCGTCGACGAGCTGGAGACGCTGCTGGAGACCGAGCCGACCCGGGAACGCCTGGTGGCCCAGCTCATGGTCGCCCTCTACAACTGCGGACGGCAGCCGGAGGCACTGGCCCGCTACCGGCGCGCCCGGGACGTGCTCGCGCACCGCTTCGGACTGGAGCCCGGCCGCGGTCTGCAACGCCTCCAGCAGGCGATTCTCAGCCACGACCCCGCCCTGGCCCTGCAACTCGTCGGCACCGGCCCCGCCACCGCCGTCACCCCGCCCCGCGCCCTCGCCCCCACCCGCGCCGCGGCCCCCGCCCCCGCCCCCGTCCCCGTGCAGCCGCCACCCCCCGCGCAGCCCCCGCCGCCGCCCGCGCCCAGGCCCGCGGCCGCGCCCGGCCCCGCCAAGCCCGCGCGGCCCTACCGCGCCTCCTGGGAACGCGTCGAGTGCCGGCAGGCCAGCGTCGTGATGGTCCGCACCCGCTGGACCACCCCCGACGGGCACGCGCCCTCCTCCGGACGCATCGACCACGCCGTCAAGGAACTGACCGGCGCGGTCCAGGAAGAAGCCGCTCCCTACGGCGGCCTGGTGCGCAGGGCCTTCGGATCGGTGTGGGTGATCGTCTTCGGCGCGCCCCGCGCCCACGAGGACGACCCCGAGCGCGCCGTGCGCGCCGCCTTCGCGCTGCGCCGCCGGCTGACCCCGCTCACGGCGGGACCCGGCGACGGCGAACGGCCCGCCGTCCACCTGGCCGTCGGCACCGGCGAGATCGTCGTGACCTACGACGACAGCGCCCCGGAACCGGTCGAGGTGACGGGTGAGGTGCTGGACTCCTGCCACCAGTGGCTGCTCCAGGTGCCCGCCGGGCAGATCTGGGCGTGCGAGGCCACCGCGGCCGCGGTCGGCCCCCTCTTCGACGCCGCGCGGGTGGCCGGCGTCCCCGGCGTACGGCGCCTGAGCACCGGCAGGCCGCACGCCGCGCCCCCGGCCGCCCGGCCACCGTTCCTCGAACGCACCCGCGAACTGGAGATGCTGCGCGGCGCCTACCAGGACGCCGCGCTCCGCCGGCTGCCGCACCTGGTCACGGTCCTCGGCGAACCCGGCATCGGCAAGACCCGACTGATCGAGGAGTTCACCGAGACGCTGCGCACCGGCGAACCGCAGGACGGCACCGGAGGCGTCCCCCGGGTGCTGCACGCGGCCACGCCCGCCTTCGACGCCCACACCCCCTACGAACCGCTGGCCGGCCTGATCCGCGGCTGCGTCGGCGTCCGTCCCGGCGCCGCCGGGGCGCTCGTCCTGCCCGCGCTCACCGAGATGGTGGCCCGCCTGCTGCCGGACGCGCCCGACGCCGACCGGGTCGTCGCCGCCCTCGCCGCCTGCCTCGGCCTGCCCACGCCCGCCACCTCCCCGGAGGGCCCCGGCGGCGGACACGAGGCGGTGCCCCGCGAGGAGGTGCTCGACGCCGTCCGGCGCGTCCTGGAGGAGACGGCGGCCGAACGCCCCCTGGTGGCCGTCCTCGACGACTTCCACCGCGCCGCCGACTTCGTGCGCAGCTTCGTCGAGGACCTGACCGTCCGGCTCGGCCCGGTGGGCCTGCTCCTCGTCGTCGGCGCCCGCTCCGAACTGCTGCGCGCCTCGCCCGGCTGGGGCTGCGCCAAACGCCGCTCCGCCCTGGTCACCGTGGCGCCGCTGTCCGGCCTCGCCACCCACGCGCTGATCGAGGCCACCGCCGGCCGCCGCCAGGACCCCGCCGACGACCCCGGCGCGCTCGCCGACGGCAACCCCCTCTTCGTCCAGGAGTACGCCCGGGCCGGCACCGCGGACGTACGGCGCCGGCCCGCCCACCCGCCGGCCGTGCGCGCCGTCACCGCCGCCCAGCTCGACACCCTGGACGCCACCGCCAAGTCGGTGCTGCGGGACGCGGCGGTCGTCGGCGAGACCCTGTGGCGCTCGGCGGTCGCCGCCGTCAGCCTCCGGGAGTCCGAGGAGGTGTCCGGCGCCCTGGAGTACCTGGAGATGCGCGACCTGCTGCGGCGGGTGCACCGCAGCAGCATCCCGGGCGACCTCGAATACACCTTCCGCTACCCCGTCACCCGCGACGTCGTGCTCGGCCAGTTGCCCGGCCGGGTCCTCCTCGAACGCCATCTGCGGGTGGCGAACTGGGCGTCCCTGCTGGACTCCGTCCGCCCGGACCTGCTCGCCCACCACCACGACCGGGCGATCACCCTCGCCGAGGCCGACGGCGCACCGGTGGAGGCCCTGGACCGGCAGGCGTGGGAAGCGCTCGTGGCGGCCAGCGCCAGAGCCGCCGCCGCCGGGGACGACGCCCGGGCGGCGCGCTGCCTGGACTACGCCCTGGACCGCTGTCCGCCGGGCGAACCCGAACGCGTCTGGCTGCTCACCCACCGCGGGCGCATCCTCGACAGCCTCGCGGAGCGCGGACCGCGCGGCGGCGCGGCGCTGCGCACGGCCGGCCGGACGGGCTGACCACCGCCCGCCCGGCGGTCGCCGCCCTCACACGCCGACGTGTCCCGGCGCGGGCAGCGACGGGGCCAGCGCCCGCACCCGCGCCAGCGAGCCGATCTTCTCCTTCACGTCGGTGAGGTTGTTGGTGATCATCAACTCGTCGGCCCCGGTGCGCTCCAGCAGGCCGGTCAGGGCTCGCCGCACCTCGTCCGGATCGCCGACCGCCTGACTGGCCAGCAGCGCGTCGCCCGCCGCCCGCTCGGTGTCCGCCCAGTGGTACGCCTCGGCCTCCGCCAGGGAGGGCAGCGGCACCGCGGGCGAGGAACCGCCGAGCCGCAGCACCGGGAAGAGCGCGGGGTCGGCCAGCCGCCGGGCCTGCTCGGACGTCTCCCCGCAGATGGTGAACACGGTGACGATCGCGTGCGGCCGCTCCGCCCGCGCCGACGGCCGGAAGTTCTCCCGGTACGCCGCCAGCGCCTCCTCCGCCCCCCGGGAGTTGAAGAAGTGATGGGCGAACGCGTACGGCAGACCGCGCCGCCCCGCCTCCGTCGCGCTGCGCACACTGGCGCCCAGCGACCACGCCCGCGGCGCCACGGGCGGCCGGGGCAGCGCCTCCAGCCGCTGGTAGGGGTGGCCCTCGGGGAAGCCACCGTCGAGGAAACCGAGGAGTTCCTCCAGGGTGTCGGTGAACTCGTCGTCCGGCGCGCGGCGCAGCGCGTGGGCGAGCACGGGGTCCGCCCCCGACCGGCCGATGCCCAGGTCGACCCGGCCGGGGAAGAGGGTCGCCAGGGTGGCGAAGGACTCGGCGACCGCGTACGGGGCGTGGTTGGGCAGGATCACCCCGCCCGCCCCGATCCGGATGCGCTCGGTGCGCTGGCCGATCGCGGCCAGCAGGACGGCGGGCACCGAACTGGCGATGCCGTGCATGCCGTGGTGCTCCGCCACCCAGAACCGCTCGTAGCCCAACGCGTCGGCCGCCGAGGCGAGTTCCCGGGCGCCGGCCAGGGCGGCGACGGGACCGCCGGCGGTGTCGACGGAGGCGATGTCGAGAACGGACAAGGGGATCGTGGTACTGCTGCTCATTTCCGGTTCGCTCCTTAGCGGGTCACGCGGGTCACGCATACCAGGTCGGTTCGGGTGTCTCGCCACGCAGGACGTGCCGGCCCACCGTGCGGCGGTGGTCCGTGGCCGGCTCGTGCACCCGCAGGGCCTGCACGTCACGCCAGAACCGGTCCAGGCCCCCGGCGGCCCGCGCGCCGGTCGCCCCCACGGCGCGGAACACCCCGCCGGTGATCTCGTCGGCGGCCTCCGCCGCCTGCTCGGCCAGCGCGGCCACCCGCACCGCGTGCCGGCCGCGCTCCTCCGCGCTCACCCGGCGCCGCCGGGCGTGCAGCTCCCCGGACTCCTCGCCGACGGCGTCGGCCAGCGCCTGCACCGCCCACAGCCGGGCCGTCAGCGCCCCGTACACCCCCGCGGAGACGTCGGCGGCCGACACCGAGGGAGGAGCGTCCGACCACTGGCAGCGGAGGTACTCCTCGGCGGCCCGCAGCGCCCCGGCGGCCGTACCGATCAGCACGTTGGCCCGGGCCAGCCGCAGGGTGGGGGTGAGGAAGGTGTTGTAGACCCGCGGCACGAACGTCTTGTCGACATGTCCCAGGGCGCCGGTCCACGGTATGTTCGCCCGGTTCGCGACGACCGTGCCCGCCGCGACCGACCGCAGCCCGAACTCGGCGGGTTCCGGCTCGAAGTGGAGCCGCTCGTGGTTGCTCATCGCCAGCGCGCTGACCGGTACCTCCCCGTCCTCGGGGAAGCCCTCCAGCATGGTGATGTCCGAGACCTGGTGCCCCAGGGCACGTTCCAGCCGCCCGTCGAAGAGCATGTCCCCACCGGTGTCGGAGATCACCAGCGGCGCCGACCGGGGCCGGTCCGAACCGCTGAAGAACCAGCGGGCCCGGGTCGCCACCTCGCCGATGTGCTGGATCTTCTCGTCGGTGCCGATGAACTCCGCGATCCACAGCCACACGTAGTGGTGGGCGAGCAGTGTCCCGATCGAGGCGTCGGCGGCGGCCACGGTCCGCACCACCCGGTACGCGAGCGGCCAGTCCTGCCCCCCGCCGCCGTACTCGACCGGGCCGAGCAGCGTCACCAGGCCCGCTTCCTTCAGCAGCCGGATCTCGGCCACCGGCGCGGTGCCCTCGCGGTCCCTGCGGCCCGCGCCGGGCGCCAGGTGCCCCGCGACCGCCTCGGCCCGCCGCAGCCACTGCGCGGCCCTGTCCGCGGCCGCGAGCGGATCGGTGCGGACCGGGTCCTCGGCCGTCTCGGCGAGGCCGGGACCCACTGTCGTCTCAGGCATCGTTTCCTCTACATGGTGTGATCGATGGGGGAGCCGGTCACGCCCCGGGGCGGCTCACCGGCTTCGCTGCGGACCCCGTCCCGGTCCGGAACCCGGACCGGGAGACGCGGGACCGACGCGACGAGTTCGCGGGTGTAGGGGTGGCCGGGCGCGCGCAGGATCGTGTCCGTGCCGCCCTCCTCCACGACCGAGCCCCGGCGCATGATCAGCACCCGCTCGGTGACTTCCCGCACGACGGCCAGATCGTGGGTGATGAACAGCAGCGCGATGCCCGTCTCGCGCCGCAGCCCGGCCAGCAGCCGCAACACCTGGGCCTGCACCGAGGCGTCCAGCGCCGACACGGGTTCGTCGCAGATGAGCACCTCGGGTCCGGGGGCCAGCGCCCGCGCGATCGCCACCCGCTGGCGCTGCCCGCCGGAGAGCTGGTGCGGTCGCCGGGACAGCAGCTCGGGCGGCAGCCCCACCTGGCGCAGCAGTTCCGCGCCGCGTTCCGCGCGCGCCGGGCGGCGCAGCCCCGGCAGGGCCTCGCCGATGATCCGGCCCACGGTGAACCGGGGATCGACGGAGGCGTACGGGTCCTGCTGCACGAACTGCACCGAGGCCCGGCGCGGCCGCCGCTCCCGTTCGGCCGGCGCCGACCACGGCCGGCCGTGCAGCAGCACCTCCCCGGCGTCCGGGCGGACGAGCCCCAGCGCGACGCGCGCCAGCGTCGTCTTGCCGGACCCCGACTCGCCGACCACGCCCAGTGCCTCGCCGGCCCGCAGCGTGAACGAGACACCGTCCAGCGCGCGCCGACCGTCGGACCCGTAGGACTTGACCAGATCCCGTCCCTCCAGGACGGTTTGGACGACGCCGTCCCGCCCCGGGGACGTGGCCGGGCCCGGTGGCCGCGGCGCGGTCCGGGCCGCGGCCGGCGAAGCCGGCGCCGCCCGCTCGCCGCCGCCCGGTACAGCGTCCAGGAGCATCCGCGTATAGGCGTGCCGGGGCTCGGTCAGCAGCCGCTCGGCGGGACCGCTCTCCACGACCCGGCCCTGCCGCAGGACCAGGATGCGGTCGGCGAGCTGGGCCACCGCCGCCAGGTCGTGGCTGATGAGCAGCAGCCCGCGCCCGCTCGCCGTGAGCCCGCCCAGCAACCGCAGGATCTGCGCCTGCACGATCGCGTCCAGCGCGGTCGTCGGCTCGTCCGCGACCAGCAGCGGCGGATCGGCCGCGAGGGCCGACGCGATCAGCGCCCGCTGCCGCAGCCCGCCGGAGAGCTGGTGCGGGTACTGCGCGCGCCGCGCCTCCGGCTCCGGCACCCCGGCCCGGGTGAGCAGCTCCACCACGCGGGCCGCGGTGCCGTCCGGGCCGGCCGCGCCGTGCAGCCGGACCGCCTCGGCGATCTCGGCGCCCACGGTGCGCAACGGGTCCAGGGCGACCAGCGCGTCCTGGAACACCATGGCGATCCGCCGGCCCCGCACGGCGCGCCACTGCCGCTCCCCGAACGCGGACGCGTCGGTCCCGGCGACGGTCAGCTCCCGCGCCTCGACCCGGGCCCGGGCGCCGGCCAGGCCGATCAGCGCCCGCGCGGTGACCGACTTGCCCGAGCCGGACTCGCCGACCAGCGCCACGCACTCGCCGGGCGCCACCGACAGGGACACGCCGTCCACGGCGGGCCGCGGCTGCCCGGGGAACGTCACGCGCAGCCCCTCCAGCCGCACCAGGTCGCCGGTCGCCGTCCGGTCGTCCGCCGTCGTGCTCATCGCACCGCCCCGACCTGGAGCCGGCGGCCGATCAGGGTCGTGGTGACGACCACGACCGTGACCGCGAGACCGGGGAAGACCGAGATCCACCAGGCGGTCTGCAGGAAGTCCTTGCCGTCGGCGACCATCGCGCCCCAGTCCGCGTCCGGCGGCACCGGACCCAGCCCGAGGACGCTCAGCCCGGCGCCCGAGACGATCGTCGAACCCAGCCCGATGGAGCCGAGCACCACCAGCGGGCCGCCGACGTTGGGCAGCACGTGCCGCAGCACGGTCCGCCAGCCGGGCACCCCGAGGACCCGCGCGGCCTCCACGTACTCCGAGCGCAGCAGCAGCCGGGCCTGGCCGCGCACCAGCCGCGCGTAGCTGGGCACGCCGGCGATGCCCAGGGCGACCGCGACGTTGAGGGTGCCGCCGCCCAGCAACGCCACCACCAGCAGCGCCAGCAGCAGTTCGGGGAAGCCCAGGAGCACCTCCACGGCCCGCATCAGGACGAAGTCGACCCGCCGCCCGCCGCACGCGGACACCAGGCCGAGCAGCGCGCCGCCGCCCACGCCGATGAGCGTCGCGCCCACCGCGATGAGCACGGACAGCCGGGTGCCGTACACCAGCCGCGTGTACACGTCCCGGCCGAGCTGGTCGGTGCCCAGCCAGTGCCGGCCGTCCGGCGGGCGCAGGGCCGCCGCCACGTCCGTCGCGTCGGGGGAGTGGGTGGTGAACAGGCCGGGGAACGCCAGGACCACCGCGAGCAGCACGAGCAGCGCGGCCGCCGTGCCGAGCAGCGGCGAACGCGCCCTGAGCGGACCGGTGGTGAGGGCCGCGGTCTCCGGGTCGGCGGGCGCGATCAGGGCCGAGGTCATGCGACGCCCTCCTCGCGCAGCCGGGGGTCGATCAGCGGATGGACCACGTCGACCAGGGTGTTGACGATCACGAAGACGGTGCTGGAGAGCACCACCAGCGCGGTCACCACCGGCAGGTCGCGGGAGCCGACCGCGCTCGCCAGGATCCGGCCCAGTCCCGGTCGGGTGAAGATGTTCTCCACCAGCACCGCGCCACCGAAGAGACCGCCGAGGATGAACCCGGCCAGGGTGGTCAGCGGCAGCAGCGCGTGCCGCAGGGTGTGACGCAGCAGCAGGGCCCGCTCACCCAGCCCGCGGGAGCGCGCGGTGAGGACGAACGGCTTGCCGTCGGTGGTCTCCAGCTCGTGCCGGATCACCTGGGCCAGCAGCCCGGCCAGCGGCAGCGCCAGCGACAGCGTCGGCAGGACGAGACCGGCGGGCCCGTCCGCCCCGACCGCGGGCAGGACGTGCAGGTTGTAGGAGAACACCGTCAGCAGGATGATGCCCAGCCAGAACGACGGCATCGACACCGCCAGCAGCTCGGTCAGGGCGGCGGCGCCGCGCACCGCCCGGCCCCGCCCCGCGGTCAGGACCGCCGCGAGCACCGCGAGCACCAGCGCGGTGGTCAGCGCCGCGACGGCCAGTTGCACGGTCGGCCAGACCTGGCTGCTCAGCAGCCGGCCGATGGGCTGGCCGAGCTGGTACGACCAGCCGAGGTCGCCGCTCGCCAGTTGCCTCAGCTCCTGCCCGTACTGCACGAGCAGCGGCTGGTCCAGACCCGCCTCGGCCGCGATCTGCCGGCGCAGTGCGGGTGTGGCCGAGGCCCCCGGGCCGATCAGCCCGTCCACGATGTCGCCGGGGGCCAGATGGATCGCGAAGAACGTCACCGTCACCGTGCCCCAGACCACGGCGACACCGGCCGCGGCCCGGCGTACAGCGAACCGGGCCCACGGCGGCAGCGCCGGTACGGACGCGCGCACGCTCACGCCACCTCGATGCCGTAGAAGTCGGTGTCGGCCTCGACGTCGAGCCGCAGCCCCGTGACGCCGTCCCGGTGCGCGACGTCCATGGAGGCGACGTACGCGGGGAACGAGTACGCCTGCGCCACGATCCGGCGCTGCGCCGCGCGGTACAGCTCCAGACGCCGCCCGGCGTCGGTGGTGGCCTCGGCCTGCTCCAGCAGGCCGTCCAGCCGGTCGTCGTGCGCCCGGCTGCCGTTGGCGCCGCCGTCGGCGAACTGCCGCTTGGAGGAGTACAGGGTCCCCAGCGCGCTCGGGTCGGAGCCCTGCCAGCCGAAGGCGAAGATGTCGTAGTCGCCGGTGGACGTCCGCTTGATGGACGACGCCGAGTCCAGCGGCACCAGCTTGTGCTCGATGCCGACCTGCTTGAGGGCGTCCTGCACACCGACGTCGAACGTGTGGTTCTGCGCCGACACGAAGGTCTTGACGTACGGCTGCTCGACGGTGAAGCGCTTGCCGTCCCTGGTGCGGTACCCGGCCCCGTCCCGGCCGGTGTAGCCGAGGTCGTCGAGGAGCGCCTCGGCCTTGGACCTGCTGTAGGCCCACGCCTTGACCGTGCTGTCGTCGTAGCCGGGCGTGGACGGGGTCAAGGGGCCCCAGGCCCTGTCGTACGCCCCTTGGAAGAGGCCCTCCACGATGCCCGCGAAGTCGATGGCGTGCCGGACGGCCTGCCGGGCGCGCAGGTCGTCGAACGGGGCGCGGGTGGTGTTGAGGTAGTAGGTGTACGGCACGCCCGGTATCGCCTTGCGGGTGACGTCGAGTCCGTCGCGGCCGCGCAGGCCGGCCAGCCGGTTCGCCGGTATCAGCTCGGCGACGTCGACCTGGCCCGAGGTGATCGCGCCGACGCGCGCCGCGTCCTCCTTCAGGAGCAGCACCACGATCTCCGCCAGCTTCGCCTTCCCCTTGAGACCGGTGGTCGCCGGGGCCCAGGAGTAGTCGGCGCGGCGCCGCAGGACCGCCTGCTGGCCCGGTGTGACCGAGGAGAAGGTGAACGGGCCGGTGCCGATGACGTACTTGCCTCCGGAGCCCAGGTCGGCGGCGTGGTCGCGCAGCGCGGCGGTGGAGTGGAAGCCGAGGAAGGTGCTGCCGGCGGCCTGGAGGAAGGAGGAGTGCGGCGCCTTGAGGCGGACCGCCACGGTGCGCGCGTCGATCACCTCGGTCTCCCGGTAGGGGCCGAGCAGCCCCGCCGCCCGCTTGGAGGCCGTCTTCGGGGCGACGATGTGGTCGAAGTTGGCCTTCACGGCCTCGGCGTCGAACGGCGTGCCGTCGCTGAAGGTGACCCCGGAACGCAGCGAGAAGGTGTACGTCAGTCCGTCGGACGACACCTTCCAGGAGTCGGCGAGCCACGGCCGTACCGTGCCGTCGTCGTCGATGGCGACCAGGGATTCGAGGACCGGGCGCAGGAGCCGTCCGGTGACCGAGGTGGAGGCGGCGTGCGGGTCCCAACTGTCCGGTTCGACGGCGGCGCCGTAGCGCAGGGTGCCGCCGTCCTTCCTGGCCGAGGGCGGGGTGGAGCCGGAGGAACACGCGGTGAGAGCGGCGGGGCCGAGAAGGGCGACGGCGGTGGCTGTCATGGGGCCGCGTAGGAAGGCACGCCTGCTCTGCATGGGGTGTTCCGATCCTTAAGGGGTGGCGAGGTGAAGGGGAGCGCCGCGGTCGTCGGCCGCCGCTCCCGGGCCGCGTACGGGGGTCCGGCTCGTCGGCCGTGCGCGACGCTTCAGATTTTGCGGGGCCGGGTCGTTCGCAGCCCCCCTGCCCGTCCCCCTAGAGAGGCCCTGTCTGTGGGACAGGGGGGAGTGGCCCGGCCGGCCGCCGACCGGCCGGACCACTCACGCGGGTCGGGTTCAGCCCGCGGTCGCGGCGGCGTCGGAGGCCGCCGGGTCCGCCGCGGGGGCGTCGGCGCGCGGGGTGCGCAGGACGACCACGGCGATGACCAGGGAGACCAGGACGAACGCGGCGCTGAGGCCGTAGGCGAGGCGGAAGCCGCCGGTCAGCGCCTCGACCTGGCTCTTGTGCTCGCCCAGCAGCGTGGCCGTGCGGGAGGCGGCGACGGTGGCCAGGACGGCGGTGCCCAGCGAGGCGCCCACCTGCTGGGTGGTGTTGACCAGGCCGGAGGCGATGCCGGCGTCGGTCGGCGAGGACACCGACATCGCCTGGCCCATCAGGGCGGGCATGGCGGCACCGAAGCCGAGGCCGATCAGGACGAAGCCCGGCACCACGTCGACGGCGTACTGGCCGTCACTGGGCACCCGGGCCAGCAGCGCGAGCCCGGCCGCGACCAGCAGCAGACCGCCGATGAGGACGGCGCGCGGGCCGAAGCGCTGGTTGAGGCGGGCCGCCAGGCCGAGGGAGACGATGGCGATGGTCACGGGGGCGGGCAGGAAGGCCAGACCCGTCTTCAGGGCGTCGTAGCCCAGCACGTTCTGGAAGTACAGGGCGGTGCAGAACTGGTAGCCGAAGAGACCGGCGACCATCAGCAGCATGATGACGTTGGCGCCGGAGATGTTGCGCGAGCGGAAGATGCGCAGCGGCAGCAGGGGCTTGGCCGCGCGGGACTGGCGCCAGACGAAGGCGGCCAGCAGGAGCAGCGAGGCGGCCAGCAGACCCAGGCTGCGCGCGTCGCTCCAGGTGTACTCCTCGGCCTTGATGATGGTGTAGACGAGCAGCATCAGACCGCCGGTCGCCAGCACCGCGCCGGTGATGTCCGCGCCCTCGCGCAGTCCGATCCCGCGCAGTCCGGGGACCACCCGCACGGTCAGCGCGATGGCCACCACGCCGATGGGCACGTTGACCAGGAACACCCACTCCCAACTGAAGCTCTGCGTGAGCACACCGCCCAGGATCAGGCCGAGGGAGGAACCGGCCGCGCCGACGAAGGCGTACGCGGCCAGCGCCTTGGCGCGCTCCGCGGCGTCCTGGAACAGGTTGATGATCATGCCCAGGGCGACGGCGGAGGCCAGTGCGCCGCCCACGCCCTGGATGAAGCGGAACGTCACCAGGGCACCGGGGGAGGTGGCCAGGCCGCAGGCCAGCGAGGCGACGGTGAAGATCACCAGACCCACGGTGAAGACGTGCTTGCTGCCGAGCAGGTCGCCCAGCCGGCCGGAGAGCAGCAGCAGACCGGCGAAGGCGATGAGGTAGGAGTTCACCACCCAGGCCAGTCCGGACTGCGTGAAGCCGAGGTCCTGCTGAATGGTGGGCAGGGCGACGGTGACGATGGAACCGTCCAGGATGATCATCAGATTGCCGACGCAGAGAATGGTCAGCGCCAGCCAGGGGGACTTGGCCGTCGGGACGGGCGGTGGAGCGGACGTGGACATGACGTCATTCCTTCGCGAGGAGCGGAGAACCGGGGAGGCGTGCGCCCGACGGGCACGCGGATCGCGGCGCGCTTCCATGGGGCACTACTTGTTACGGTCCCCATGATGTGTGACTATCCAGTCCGTCGTAAGGAGGCACTTTCATGTCCCTGGGGAACATCGATGTGACCGGTGACCCGCGGACCGCGGCCGAGCGTCCGGTCTGCACGGTCCTGGAGGCGCTGAACCGCATCAGCGGCAAGTGGGCGATCGGCATCCTGCTCAACGTCAGCCACGGACCGGCCCGCTTCACCGAACTGGAGCGCGCGGTACCCGGGATCAGCCGCCGCATGCTCACCCTCACCCTGCGCAACCTCGAACGCGACGGGCTGATCGCGCGCAGGGTGTACGCGACCGTGCCGCCGAAGGTCGAGTACCGGGCGACCGACATGGCCGTCGAGCTGTACGGCTCGCTCACCGCCCTCACCCAGTGGGCCGATCGCCACCGCGAGGCCATCGCCGGCTCCCGCGAGGCGTACGACCGCGAGCACGGCCTGCCCGCCGGAGCCGTCGACTGACGGACCGTCAGCAACCGTCGGCGGTCCCGCTCCTGGCGCTCAGGTCTGTTCCTCGATGCCGATGGCGGTGCGCAGGGAACGCTGGGCCGGGCCGGGTTCGTCGCGCTGGCTCTCCAGCAGGGCCGCCGCTATCGCGTCCAGCTTGCGCTGCACGGCGTGCTCGGCCCGGCGTTCGCTGTTCTTCAGCAGCGCCAGCAGCAGCAGGGTCACCGCGGTCATGGCCTCGCCGGCCAGCATGGTCCAGGTGAGGGGCGCCTTGGCGATGTGGACGCCGACGACGATGCCCACCATGAGCAGGCAGATCCCGAAGAACGCCGGGCTGCTGGTGAAGTTGGAGGCGCGCTCGGCGAGGCGCTCGAAGGGGCCGCGCCTGGGGCCACCGCGTTCGGCGGGATGCTGCAGGGTCACGATGCGCCTCTTTCCGTACGGTACCGACGGCCCGGCCGGGACGGCCCCGACCACGCGGCCCTCCTGCCCCGAGGGCGGGGGAGGATGCGCGTGTGTTCCGCCGGCCCCGAGGCTCACAGATGGCGGCGGCGGGCGGTGACCGCCCGGTCGTACCGGGCGCGGGCACGGGTCGCCGGCTCCCGGCCGGACACCTCCGCCACCGGCACGTCCCACCAGGCCTCGGCCGGCGGCGCGGTCGGCGCCGGGTCGGTCTCGACGTACACGCAGGTCGGGACGGTCGCGGCGCGGGCGGTGACGAGGGCCGCGCGCAGTTCGCGCACGGTCCGGGCGCGCAGGACCCGCATGCCGAGCGAGGCCGCGTTGGCGGCGAGGTCCACGGGCAGCGGCTCGCCGGTGAACGTGCCGTCGGGCGCCCGCCGGCGGTAGGCGGTGCCGAAGCGCTCGCCGCCGGTCTCCTCGGAGAGGCCGCCGATGGAGGCGTAGCCGTGGTTCTGCACCAGGATCAGCTTGACGGGGAGGTCCTCCTGCACGGCGGTGACGATCTCGGTGGGGTTCATCAGGTAGGTGCCGTCGCCGACCAGCGCCCACACGGGCGTGTTCGGGGCGGCCTGCTGGACGCCGAGCGCGGCCGGGATCTCGTACCCCATGCAGGAGTAGCCGTACTCCAGGTGGTACTGGTGCGCAGACCGGGCCCGCCAGAGTTTGTGCAGGTCGCCGGGGAGCGAGCCGGCCGCGTTGATCACCACGTCCTCGTCGTCGACGACCGCGTCCAGCGCGCCGAGCACCTGCGTCTGGGTCGGCACCGCGTCCTCGTCCCCGGCCCGCAGGGCGGCCGCCACGACCCGCTCCCACCGTGCGCGCCCGGCCCGGTACTCGGCCTCGTAGGCGGCGTCCACGCGGTGGCCGCCGAGCGCCTCGGTGAGCGCCGTGAGACCGGCTCGCGCGTCGCAGACCAGCGTGCGGGCGGCGAGCTTGTGGGCGTCGAAGGCGGTGACGTTGAGATTCAGGAAGCGGACCCCGGGGTGCTGGAACAGCGTGCCGGAGGCGGTGGTGAAGTCGGTCCAGCGGGTGCCGACGCCGATCACCAGGTCGGCGGTGCGGGCCAGTTCGTCGGCGACGGCGGTGCCGGTGTGGCCGACCCCGCCGAGGTCGGCGGGGTGGTCGTGACGCAGGGAGCCCTTGCCCGCCTGCGTCGAGGCGACGGGGACACCGGTGGCGTCGACGAGGGCCTTCAGCGCCGGCTCGGCCTCGCTGTGGTGGACGCCGCCGCCCGCGACGATCAGCGGGCGGGCGGCGGCGCGGACCGCTGCCACCGCGTCGGCCAGTTCCAGCGGGTCGGGCGCGGGCCGCCGGACCCGCCAGACGCGGTCGGCGAAGAACTCCTCGGGCCAGTCGAAGGCCTCCGCCTGCACGTCCTGCGGGAGCGCGAGGGTGACCGCGCCGGTCTCGGCCGGATCGGTCAGTACGCGCATCGCCCGGAGCGCGGAGTGCGCCAGCGCCTCGGGGCGGGTGATCCGGTCGAAGTAGCGGGAGACGGGCCGCAGCGTGTCGTTGACCGACACGTCGCCCGCCGTCGGGTGCTCCAGTTGCTGGAGCAGCGGATCGGCGGCGTGCGAGGCGAAGTAGTCGCCGGGCAGCAGGAGCACCGGCAGGCGGTTGACCGTGGCGAGGGCGGCGCCGGTGACCAGGTTGGTGGCGCCGGGACCGATCGACGTGGTCACCGCCTGGACGGCCAGGCGGCGCGACCGGCGGGCGTAGCCGACCGCCGCGTGCACCATCGCCTGCTCGCTGCGGCCCTGGTGGAACGGCATCAGCTCCGCGTACTCGACGAGCGCCTGGCCGACCCCCGCCACGTTGCCGTGCCCGAAGATCCCCCAGGTGCCCGCGACGAGCCGGCGCCGCACGCCGTCCCGCTCGGTGTACTGGGCGGCCAGGAACCGCACCAGGGCCTGGGCGGTGGTCAGGCGGCGGACGCGGGCGCTCACGCGGACCTCCCGGGATCGGCGGGGGCGGCGGGGGCGGTGCACAGGGGCAGCCGGGGGTCGACGGGCTGCCGGGGCCAGGTCTCGCGGACCCAGGCGTGGTCCGGGTGGTCGCTGATCAGCCAGGCGCGCTCCGGGTCCGGGCCCGCCATGACGTTGAGGTAGTACATGTGGTGGCCCGGCGCCGCCATCGACGGCCCGTGCCAGCCGTCCGGGACGAGGACCACGTCGCCGTCGCGGACCTCCGCCAGCACATCGGTGCCGCCGCCCCGCCCGGACGGCGACACCCGCTGGTAGCCGAAGCCGGGGGTCCCCTCGTGGCCGGCGAACTCGAAGTAGTACACCTCCTGGAGTACCGACTCCTCGCCCGCGCGGTGCTCGTCGTGCTTGTGCGGCGGGAACGACGACCAGTTGCCGCCCGGGGTGAGGACCTCGACGGCGATCAGCCGGTCGCACTCGAAGACGTCCGCGGCGCCGAAGTTGTTCACCTGGCGCGAGCAGGAGCCCGCGCCGCGCAACTCGACGGGGACGGCGGAGGCCGGGCCGTAGCGGGCGGGCAGGCGGCGCGCGCAGCGGGCGCCGGTGAGCGCGAACCGGCCCCCGCCGGCCGACTCGACGCTCGCGCGGGCGTCGCGCGGCAGGTACGCGAAGTCGCTGACGGCGCTGAACACGTCGGGCCGGCCGCCCAGGGCGAAGGCGGCCGGGCCCGAGTCGTCGGCGACCGTCACCGTGCAGCCGCCGGCCAGCGGCAGCACGATCCACTCGCTCGTCCCGGTGTCGAAGACGTGCGAACCGCCCGCCGGCAGCTCCAGGACCCGCAGGCTCGCGTGCCCCCAGCCCGCGCTCTCGGGGCCGACGTCCACGGCGTAGGGTCCGCACCGGCCCTCGCCCGCGCGCAGGTGATGGTCCATCGGGTCCTCCTCGTCACAGCCGATACAGCCGATACAGCCGATACGGGCGATACAGATGGGTACGGGCGGGTACGGGCGGGTACGGTCGGCTGCTCACAGCAGGCCGACGGCGGTGTCCACCGCCCGTTCCACCCCGCCCTCGGCCGGGTAGAGCAGCGAACGGCCGACGACCAGGCCCTGCACGGTGGGCAGCCGCAGCGCCTCCCGCCAGCGGGCGTACACGGCCTCTTGGTCGCTGCCGACCTCGCCGCCGAGCAGCACCACCGGCAGGGTGGTGGTGCGCAGTACTTCCGCCATGTCCCGCGGTTCGCGGGTGACGGGGAGCTTCAGCCAGGTGTACGCGGAGGTCCCGCCCAGGCCGGAGGCGATGGCGACGGACCGGGTGACGGCCTCGGCGGACAGGTCGGTGCGCACCCGCCCGTCCACCCGCCGGCACAGGAACGGTTCCACGAACACCGGCAGCCGGCGCTCCGCCATGGCGTTCACGGCCCGCGCGGCGGCCTCCAGGGTGGCCAGCGACCCCGGGTCGTCGTGGTCGATGCGCAGCAGCAGCTTGCCCGCGTCGAACCGGAGGCGGGCGAGGTCCTCGGGGCGGTGGCCGGTGAAGCGGTCGTCCATCTCGAAGGCGGCGCCCGCCAGCCCGCCGCGGTTCATCGAGCCCATCACGACCTTGCCGTCCAGCGCGCCGAGCAGCAGCAGGTCCTCCAGTACGTCGGCGGTGGCGAGCACGCCGTCCACGCCGGGCCGGGACAGCGCGGTGCACAGCCGCCGCAGCAGGTCCGCCCGGTCGGCCATGGCGAGCCGGTGGTCGCCGACGCCGAGGGCGCCGCGCGCCGGATGGTCGGCGGCCACGATCATCAGCCGCCCGCTGGCGCCGACCAGCGGGCGGCGCACCCGGCCGGCCGCCGCCTCGGCGATCCGCTCGGGGTGCCGGGCTCTGACGGCGGTGAGGTCGGGAATGCTGAGGAGGGTCACGACGAGAAGCTCCGTTCCGAGAACCAGGGGTACGCCCGTCCGCCACGGGTAGAGATCGACTCCGGCACGGCCCTTGGTCAGGTCTAGGACCAGAAGGGCGGCCCTGTCAATGTTTTGTACTGACATTCGGACCTGCGGGTGAAATGATGTCTTGACAAAGTCTTGACAGCGGGCTCGTCGAGGACTTGTATCCGTTCCCAGCGCGACGCCGTCTCCCCCCGGCGCACGGCTCCCCGTCACCCGTTCGCACAGTGAGGTGCAGCAGAGATGGACCGCTTGTCGCACACTCCCGTGGACACGCCCCCCGTGCTCGACCGCATCCGGGTCGGCTCCGCCCCCGACTCCTGGGGCGTCTGGTTCCCCGACGACCCCCGCCAGGTGCCCTGGGAACGCTTCCTGGACGAGGTCGCCGGGGCCGGGTACTCCTGGATCGAACTGGGCCCCTACGGCTATCTGCCGACCGATCCCGCCCGCCTCGCCGACGAGGTCGGCGGCCGCGGCCTCAAGGTCTCCGCGGGCACGGTCTTCTGCGGCCTGCACCGGGGCCCGGGGGAGTGGGACGCCACCTGGGAGCAGGTCGGCCGGGTCGCCGCGCTCACCCAAGCGATGGGCGCCGCCCACTTGGTCGTCATCCCCTCCTTCTGGCGGGACGACCGGACGGCCGAGATCCTCGAACCGCCGGAGCTGGACCGCGAGCAGTGGGCCCACCTCACCCGGGGCATGGAGCGCCTGGGCCGCCGGGTGCGGGAGACGTACGGCCTCGACATCGTCGTCCACCCGCACGCCGACACCCACCTCGACACCGAGGAGCACGTCACCCGCTTCCTGGACTCCACCGACCCCGGCCTGGTCGGCCTCTGCCTCGACACCGGTCACTACGCCTACTGCGGCGGCGACAGCGTCGAACTGATCGAGAGCTACGGCGAACGCGTCGGCTACCTGCACCTCAAGCAGGTCGACCCCGGCGTGCTCGCCGCGGTCCGCGCCGAGGGGCTGCCGTTCGGACCGGCCGTACAGCGCGGCGTGATGTGCGAACCGCCCAACGGCGTACCGGAGCTGGGGCCGGTGCTGACGGCGGCCCAGCGGCTGGGCGTGGACCTGTTCGCCATCGTCGAGCAGGACATGTACCCCTGCGAGCCGGACCGCCCGCTGCCCGTCGCCGAGCGCACCCGGCGGTTCCTGCGGTCCTGCGGCGCCTGACACCGGCCGGCGCGTCACCCCACCGTCAGCCACGTCACCCCACCGTCACCCACGTCCCCGTCCCGGCCGACCGGATCATCGCGTCCACGACCGTCGCGCAGCGCACCGCGTCCGGGAGGGTGGCGCCGTGCGGGGTGCCCTCGGCGATCGAGCGCAGGAAGCGGTACGCCTCGACCACCTTCAGGTCGTCGTACCCCATGGCGTTCGCGGCACCGGGCTGGAACGCGGCGAACTCGCCGTCGCCGGGACCGACGTACACCGTGGCCACCGGCTGGTCCTGGTAGGCCGGGCCCCGGGCGACACCCAGTTCGTTCAGGCGGCGGAAGTCCCAGAACACCGCGCCCCGGGTGCCGTGCACCTCGAAGCCGTACGTGTTCTGCTCGCCGACCGAGACCCGGCACGCCTCCAGCACGCCGCGGGCCCCGGAGGCGAAGCGCAGCAGGCAGCCGACGTAGTCCTCGTTCTCGACCCGGCCGGGCGCGCCGCCCGGGGCCCGCTGGTGCCCCGGGCCGGGGGCGGGCGGACGGGCCCGCTCCGGTACGAACAGGGCCGTGTCGGCGGTCAGCGACGTGATGTCGCCGAGCAGGAAGTGCGCGAGGTCCACGCCGTGCGAGGCGAGGTCGCCCAGCACCCCGCTGCCGCCGCGGGCCCGCTCGTACCGCCAGCTCAGCGCCGCTTCCGGGTGGGCGGCGTAGTCGCTGAACAGACGGATGCGGACGTGGGTGACGGCGCCGATCCCGCCGCCCGTGATCAGCTCGCGGGCGGCCTCGACGGCGGGCGCGTTGCGGTAGTTGAAGCCGACGGCGCCCTGCACGCCCGCCTTCGCGACCGCGTCGGCCACCGCGCGGGCGTCCGCGGCGCCCAGACCGACCGGCTTCTCGATCCACAGGTGCTTGCCCGCCTCGGCCAGCGCCACGCCGATCTCGCGGTGCAGGAAGTTCGGGACGGTGACGCTGACCGCCTCGACCCGCGGGTCGGCGGCCACCTCCCGCCAGTCCCGCGTGGCCGAGGCGAACCCGAAGCGCGCGGCGGCCTCCTCGGCCCGCCCCGGCACCTCCTCGGCGACCCAGACCGGCTCGGGGCGCAGCGGGAGCAGCGGGTAGTGATGGGCGACCCGCGCGTACGCCTGGGTGTGCACCCGGCCCATCCAGCCGAAACCGACGACGGCGACACCGAGCGCTTCCACCATGCGAGCCCCTCGTAGGACCGGTCCTCGTCCCGCTCTGCGGCCCACCCTGGGCGGCCCCCACCGCGCTGTCAACCGCGCGGCGGCGCAGAAAGTCAAACAAAATTGTTGACAATCTTGTTCGGCTAGTTTTACTTTCGACAGGCACTCACTCAGGGAGGGCAACCATGCCGAAACCAGCCGCTCCGAGCACCGGAGAGCAGGCGAAACAGCTCGCTCTCGGGCAACTGCGGCAGGCCATTCTGCGCGGCGAGATGGCACCGGCCCAACGGCTGGTGGAGAACGAACTGGCCGAACAGTTCGGCGTGACCCGGGCCAGCATCCGGGCCGCGCTGATCGACCTGGAGTCCCAGGGACTGGTCGAGCGCATCCGCAACCGCGGTTCGCGGGTGCGGGTGGTGACCGTGGAGGAAGCGGTCGCCATCACCGAGTGCCGGCTGGTCCTCGAAGGACTCTGCGCGGCCAAGGCGGCCGTCGCGGTGGACGACGCGCAGCTCGCCGAGCTGACCGGCCTCGGCACGGCGATGCGCAAGGCCGTGGCCGGCGGCGAACCGCTGACCTACTCGGATCTCAACCACGAACTCCACGCCCGGATCCGGGAGTTCTCCGGCCAGCGCACCGCCGTGGAACTGCTGGAACGGCTCAACGCCCAACTGGTCCGCCACCGCTTCCAGTTGGCGCTGCGCCCGGGACGCCCCCAGCAGTCCCTGAGCGAGCATCTGGCCATGATCGAGGCGATCGAGGCCAGGGACCCGCAGGCGGCCGAGGCGGCCGTCCGCGCCCACCTCGCCAGTGTGATCGAGGCGCTGCGCGACTGACCCGAGAGCGGGGCGGGCGCACCCCTGTCACCGGCGTACGCGCCGCCGCGGCCGTACCACCCGGCGCGCACCCGGCGGCCGACCGAGCCCGAAGAGGAAGAGACACAGCGATGACGCACGGCAACGCGCCCGCCGTCCCCACCCACCACCGCAACACCCCCGAGGAGCAGGCATGAGCGGCGTCATCGTCACCGGCCCCCCGAAGGCGGCGGCCGAGGACGTCGAGGCCCTGACGGGCTACGGCGTGGCCACCGTCCACGAGGCCATGGGCCGCACCGGTCTGCTCGGCCCCGGCCTGCGCCCGATCCAGCAGGACACCCGGATCGCCGGCACCGCCGTCACCGTGCTCTCCTGGCCCGGCGACAACCTCATGATCCACGCGGCCGTCGAGCAGTGCGGCGAGGGCGACGTCCTCGTCGTCACCACCACCTCGCCCTCCACGGACGGCCTCTTCGGGGAGCTGTTCGCCACCGCTCTCCAGCAGCGCGGCGTGCGCGGACTGGTCATCAACACCGGCATCCGGGACACCTCCGAACTGCGCGAGATGAACTTCCCCGCCTGGTCCGCCGCCGTGTCCGCGCAGGGCACGGTCAAGGCGACCGGCGGCTCGGTCAACGTGCCGGTCGTGATCGGCGGCCAGGTGATCCACCCCGGTGACGTCATCGTCGCCGACGACGACGGCGTGGTGGTCGTCCCGCGCGAACGGGCCCGGCAGGCCGCCGAGGCGTCCGAGGCCCGCGAGAACAAGGAGGCCGCGACCCGCGCCGCCTTCCAGGCGGGGCAGCTCGGCCTCGACCGCTACGGCCTGCGCGAGAAGCTCGCCGAACTGGGCGTCACCTACCGCCCGTACGAGGAGTACACCCGCCACGGGGAGGGATCGTGACCGTCCCCGGAGAGGTCCGCTGCATGCTGATGCGCGGTGGCACCTCCAAGGGCGCCTACTTCCTCGCCGGGGACCTGCCCGGGGACCGCACCGCCCGCGACGACCTGCTGCTGCGGGTCATGGGCAGCCCCGACCCGGCCCAGATCGACGGCCTGGGCGGCGGCCACCCGCTGACCAGCAAGGTCGCCGTGGTCTCCGCCTCGGCCGACCCGGACGCCGACGTCGACTACCTGTTCCTCCAGGTCGGCGTCGACCGGCCGGAGGTCACCGACCGGCAGAACTGCGGCAACATCCTCGCCGGAGTGGGCCCGTTCGCCGTCGAACGCGGCCTGGTCCGCGCCGGGGACGGGCAGACGTCCGTACGCATCCGGATGCGGAACACCGGGGAGCTGGCCGTCGCCACCTTCCCCACCCCCGGCGGGCGCGTCGAGTACGGCGGTGACGCGGAGATATCGGGCGTGCCCGGCACCGCCGCCGCCGTCGTCATCGAGTTCCCGCAGGGCGGCAGCCCGCTGCTGCCCACCGGCCGGGTCCGCGACACCGTGGCCGGCACCGAGGTGACCTGCGTCGACAACGGCATGCCGGTCGTGCTGATCCCGGCGGCCGCCCTGGACGTCACCGGCTACGAGGAGCCCGGGGACCTGGAGGCGGACACCGCCCTCGCCGCCCGCCTCCGGGAGATCCGGCTCGAAGCCGGGCGCCTGATGGGCCTCGGCGACGTCGAGGGCACCACGGTGCCCAAGCTCAGTCTGCTCGCCCCGCCCCGGGACGGCGGCGCGGTCACCACCCGCACCTTCATCCCGGTCCGCTGCCACACCTCCATCGGCGTCCTGGGCGCCGCGAGCGTCGCCGCGGGGCTCCTCCTGCCCGGCGGGGTGGGGGAGGGGATCGCGCGACCGGCCGGCTCCGGCGACCGGTCGCGCGTCGAACACCCCACCGGCTTCCTGGAGGTCGAGACCGTCGTCGACCCCGGGACCGGCGACACGCCCCCGGTGGTCCGCCGTACCGCCGTCGTGCGCACCGCACGGAAGATCTTCGACGGCACCGTGTTCCCCCGCTCCGCCGGGACGGCCCCCGCTCCCGCACCATCCCCTGGAGGCAACGATGACTCCGCCGCTCGGTGACATCGCCCATGTCGGCCACGCCCAGTTGTTCACGCCCGACCTGGACGCGAGCGTCGCCTTCTTCACCGACTACCTCGGCCTGACCGTCAACGGCCGCCACGGCGACACGGTCTACCTGCGCACCTACGACGACTACGAGCACCACAGCCTGGTGCTCACCGCCCGCGAGACGCCCGGCCTCGGCCGGCTCGCGCTGCGCGCCTCCGGTGAGGAGGCGCTCCAGCGCCGGGTGCGGGCGCTGGAGGCGGCCGGCCGTGCCGGTACGTGGGTGGAGGACGAGCCCGGTATCGGCAAGCTCTACCTCACCACCGACCCCGACGGGCACGAGCACGCCCTGTACTGGGAGAGCGAGCACTACCGGGCCCCCGACGGGCTGCGCCCCGCGCTGAAGAACCAGCCGCAGGCCAAGCCCAACCGGGGCGTGGGCGTGCGCCGCCTGGACCACATCAACTTCCTGGCCTCCGACGTGCTCGCCAACGCCGAGTTCCAGGAGAACCTGCTGGGCGCCCGGCCCACCGAGCAGATCCGCCTGGACACCGGCAGGATCGCCGCCCGCTGGCTGACCTTCACCGACAAGTCCTACGACGTCGTCTACACCGAGGACTGGACCGGCAACTCCGGCCGGCTGCACCACATCGCCTTCGCGGCCGACACCCGCGAGGACATCCTGCGCGCCGCCGACCTCGCCATCGACACCGGCGTCTTCATCGAGACCGGCCCGCACAAGCACGCCATCCAGCAGACGTTCTTCCTCTACGTCTACGAACCCGGCGGCAACCGCATCGAGCTGTGCAACCCGCTCACCCGGCTGGTACTGGCGCCCGACTGGCCGCTGATCACCTGGACCGAGGAGGAGCGCGCCAAGGGCCAGGCGTGGGGGCTGAAGACCATCGCGTCCTTCCACACCCACGGCACCCCGCCGGTCGCCTGAGCGGTCCTCGCCAGGGGAAAGAGCAGTCGCCGGATACTTCCTGAGATTGTTAACAGAAACGTTGACACTGGATGGCCGAATCCTTAGCGTCTAGCGCACAACGGGCCCGCGCCGCGGGAAGCGGCGCGGGCCCGGTTCGCAGATCCCCTCCAGGCAACTCCTCCTGGACGAGAGGAAAACAACGATGTCCTCCTCCCCCGCCCTGTCCTCCCGGGGCAGCAGACTGGCTCTGCTGGTCGTCGCCCTGTGCTGGGTCGCCGTGCTCTTCGACGGCCTGGACATGTTCATCTACGGGTCGGTACTGCCCCACATGCTGGAGCAGAAGGCCCTCGGGATCACTTCGGGCCAGGCAGGAGACCTGGGCAGCTACGCCACCTTCGGCATGCTCGTCGGCGCGCTCGCCGCGGGGACCGTCGCGGACCGCGTCGGCCGCAGGAAACTGATGCTCGCCTGCGTCACCCTCTTCTCCCTGGCCTCCGGCCTCTGCGCGGTCGCGGACGGCGTCACCGTCTTCGGCCTCGGCCGGACCCTGGCCGGCGTCGGCCTCGGCGGCCTGCTGCCCACCGCGATCAGCATGGTCTCGGACTACGCCCCGCGCGGCCGGGCCGCCCTCACCATCGGGCTGCTGATGACCGCCCACCACGCCGGCGGCATCCTCTCCGCCTACGTGGCCCTGTGGATCGTGGAGCCGCTCGGCTGGCGCGCCGCCTTCTGGGTCTGCGTGCTCCCGCTGCTCTTCGTCCCGGTGCTGTTCAAGTGGCTGCCCGAGTCCCTGAGCTTCCTGGTCGCCAAGGGCCGCACCGAGGAGGCCCGTGAGCTGGCCGGCCGCTTCGACGTCGAACTCCCCGCCGCCACCGGCCGGACCTCCGGCGCCGCCTGGGCCAACCTGGCCCACCTCTTCCGCGGCCGCGAGTGGATCCAGACCCTGCTGTACTGGCTGGCCTCCTTCGGCGGACTCCTCCTCGTCTACGGCGTCGCCACCTGGCTGCCCACCCTGATGCGCAGCGAGGGCTACGAACTGGGCTCCGCGCTGACCTTCGTGGTCCTGTTCAACCTCGGCGGCATCGTGGGCATGCTGGTCGCCGGCCGTGCCTCCGACCGCTTCGGCGCCCCGCGCATCTCCGCGATCTGGTTCGCGCTGACCGCCGCCGGGGTCTTCCTGCTCAGCGTCCACATGCCGCTGGCGCTCACCTTCGTGGTCGTCTTCCTCACCGGTGTCTTCCTCAACAGCGCCCAGACCATGATCTACGCGACGGTGTCCATCGGCTCCTCCCCGGCCCACCGCGCCACCGCCGTCGGCTGGACCTCCGGAATGGGCCGCTTCGGCGCCGTCTTCGGACCGTGGCTCGGCGGCCAGCTCCTCGCCGCGGACCAGGGCGACTGGGGCTTCACCGCCTTCGCGATCGCCGGCGTCTCCTCCATGGTGTTCATCGGCATCGCCGCGGTGCGCACGGCGAAGCGGCCCCCGGCCGCCGACGGTACGGGGCACAAGCTCGTCGCCGCGCACTGAGGACACCGCCCACGCACAGACACGCCCTGCCCTGGGACGCCGGCCGCCGCGAGGACGCGGGGGCCGGCGTCGGCGGGCGCGGGCGACCGGCCGTCCCGCCCGTTCAGGGGGAGGGCGAGCCGAGGGACTTCAGCTCGTCGGCGCACTCCTCGGGCAGGGATCCGATCCTGATCTCGTCCCGCTGCACGACCCTGTCCGAGGGCATCGGGACGTTCCCCGCCGGTCCCTCGCCCCGGGCCTCGGCGCGGCGCTCGGCCTCGGCGCGGCGCTCGGCCGCGTCATCGGCGCGCTCCTGGGCGACGGCGTCGGCGATCTCCTCGCAGTCCGGGGCGCCGGTCGCCGTCGGCGTCGGGGCGTCCGGCAAGAACTCCGGCCCGTCCGCGTACGGATCGCCGGACAGGGCGTACGTGGCGGCGAGCCCGGACAGGCACAGCCCCGCCCAGACGGCGGCGAGCCGCCGGCGGGCGTTCACCGGGGACCCGGCCGCCGGCCGGGCGGGACGGGGCCGGGTAAGACGGGCCCCGCGGCACGGGAGAGGTTCACCGGGGTTCCTTCCCGGCCGGAACGGACGGCGACACCGCCGCCGGGGGAGCGGCCGGCCGCCGCGAGAGCCAGGCCGCGGCCAGCGCGCCGGAGATGTTGTGCCACACGGAGAAGACGGCCGCGGGCAGCGCGGCCAGCGGACTGAAGTGGGCGGTGGCCAGCGAGGCCGCGAGCCCCGAGTTCTGCATGCCGACCTCGAAGGCCATGGCGCGGCTGCCCGGTTCGCCGAGCCGCCCGAGCCGTCCCGCCCCGTAGCCGAGGGCCAGGCCCAGGCCGTTGTGGAGCACGACAGCGACGAAGACCAGCCCGGCGGCCGACTTGATGGCGTCGGCGCTGCCCGCCACCACCACGGCCACGATCACCGAGATCGTCAGCGCGGAGAGCCAGGGCAGCACCGGCAGCGCCCGCCGCACCCACCGGCCCGCCACCAGCCGTACGGCGAGACCGGCGAGGACCGGCAGCAGCACCGTCTTCAGGATGTCGGTGACCATCGACCCGGTGTCGACCGGCAGGTACGCGCCCGCCAGGAGCAGCGTCAGCGGCGGCGTGACCAGCGGGGCGACCAGCGTGGAGACGGTCGCGACGGAGACGGACAGGGCGACGTCGCCGCGGGCGAGGTAGGTCACCACGTTGGAGGCCGTGCCGCTCGGGGCGCAGCCGACCAGGATGACACCGGCGGCGAGCTGCGGCGGGAGCTGCAGCAGGTGGGCGATGGCCCAGCCGAGCCCCGGCATGATGACGTAGTGCGCGACCAGCCCGAGGGCCACCGCCCACGGGCGTCTGACCACGCCCCGGAAGTCCTCCGGGGTCATGGTGATGCCCATGCAGAACATCACGACGCCCAGCAGATAGGGCACCGCCCCGCTCCAGCCGGAGAAGCTTCCCGGCAGGAGCATCCCGAGGGCGCCGGCGGCGAGGACGAGGAGCGGGAAGACGGTGACGGCACGACGCGCGGAGCTGTCGCCGCCGACGTCCTTGTTGCGGTGTTCGGTTTCTTCGGTACGCACCCGGCGAGACAACGCCTGGTCAGGGGCGCGACGCAACACCGTCTCGCGATGTGATCACCGCCTTGACGCGGCGCGGTGGCTCAGTCCCGGCCCATCTGGTCCTCGGCCGACAGGTGCGCCACCGTCCTGCCGGTCTCGGTGAAGGTACGGGTGACCTCGCCGGAGGAGTACACCCACAGGATGCGCAGCGGGGTGTCGCCGACATTGCGGAACAGGTGGGGGACCGGGGACGGGATGTACGTGGTGTCGAAGCGCTCCAGCCGCGTCACCTCGCCGTCCACCCACACCTCCGCCTCGCCGTCGAGGACCGTGACGTGCTCGGCGCAGTTGTGCGAGTGCAGCGGCGCCCCGGAGCCCACCGGATACACGCTCATGCCGCTGGTGACGAGGTTCTCCCCGCCCGCGGACGCCGTGGTGATCAGCGGCGTGGTCACCACCGCGCCGCCCCGGTCGAGCAGGGGTACGGACGCGGCTTTGACGATGGTGGTCATCCGGGGGTTCCTCTCCGTTCGAGCACGTTGCGTCGGACGACGTTAGGTCGCGCGGACGCGAAACGGTGCCCTCCGCCGTGCAGGTTTACCTTGCGCTCCGGGAGGGGTGAGCATCTTCCGCCCGCCTGTACCGTCACCTGTCACCGCAGGGCCCTCGACCCTTTGCGGAAACGCGCCGGAAAGAAAAGGCAGGTATCGGCCACATGAGGCTCCCCGTTCTCACCGAAGAGGAAATGGACCAGCGGCAGCAGGAGTTGGCCGCGCGGATCGCCGGCCGCCGCGGCGCGGTCCGCGGCCCCTTCCGGGTGTGGCTGCACAGCCCCGAGATGTGCGAGCGGGCCGAGTCGCTCGGCGCGTTCGCCCGCTTCGACTGCAGCCTCCCCAAGCACCTGCGCGAGCTGACGCTGCTGATGGCGGCCCGCAACTGGGACGCGCAGTACTCCTGGAACGCCCACGTCCAGCAGGCGATCGAGGCCGGTGTCCCCGAGGCCGCCGTCAAGGCCATCGCGGAGAAGCGCGAGCCGGTCTTCGACAACGAGGCCGACCAGGCGTTCCACCGGTTCTGCCGGGAGATCCTGGAGGAGCACTTCGTCACCGACGCCACCTTCGCCGCCGCCCAGCACCACTTCGGCAACAAGGGCCTGGTCGACACCATCGGCGCGCTCGGCAACTTCACCATGCTCGGCATGTGCCTCAACACCTTCCAGGTCGACCTCCAGGCCGACAAGGAGCCCCCGTTCCCGGACGTCCGCGGCTACGGCCGGATCGCCCCCGACGCCGGCCGAGAGCGGCCGTGAGCACCCCGCGGGACCCGGCGGCCGGGCCCCTGGTGCGGGTGCGGGGCGTCACCAAGAGCTTCGGCGGGGCCGCCGCCCTCAAAGGTGTCGACCTCGACCTGTACGCCGGTGAGATCCACGCCCTGATGGGCATGAACGGCGCCGGCAAATCCACCCTGGTGCAGGTGCTGTGCGGCGTCCACCCGGCCGACGGCGGCACCGTCGAGGTGTCCGGGCGCCGGCAGGGCGCCCTCACCGTGCGCAAGGCCCGCAGGCTGGGCATCTCCTCGGTGCCGCAGCGCCGCGAACTGGCCATGGGCCTCACCGTCGCCGAGAACATCATGCTGGGCGACCTGCCGACCCGGGCCGGCGCCGTGCGCTGGAAGGCCGTCCGCTCCCAGGCCCGCTCCGCGCTGACCGGCCTCGGCATCGACATCGACGTCGAACGGGTCGCGGGCGACCTCACCGTCGCCGAGCAGACCATGGTCGAGGTGGCCCGCGAGGTCCGCCGGGGCGGCAAGGTGCTCATCCTCGACGAACCCACCGCCTGCCTCAGCGCCAAGGACGCCGGCCAGGTCCGCACCCTGGTGCGCAGGCTGCGCGACGAGGGCGTCGCCGTCGTCTACATCTCGCACTACATCGACGAGGTCATGTCGATCGCCGACCGGGTCACCGTGCTGCGCGACGGCGGCCTGGTCCGCAGCGCCCCGGCCGCCGAACTGGACCCGGCCTCCCTGGTGCGCTCCATGGTCGGCCGGGACGTCGTCTCCACCCGCCCCGAGCGCCCCGCGCCGAAGGACGGCCACGGGCTCACCGTCCGCGGCCTCAGCCACGGCCGGGCGCTGCGCGACTTCACCGTCGAGGTGCGCCGCGGTGAGATCGTCGCCGTCCTCGGACCGGCCGGCGACGCCCAGTCCCGCCTGTTCGACCTGCTCTCCGGGCGCCGCCGCCCCGACGCCGGCGAGGTCCGCGTCGACGGCCGCGCCGTGCCCTTCGGACGGGTCAAGGCGTCCCTCGCCAGCGGCCTGCGCTGCGTCACCGGCGACCGCCGCTCGCTCGGCCTGGTCCAGGGCATGACCGTGGACGAGAACCTGATGCTGGCCGGCGACCGCTTCGCCCGCCGCCGGCTGCACCGGTCGGGCCACCTCGCCCGCCGTGCCGCCCCGGTCCGCACCACCTACGGCGTCGTCGCCCTCACCGGCAACCCGCCCGTCGGCTCGCTCTCCGGCGGCAACCAGCAGAAGGTGCTGCTCGGCAAGTGGCTGGAGACCGAACCGGCCGCCTGCTTCCTGGAGGACCCCACCAACGGGGTGGACGTCGCCGCCATGGCCGACATCCACACCCTCGTCGACGGCCTCGCCGCACGCGGCGTCGCCGTCCTGCTGGCCTCCTCCTCCGCCGAGGAGGTCATGCGCCTGGCCGACCGGGTCGTCGTGGTGAGCGCCGGCCGCACCGTCGCCGAGCACGACATCCACGCCATCACCCGCGACGAACTCGTCGCGACCGCCCTCGGAGGTCAACCGCAGTGAGTCTCAAGACCCCGTCCGCCTCCCCGGACACCGTGGCGAGCGGCCCGCCCGGGCGCACCGCGCCCACCCGCCCCGGGGCGGGGAAGCTGCTGCACGTCCCGCACGGCGGACTGATCCTCGTCCTCGTCCTGGTCTGTGTCTTCACCGCCGTGCAGGCGGACGCGTTCACCTCCTCGCAGAACCTGCTCAACGTGCTGCGCCAGATCAGTGTGAACGCCGTCATCGCGGCCGGGCTGACCCTGCTGATGACCTCCGGCGGCATGGACTTCTCCATGGGCGGCAACGCGGCCGTCACCCTCTGCGTGGGCGCGCAGCTCCTCGACAGCGGCTGGTCCACGCCCGCCGTCGTGGTCGTCTGCCTCGCCCTCGCCACCCTGATCGGCCTGGTCAACGGTCTGGTGGTGACCTACACCCGGGTCGCCCCCTTCGTCGCCACCCTCGCCTCGGCGATGCTCCTCGACGGCGTCGCCCTGCTCGTCCTGAACGGCATGAGCGTCACCATCGGCGACAAGATGTCCGCCCTCGGCAACGACGAGATCGCCGGCGTGCCCTACCTGACGGTCGTCGCGGTGCTGGTGCTCGCGCTGACCGGCGTCACCATGCGGTTCACCACCTTCGGCCGGGACGCCTTCGCGATGGGCGGCAACGAGCACGTCGCCCGGCTCAGCGGCATCGACGTCAACTGGCGCAAGCTCGCCCTGTACGCGCTCGCCGGCGTGCTCGCCGGGCTGGCCGGCCTGATGCTGCTCTCCCGGCTCGGGGCCGCCGCCCCCAACACCGCCGGCCTGCAGACCCAGCTCACCGCCGTCGCCGCGGTGGTCATCGGCGGCACCTCGCTGGCCGGCGGCCACGGCACGATCGTCGGCACCGTCTTCGGCGTCGTCCTGCTCGGTGTCGTCGGCAACGCCCTCAACCTGCTCCAGGTCAACAGCAACTACCAGCTCGTCGTCACCGGCGGCGTCCTCCTGGTCGCGGCGGTCATCAACGAGTTCCAGCGCAAGTCCGCGCCGGGCCACTGACGGCCCGGCGCCGTTTTCCCGTTCACCTACGCAAGCACCTTCTCTTCGACGACGCAGGAAAGGCCCCACACCCATGAAGTCCAGCACCCGCTCACGCCGCACCGTCGCCGTCTCGCTGGCCGGCACCGCGGCCCTGCTGCTCGCCGGCTGCGGCTCGGGCGACGACAGCGGGGGCGCCGCGGACGGCGCCAGGTCCCTCGGGTTCGTCAACGGCTCCAACACGCACTTCCACACCTGTCTGCTCAAAGCGGTCGAGCAGGAGGCGAAGACCCAGGACGCCAAGGTCTACTCGGCCAACTCCAAGCAGGACGCCGGGACCGAGCTGTCCAACATCGAGGACATGATCTCCCGCGACGTGGACGCGCTGATCGTGCAGACCGTGAACGTGGACGCCCTGGAGGGCGACATCGCGAAGGCGAAGAGCGCGGGCATACCGATCTACCTCACCTCGGTCGCCACCTCCGACATGGACGACGTCCTCGGCGCCGCGGTGGTCGACCTGAAGAAGGTCGGCGCGCTGGACGCCGGGTGGATCGAGAAGGACGCGGCCGGCAAGGCCGCGACCGTCGGCATCGTGGCCGGCGCCCCGGGCGCCGCCTCCGACCTCCTGGTCGGCGGCTTCGAGGACGCGCTGCCGAAGACCGCGAAGGTCGTCGCCAACCAGCCCGGCATGTTCAACCCGGCCAAGGCGCAGGACGTCGCCGAGAACATGATCCAGTCCCACCCCGACCTGGACTACGCCTTCGTCGCCAACGAGGAGATGGCCTTCGCGGTGCGCAAGGCGTTCGACGCGGCCGGCGCGAAGGACGTCAAGATCGTCTCGGTGAACGGCACCGAGGAGGGGGTCGCCGCCGTCGAGGACGGCCGCCTCGCCGCCACCGTCGCGAACTCGGCCCTCACCATAGGGCAGACCGCTGTGAAAAGCGCCGTCGGCCTGCTCGACGAGAAGCAGGGTGTTGACAAGATCTCTGACATTCCTCTTGTCTTGGTCACGAAGGACAACCTGAGCGAGGCTCCGCAGTACTGCCCGAAGTAGGGCCCCACCGGGAACCGGCGCCGCTCTCACCGTGTCTGAGCCGCACACGTTCCGCCGCCTCGCCGACCGCCCCGCAGAGCCGCTACCGGGGCGGGCCGGCGCTGCGGCGGGCCCTCGCTCCCCGTCCGCGACGCCGGTCGGCCGGGAGCAGCCTTCGGAGGTAGAACATGGATCGCCTGCTCCTCATGCACAGCTTCGTCACCGTCGCCCAGGTCGGCAGTTTCAGCGGAGCCGCCAAGAAACTGGGCTCGTCGGGCTCCCTGGTCTCCCGGCACGTCGCCGAACTGGAGCGCCAGGTCGGGGTCCGGCTGGTGAACCGCACCGCCCGCTCGGTGAGCCTGACCGAGCCCGGACAGCGGTACGCGGAGTTCGCCGCCCGCATCCTGGACGAGATCGAGGCGGAGGACGCCGGCATCGCCCAGTCGCACGACCGCGCCGAAGGCACCCTCAGCGTCATCTGTCCCAAATGGATCGGCAGCCTCGATCTCGGCGACGCCATCGCCGCCTTCTCCGCCGCCCATCCCAAGATCCACATCCGCTTCGAACTCGGCGGCATGTCGGACCGCACCTACGACTTCCTCGACAGCGGATTCGATGTCGCCTTCCACACCCGGGACCTGCGCGACTCCAGCGTCCGCCTGAAGAAGATCTCCTCGCTGCCCTTCGTCCTGTGCGCCTCCGAGGAGTACGTCGAGCGGCACGGACCGCTGGAGCACCCCAACGACCTCGCCGCCCACGACTGCCTGGTGCACGTCAACGACCCGGTCTGGCGGATCGGCCACGGCCACGCCAGCACCCTGCACAAGATCCGCAACATCGCCTTCTCGTCGAACTCCTACATCGCCCTGCACAAGGCCGCCGTGCACGGCCGCGGCATCGCCCTGCTGCCCCAGCGCCCGGTCCACGACGACCTCGACTCCGGCGCCCTCAAGGCGCTGCTCCCGGAGCTGGCGGTGCCCGAACGGCCGCTGTACGCGATCTACGGACCCGGCCAGGACACCCCGCGCAAGGTCAGCGTGTTCCTGGACTTCCTCGCCGAGTGGTTCTCCCAGAACCCGATCCCGGCCGGCCGGCCCTGAACCCTCGCACTCCCCGGCGACCACGGCGCAAGAAACGATTGCGACTTGCGTGGACCTCGGGCCATTGAGGCCCCCGCGCCCGCAAACCTACGCTCACCAGGCGAGACGGAAACGAGGAATCCATGGGAATCCAGCGCATCGAATCGGTCACCTACAGCATCGACGACCTCGGCGAATGCGTCCGCTTCTTCGACGACTTCGGGCTCCACCAGGTCGAGCTGACCGACGAACACGCGGTCTTCGAGACGCTCACCGGGCAGACCCTCCACCTCGACACCGACCCGGGCCCGCTGCTGCCCGCCCCCGTGGAGGACGGTCCCACCCTGCGGGAGATCGTCTGGGGCGTCGACACCCAGGACGAACTGGACCGCCTGGTGGCCGCCGTCGCCCGCGACCACCCGGTCCGCTCCGGCGCCGACGGCGTCCACCACACCGTCGACCGCAGCGGCTTCGGCGTGGGCCTCACCCTCGCCCGCCCGAAGCGGGCGCCCGTCGCGCCCCGCCCGGCCAACACCCACGGCAGCGTCAACCGCTGGAACGAGGCCCTCACCCCCCTCACCCGCGCCCACCCGCTGCGCATGTGCCACGTCGCGCTCAACATCGCCAAGGAGGGCCGGGACGAGGCCGTCGCCTTCTACACCGGCCTGCTCGGCTTCCGCCCCACCGACGTGGTCGAGCCCATGGGCGTCTTCATGCAGGCCCCCGGCGACGACGACCAGCACACCATGCTGCTCTGCCACCGCCCCGACCGGGTCTGCGTGAACCACATCGCGTACGAGGTCCCCGGCTTCGACGACGTGATCGAGGGCGGCAACCACATGATCGAACGAGGCTGGCGGGAGGCCCGCAGACTGGGCCGGCACACCGTCGGCTCCAACGTCTTCCGCTTCCTGCACGCCCCCTGCGGCGGACGCGTCGAGTACGCCGCCGACATGGACCGGGTCGACGACACCTACCGGACCCGCGTGCACGAGACCACCCCGCCGCACCACATCTGGGCCCTGCGCACCAACCGTGACCAGGACGCCCCCGCCTCGTCCTGACCCCTGAGAGGGCATTCACCCATGAGCACCGACCACGGCCACCCCGCCGTCCGCATGTACCTCGCGGGCGAGTGGGCCGAGGGCGGCACCGGCCGTACCGCCCCGATCCTGAACCCGGCCACCGAGGAGGTGATCGGAGAAGTACCCCTGGCCACCACCGACGACCTGGACCGTGCCCTCGCCGCCGCCGCGGCGGGCTTCGAGGTGTGGCGTGCCACGCCCGTCGCGGAACGCACCCGCGTCCTGCACGCCGCCGCCGACCTGATCGCCGAACGCGCCCCCGAGATCGGCCGCGTCGCCACCCGGGAACAGGGCAAGCCGCTCAAGGAGAGCGTCGGCGAGGCCCGCCGCACCGCCGAGACCCTGCGCTGGCACGCCGACGACGCCCGCCGCGCCTACGGCCGCATCATCCCCTCCGCCCCCGGCACCCTGCTGACCGTGCGGCGCGAACCCCTCGGCCCCGTCGCCGCGTTCACGCCCTGGAACTTCCCCGTCGGCGGCCCCAACCGCAAGATCTCCTCGGCGCTCTCGGCCGGCTGCTCGATCGTCCTCAAGGCGTCCGAGGAGACCCCGGCCACCGCCATGGAACTGGTGCGCTGCTACGCCGACGCCGGGCTCCCGGCCGGTGTCCTGAACCTCGTCTTCGGCGAGCCCGCCGAGGTCTCCGAACACCTCATCTCCTCCCCGGTCACCCGCCTGGTCGCCTTCACCGGGTCGGTGCCGGTCGGCAAGCTGCTCGCCGCCAGGGCCGGCCAGGAGATGAAGCCGTCCCTGATGGAACTGGGCGGCCACGCCCCCGTCATCGTCTGCGCCGACGCCGACCCGGCGCGGGCCGCCCGCAGGGCCGCGCAGGCCAAGTGGGCCAACGCCGGGCAGGTCTGCACCTCACCGAGCCGCTTCCTGGTGCACGCGTCGCTGATCGAGGAGTTCACCGCCGAGTTCGTCAAGGCCGCCGAGGCGGTCGTGACCGGCGACGGACTCACCGACGGCACCGGCATGGGCCCGCTCGCCAACGCCCGCCGGCTGGCGGCCATGGAGCGGCTGACCGCCGACGCCGTCACCCGCGGCGCCGAGATCCTCACCGGCGGCGAACGCCCGGACCGCCCCGGGTACTTCTTCCCGCCGACCGTCCTCACCGGCGTACCCGAGGACGCGGCGCTGATGACCGAGGAACCGTTCGGCCCGCTGGCCCCGGTCGTCGCCTTCGACGACCTCGGCGAGGCGCTCGCACGCGCGAACGCCCTGCCCTACGGACTGGCCGCCTACGGCTTCACCGACTCCGCCGCCACCGCCGAGCGGCTCTCGGCCGGGCTCCAGGCCGGCATCCTGTCCCTCAACCACTGCGGCGGCTCCGTCCACGAGGCCCCCTCCGGCGGCGTCAAGGACAGCGGGTACGGACGCGAGGGCGGCCCCGAGGCCCTGGACGCGTACCTGATCACCAAGCGCGTCTCCCACCTGCTGGTGCCATGAGATACGCGCGCATCTCGGTCGGCGGCCGGGCGGTCTGGGGCCGGGTGGGGGAGCGGGACATCGAGATCCTCTCCGGCTCCCCGCTGGACGCGGCCGGCTTCGACGTCATCGGCACGGTGCCGCGGGCCCGCGCGCACTGGCTGCCGCCCGTCGTCCCGCCCGTCTTCTACGCCGTCGGGATGAACTACCCCCGGCACATCGCCCACGCCGGCGCCGCCACCCCCGAGCGCCCCGAGGTCGGCTACCGCGCCAACAACGCCCTGACCGGCCACCTCGCACCGATCGTCAAGCCCGCCGCGGTGACCGGCCGGTTCGAGGCCGAGCCGGAACTCGTGGCCGTCATCGGCCGTACCCTGCGCCACGCCACCCGCGAGGAGGCCCGCGAGGCGGTGTTCGGCTGGACCGTCGGCAACGACGTCAGCGCCCGCACCTGGCAGCACCAGGACCGCAGCTTCTGGCGCAGCAAGAACAGCGACACCTTCAAACCCATGGGTCCGTGGATCGAGACCGACGTCGACGCCCTCGCGCAGACGACCACGCTCCGCGTCAACGGCGAGCAGCGGTCCTCCTTCGCGACCGGCGACATGGTCTTCGACCCCTTCGACCACATCACCGAGCTGACCAGGCACAACACCCTGTACGCCGGTGACGTGCTGTGGATGGGCGCCGAGACCGTCTGCCCACTCGAACCCGGCGACACCGTGGAGATCGAGATCAGCGGCATCGGCGTGCTGACCAACCCCGTACACCTCGAAGGGAACGAGCAATGAGCGCAGCACCCCGCTACATCCACCACGTCAACTTCCCCACCACCGACCCCGACCGGACCGCCGAGTGGTACACCAAGGTCTTCGGGATGAAGCGGATCATGCCCAAGTCCAACACCCGCGTGGTGCTGATGACCCGGGGCAACTTCGACCTGCACTTCACCCCGGTCGAGGCGATGGAGCGGATGGCGCCCTACCACTTCGCCGTCGAGGTCGACGACTGGGACGACTTCCTCGCCCACCTCAAGGAGCTGGGCATCCGGCACACCCGGCCCATCCAGCGCCCCGAGAACCAGTCCAAGTTCTGCTACATCCACGACCCCGACCACACCATGATCGAGCTGGTCCACCACGCCAAGCGGCCCAACTAGGCGCCTCGCGCACAGGAGTTCAGGAGTTCACCCCATGCCCTACGCCGACTCCGACGGCACCTCCCTCTACTACGAGCGCCACGGCGCCGGTCCGGCGATCCTGTTCGTGCACGGCAGCGGCGGCCACCACGCCGCCTGGTGGCAGCAGGTCGCCGCCCTGCGCGAGGAGTTCACCGTCGTCACCCTCGACCTGCGCGGCTTCGGCAAGTCCGACAGCTCCATGCCCGAGTTCGACGGCCAGGACTTCCCCGGTGACGTCGTCGCGGTCCTGGACGCCGAGGACCTCACCGACGTCATGCTGGTCGGCCAGTCCATCGGCTCGGTCGCGGCCCTGCGGGCCGGCCTGCTGCGGCCCGAACGCGTCTCCTCCGTCGTGCTCGGCCACTCCCTGGGCGGCATCAGCCACCCCGAGCTGAAGGAGCTGGCCGCCGCCGACCGCGCCGAGGCCGTCAAGCTGCCGGTCATCGACCGCCTGCTGACCAAGCCGTTCCAGACCGCGCGCGCCGACCTCACCTTCCTCTTCCAGCAGATGGGCACGTTCAACGTGGCCAGGATGCAGGACCTGCGCAACCTCGACACCGACGGCCCCTCCCTGGAGGAGATCGGGGCGTCCGGCGTCAAGGTCGCCTTCCTCGCCGGCGAGAAGGACGCGGTCCTCGGCGTCAAGACGGTCACCCGCGCCCACGAACTGCTCCCCGGCTCGCACCTGGAGATCGTCCCCGGCGCCCCGCACTCCATGTACTGGGAGACGCCCGAGCCGTACAACGCGGCCGTCGCCCGGCTGCGCCGCACCCTCACCGCCCCGAAGGAAGCCGTATGAGCAACGTCAGCCTCGCCGCCGCCGAGGAGATCATCGCCGCCGCCCACCAGCGCGCCCAGGCGATCGGCAAGGCGGTGAGCGTCGCCGTCGTCGACGCCGGCGGCTTCGTCGTCGCGGTCCGGCGCCCGGACGGCGCCCGCCCGCTCACCCCGGACATCGCCCGCGCCAAGGCGTACACCGCGGCCGTGATGCGGCGGCCGGGCCGGATGCTGAAGAAGTGGCAGGAGAGCCAGCCCGTCTTCTTCTCCCAGCTCTCCCAACTGCCCGGCGCCGCCATGCCGATCCTCGCCACCGAGGGCAGCGTCACCATCCAGAAGGACGGTGAGGTCATCGGCGGCCTCGGCATCGCCGGCGGCACCGCCGACGAGGACCAGGTCATCGCCGACGAGGTGCTCGCCGCCCTCGGCTACGAACTGGAGTTCGACGCCTGGGGTGTCGCGGGCAAGCCCGCCGGAACGGAGAGCTGACCATGGCGGACACGTTCAACTACCGCATCGACCACCACGGCAGCCTGGTCCGCCCGGCCGGCCTCGTCCCCGGCGACCCGGAGTCCGTGGCGGACGCCGTCCGCGAGGCCGTCACCCTCCAGCGCAGGCTGCGCTCCACCGTCGTCACCGACGGCGACTTCCCCCGCGCGGACTTCCGCGGTGCCGTCCTCGACCACGTCGACGGTTTCCGCCGCACCGACGAGCGGGGCCCCGACGGGCTGGTCCGCTGGGTCGCGGAGGCCCTGCCCAAGGCGGCCGGGCCGCTGCTCGACGACTGGGCCGCCCGGCTCGCCGAGCTGACGGTGATCGCGCCGAAGGCGACGCTGCCGTCCCCGGCGTACCTCGCCGCCACCACCTTCGAGCCCGGCCGCGGCCCGGCCTCCGCCCGGGAACTGGGCGAGGCGCTCGCGGAGATCGTCCGGGCCGAGATCGCGCTGCTGGTCTCCCGGGGCGTCCGCCTGATCCAGCTCACCCACCCGCTCCTGCTCGCCCAGGTCGCCACCGCCCCGGCCGCCCCCGGCGCCCTCTCCTTCGAGGACGCCCTCGCCGTCGACGCGGCGGCGGTACGGCTGGACGAGCGCCCCGAGGGTGTACGCCTCGGTTACTGCCCCGGCTGGGCGGCGCCGGCCGAGGTCGACCGGGCCCGCGCCGAACGGCTCTACACCGCGATCCCGGCCGACCGCTGGGTGCTCCCCTTCGACCAGGGCACCGAGGCCGAGACGGAACTGGTCCGGGTACTGCCCGAGGAGCGCGACTTCTGCCTGGGCGTCGCGGACGCCACCCGGCCCGAGGTGGAGGACGTCGACACGGTGATGTCCCGTATCGACCCCCTGGAGGCCTTCAAGGACCTGGAGGACGGCGCCGTCTCCCCGTCCCGCGGCTTCGCCGACGTGGCCGGCCGGCCGCTGCTGAGCGCCGACGACCAGAACCGGAAGCTCGTCCTGGTCGAGACGGTCGCCCGCTACTGCTGGGGCAACGAGTTCTGAGGCACCGGCACCGGAACCGGCACGAGGCGAAGGGCCGGGGAGCACACGCTCCCCGGCCCCGCGGCGCGTCCGGTTCAGAGCACCTCGGCGAAGGTCACCGACCGGTCCGTCAGCAGCGGCCACACCGTCTCCACGATCTGCTCCGTGAAGTGCGGCGCCGCCTTGTGCGCCTCGAAGCCGGCGGTGTCGTCGTAGCGCTCGTAGAGCAGGAACCCGCCCGGCTCGCCGGCCACCGCGTGCACCTCGTACGACTGGTTCGCCGGTTCCGCGCGGGTCGCCGCCCGCGCCTTCAGCAGCGCCTCGCGCACCGCCGCCTCGTTCTCGGGTGCGCAGCGGTACTGGGCGACGACTGCGTAGGCCATGTTCGTCTCTCCTCGGTCGTACTCGGTCGTACTCGGTCTTACTCGGTTGTGCGTGGTCGTACTTGGCCGGTGGTGGCGGCGGTGGCGTGGGGGCCGCCGGCCGACCGGCCGATTCCAGCACGGTTCACCCGCCGCCCGGCCCGCGCGCGGCGCAACCAATGCCTGCCGCCGCCGGGCTGGTGGACCCGCCCCGGCATGGTGTGTGGTCGCATCCGGCCCCGCAAAGCCGACCCGCTGGGACCGCGGGCACCCGCACCGCGGTCGACGAAGGAAGTGATCTGATGCGCAACCTCGAAACGCTCCTGGGCGGAGAGTGGGTGACGACCGGCGAGTGGATCGACGTCCACGACCCGGCCGACGTCCGCACCCCCGTGGCCCGCGTCCCGGCTCTCTCCGCCAAGGACGTCACCCGCGCCTGGGACCACGCCGAACGGGGTTTCGCCGTCTGGAAGCGCACCAGCCCCTTCGAGCGGGCCCGCGTCCTCACCGACGCCGCCCGGCTGCTCCGCGAGCGCCTCGACGACATCGCCGCCGACGTCACCGCGGAGAACGGCAAGACGCTGGCCGAGGCGCGCGGCGAGGCCGGCAAGGCCGCCGACTTCCTCGACTACTACGCCGGCCTCGCCCGCCAGGGCTACGGCACCCTGCTCCACGACGCCCGCCCGAACACCCGTACGCACACCCAGCGCGAGCCGCTCGGCGCCATCCTGGTGATCAGCCCCTGGAACGACCCGCTGATCACCCCGGCCCGCAAACTCGCCCCGCTGCTCGCGACCGGCAACGCGGCGGTGTTCAAGCCCGCCACCGACACCCCGCTGTCCGGACTGCACTTCGCCCGCGCGCTGCACGACGCGGGCCTGCCGGCCGGGGTCCTGAACGTGGTCACCGGCCGCACCCGCGAGATCGAGGAGGCCCTGCTGGACGACGCGCGGATCGCCGGCCTCACCTTCACCGGCTCCAACGAGGTCGGCAACACCATCCGCCGCCGTCTCGGCGACCGCAACGTCCGCTTCCAGGGCGAACTGGGCGGCAAGAACGCCTCCGTGGTCCTGGGCGACGCCGACCTGCCGGCCGCCGCGAAGGCCGTCGCCGCCGCCTCCTTCGGCCAGGCCGGACAGCGCTGCACCGCCACCAGCCGGGTCGTCGTCGAGCGCGCGGTGTACGAGGAGTTCACGCGACTGCTGGTCACCGAGGTCGAGGCGCTCACACTGGGACCGGGCAGCGACCCGGCGACCACCCTCTGCCCGCTCTCCAGCCCCCGGCAGCGCGACAGCGTCCTCGCCGACCTGGAGAAGGCGGTCCGGGAGGGGGCCCGGGTGCTCACCGGCGGCGAGGCCGACACCGAGGGCGAGCGGGCCCACGGCTGCTACGTGCGGCCGACCGTGCTCGGCGAGGTCACCCCCGACATGGCGCTCTGGCGCGACGAGGTCTTCGGCCCGGTCCTCGCCGTCCGCGCGGTGGACGGCTTCACCGAGGCCGTCGCGGCGGTCAACGACTCCGTGTACGGTCTGGCCGCCGCCGTCTTCACCCGGGACATCGGTGCCGCGTACCGCTTCGTGGACGAGGCCGAGTGCGGTCAGATAGCGGTCAACCACCCCACGCCCGGCTGGGACGTGCACCTGCCCTTCGGCGGCTTCCACGACTCCGGCACGGGCTACAAGGAGCAGGGCGACGAAGTCCTGCGCTTCTCCACCCGCGTCAAGACGGTCGCCATTCACTTCGGCGCCTGAGCGACGCGGGGGAGCGGCGAGAACAGAGAGGAGGACACCGATGGCTGACGAGACGGTCGGTATCGTCGGTGCCGGAATCGTGGGCCTGGCCCTGGGGCGTGAGATCACGCTCCGGCGCCCCGGCACCCGGGTCGTGGTGTTCGAGAAGGAGCGGGCGGTCTCCCTGCACCAGACCGGCCACAACTCGGGCGTCGTACACGCCGGCATCTACTACACCCCCGGCAGCCTGAAGGCGGACCTGACCGTGCGCGGCGTGGCGCTGCTGCGCGAGTACTGCCAGGACCGCGGCGTGCCGTACCAGGAGATCGGCAAGCTCGTGACGGCGGTCCGCCAGGAGGAGCTGGGCCGGATGGAGAACCTCTACCGGCGGGCCAAGGACAACCACGTGCCCGACCTCCGCAAGGTCTCGAAGGACGAGATCAGGGAACTGGAGCCGCACGCCGGCGGCATCGCCGCCCTGCACTCCCCGCGCACCGCGATCACCGACTACCCGGCGATCGCCCGCGAGTTCGCCAAGGACATCACCGGCTCCGGCGGCGAGGTCGAACTCGGCTTCCCGGTCACCGGCATCACCCACGTGCCCGGCGGCATCGAGGTCGCCTCCGGACAACAGCGCGTGAAGGTCGACCGGCTGATCCTCTGCGCCGGACTCCAGTCCGACGCGGTGGCGAAACTCGCCCAGGACAAGGCGGAACCGCGGATCGTCCCGTTCCGGGGCGAGTACATGCTGCTCAAGCCGGACCGCACGCACCTCGTGCGCGGCCTGATCTACCCGGTGCCCGACCCCCGCTACCCGTTCCTCGGCGTGCACTTCACCCCCCGCGTCGACGGCACCGTCGAGGTCGGCCCGAACGCCGTGCTCGCCCTGGCCAGGGAGGGCTACACCCTCACCAGGGTCTCCCCGCGCGACCTGCTCGGCCTCGCCGGCTACCCCGGTTCCTGGAAGATGGCGGCCCGGCACTGGCGTACCGGGATCAAGGAGTACCGCGGTTCGCTGTCCACGACCGCCTTCATGCGGGACGCGGGACGTTACGTCCCCGGAGTCGGCGCCCGTGACGTGGTGCGCGGCGGGGCGGGCGTCCGGGCCCAGGCACTGGACCGCGACGGCACCCTCGTGGACGACTTCCGCATCCATCAGGTCGGCCGGATCACCGCCGTGCGCAACGCGCCCTCACCGGCCGCCACGGCCTCCATGGCCATCGCCGAGCACCTCGCCACCGCCGTGTTCGGCGACGCCTGACACCTGCGGCCCGGCACCTGGGCCCGACGCCCCGGGCAAGCTGAAAATGCCTGCTCGCAGCGGTCCTCACGCGCAACAACAGCTTGCGTCCCGGGCTCTCGGCAACTCCCCGCGCCGCGCCTAGCGTTCCTCCCGCACCACCTCACCACCGCCCGCAAGAAGGAGAGCCCGACATGTTCGTCGTCGACACCCAGATCCACATCTGGAAGGAAGAGACCCCGGACCGCCCCTGGGTCCCCGGCGCCCGCGAGCGCATCCGCCTCAACGGCCACCGCGAGGAGGCCTTCTCCTACCAGGAGGCCCTGGAGCTGATGGACGAGGCCGGCGTCAACCGCGCGCTGATCCTCCCGCCGTCCTGGGAGGGCAACCGCATCGACTACGCCCTGGAGGCGTGCGAGGCCCACCCGGACCGCTTCGGCATCATGGCCCGCGTCCCGCAGGACAACGAGGCCGAGGGCACGGCCATGCTGAAGGACTTCGCCCAGAACCCGCACATCAAGGGCACCCGGCTCACCTTCCACCGCCCGCAGGACCGCAACTGGATGATCGACGGCACCAACGACTGGTACTGGCCGGTCGCCGAGGAACTGCGCGTCCCCACGATGGTCCACGCCCCCATCTGGAAGCGGGAACTGGGCGAGATCGCCGCCAAGCACCCCGAGCTGAAGATCATCATCGACCACATGGGCATCATGGCCCGCTGCGTCGACGACGCGATCGGCTACTGGGTCGCCGAGACCGCCGACCTGGCCGCCCACCCCAACATCTACGTGAAGGTCTCGGCGCTCCCCGGCTACTCCACCCAGCCCTTCCCCAACAACAACATCCAGAAGTACGTCCGCGAGATGGTCGACAAGATGGGGCCGCAGCGCTGCTTCTACGGCACCGACATCACCCGGCTCCTCGGTCACGGCATCACCTACACCGACACCATCGAGCAGTTCACCAAGCACTGGGACTTCACCCCCGAGGAACTTGAATGGATGATGGGCCGCGGCATCTCCGAGGTCCTGAACTGGCCGTACGAGGGCTGAGGAAGCACACGAGATGACCCACAGCGACAACAGGCCGGGCGCCGACGGCGGTGATGCCTTCGTAGCCGCCTTCCGCGCCGCCGGCGCCGACTACCTCTTCTGCTCATCGGGATCCGAGTGGGCCCCGGTGTGGGAGTCCCTGGCCCGCCGCCACCGCGACGGCGACCCGGCGCCGACGTACCTGGACCTCACCCACGAGACGGTGGCGGTCGGCATGGCCACCGGCTACGGCCTGCTCGCCCGCCGCCCCCAGGGCGTGCTGCTGCACGCCGCGCCCGGCCTGCTCCAGGGTTCCATGGCCGTGCACGGGGCGCTGCTGGCCGGCGTCCCCATGGTGGTCGCCTCCTCGGAGTCGACCACGTACGGCGACGGCGACGGCCAGGACCCGGGCGGCCAGTGGTACCGCAACCTGTCCATCGTCGGCGGGCCGCACCACGTGGCCCAGCCGTTCACCAAGTGGGCCAACGAGGCCGCCGGCATCCACACCCTGCCCACCATGATCACCAGGGCGGCGGAGCTGGCCTGGCGGGCCCCGGCCGGCCCCGCCTACCTCAACGTGCCGCTGGAGATCCTGCTGGAGGAGTGGGACGGCCGCGAGGCCAAGCCCGTCGTCCCGCCGGGCGCCACGCACTCCTCGCCCGAGGAGGTCGACCCGGTCGCGCGGATGATCCGCGAGGCCGAGAACCCGGTGATCGTCACCGAGACGGCCGGCCGCGAGGCGGGCGGCTTCGAGGCCCTGCTCGCCTTCGCCGAGGCCTGGCAGATCCCGGTGGTCGAACCGGACTCGGCGGTGTGCGCGAACTTCCCCCGCACGCACCCCCTGCACGCCGGCAGCGACATCGGCCCCTGGATGGACGAGGCGGACCTGATCCTCCTGGTCAACTGCCGCGCACCCTTCTACCCGCCGAGCCGGAAGCCGTCGAAGGCGAAGATCGTCGTCATCGACCAGGTGCCGCAGCGCCCGCACATCGTCTACCAGGTGCTCTTCGCGGACGTGTACCTGGAGGGCAACGTCGCCAACACCCTGCGCCAGCTCGCCAAGCGGGCGAAGGACCTGGACGAGGCGGCGGTGTCCTCGCGGCGCGCGGCCCAGGCGGAGCGGCACACCGCCGAGGGGGAGGCCATCGCCGCCGCCGAGGCGAAGGCGGCCGCTGCCACGAAGACCGCCGCCGGGTCGGGGGCCGTCGCCGAGACGAAGACCACCGCCGGGTCGGGGGCCGGCGGCGGGGTGGACCCGGTGCTGGTCGCCGCGACACTGCGTGAGCTGCTCGCCGGCCGGGACGGCATCGTCGTCGACGAGACCATCACCCACAGCCGGGTGGTCAAGCGCCACCTGCGCACCGACGCCCCCGACTCGTACTTCTACGTGCAGGGCGGCCTCGGCCAGGGCATCGCGGTCGCCCTCGGCGTCAAGCTGGCGGCCGGGGAACGCCCGGTGGTCCTCACCGTCGGCGACGGCGCCTTCACCTACAACCCGGTGATCCAGTCCTACGACGCCGCCCGGTCCTACGACCTGCCGGTGCTGATCGTGATCTTCAACAACCGTGTCTACAAGTCGATGAACCTCAACCACCGCCGGTTCTACCCCGAGGGCGCGGCGGCCGAGACCGGCGAGTGGCTCGGTACCGACCTGCACCGGCTGCCGCGCCTGGCGGCCTTCGCCGAACCCTTCGGCATGCACACCGAGACCGTCGACACCGCCGACGCCCTCACGCCCGCCCTGGAGCGCGCGCTGAAGGCCGTGGCGCAGGGCACCACCGCCGTCGTCGACGTCCTCGTCACCCGCTGACCCAGGAGACCTCCGCACCATGACCGACACCCCGACCCCGGCCCCGAAGCCGGGCAAGGTACGCGTCCCCGCCGACGACCTGCGCGCCTTCGCCGCCGCCCTCCTGGAGAAGGGCGGTCTGCGCCCCGAGCACGCCCGCACCACCGCCGACGTCTTCCTCTGGGCGGCCCGGCGGGGCGTCGAGTCCCACGGCGTGGCCCGCGTCCCCGCCTACCTCGACCTGCTCGCCAAGGGCGTGGCCAACGCGGACGCCGACCTCAAGGTCGAGTCGACCACCCCGGCCGCCGCCGTGATCGACGCCGACCGCGCCCCCGGCCCGGTCGCCCTCAGCCACGCCGCCGACGAGGCGGTCGAACGGGCCAGGGCCTTCGGCATCGCCTCCGTCGGCGTCCGCCGCACCGTGCACACCGGTGCCATCGGCTACTACGTCTCGAAGATCGCCGAACAGGGCCTGGTCGGCCTCGGCTTCGTCGCCGGCATGCCCAACATGGGCTACACCGGCGTCAAGGGCGCCGCCGTCGCCACCAGCCCCCTCGCCATCGCGGTCCCGGCGGCCGGCCACGCCCCGCTGCTCCTGGACATGGCCACCGCCACCATCGCGCTGGGCAAGATCCGGCAGGCCAAGGCGAACGGCACCCCGCTGCCGGAGAACGCCGCCGCCACCGCGGACGGCACCCCCACCACCGACCCCGAGCAGGCGGTCATGCCGCTGCCGCTGGGCGGCGCCAAGGGCTCCGGCATGTCGCTGGCCTTCGAACTCCTCACCAGCGTCCTGGTCGGCGCGCCGATCTTCTCCTCCTTCCACTCGCAGGACCCGGCCGGCCGCAAGCACCGCCAGAACGCCCTGCTGATCGCCCTGGACCCGGCCGCCTTCGGCACCACCGCGGAGGACTACGCCGCGGCCGTCTCCACCACCCTGGACACCCTCAAGGGCCTCCCCGTCGCCGACGACGCCGCCGGCGTCTACTACCCCGGCGAGCGCAGTGCCGCCGTGGCGGCGGAACGCGGCGAGCAGGGCATCCCGGTGGCACCGAAGGTCTGGCGCGAACTGACCGAGGCGGCCACGAAGTTCGGCATCACCCCGCCCGAGACCGCGTAACCCCGCGAGCCACATGTCGCCGGCCGACGCGAAGGGGGGACGGCCGGCGACTTCCCCCACCCGGCATACGGTAGTGTCGACCTGCGCGTTCAGGGTTCCACCCGACGCGCACCGGGACGTGGCGCAGCTTGGTAGCGCACTTGACTGGGGGTCAAGGGGTCGCAGGTTCAAATCCTGTCGTCCCGACTTGTAGAAGTCGCGGGTGAGGGCCGGTGTCGGAGGTATCCGAGACCGGCCCTCGGCATTCTTGGGGACCATCTGAGGACCAGTTGTAGATGTGTCGTCCCCGACCGGGTCAGCGGGCCATGGTGATCGGGCTGGGGGGCGTGGGCCGAGGAGTTCGTCCTGGGTCCGGTCGAGCGGCTGTGCTCGCCGTGTGGGCCGCGGCCGGACCACTGGCCGGCAGCCTGTTGCTCCGCAGCCGCGACGCGCAGCCGAAGCGAGTCGATCACGAGCGCGGTGGCTTCGGGCCCCTCACCGGCCCGGCGCCACACTCGGTCAACGATCCAGCCGACCGGGAGCGACGCCGGGCGAGCGGGTCTTCAGCATGCCGACCCGGACCCACCGTCCGCCGCCGATCGGGCGGCGGACGCCTCGGGCACGCCGGGGGCGCCGGGCACCATGGACGCCGTGGCGGCGCGGGCGAGGTGTGAACTCATGTCCTGTCCGGCTCGGACCGTGTCAGTTCTTCCCGCAGGCGGTGTCCTTCGAGGGACGGTCGCCCGTGAGGAGGAACTCGGTCACGATGTCGTTGGCGCACTTGTTGTCCAGGTACTTGTACGCGAGGTGCCCGCCCTGATCGGCTGTCACCATGCGGGCCCGGTCTCCGAGGGCCGCACGCATCTCGCGTGCACCCGACAACGGTGTCGCGTTGTCGCGCAGGTTCTGGAGCATGAGTACGTTCGAGGGACCGTTGTCGGTGATCTTGACAGGAGCCTCGACAGGCTCGGACGGCCAGAACGCACAGGGCGTGATGTCGGCCCCGGCGGCGCCGAACATGGGGAATCGCTTGCGATCCTCCTTCACGTTCCGCGCGTATGCCGCGATGTCCTCCGGCCAGTCGGAGTCGTTGCAGATCACGTGCAACTGGCTGGCCAGGTAATTGTCCGACGGGATACCGGAGGAGCCGGCTGCCGCGTCCCCTTCCGCGCCGCCTGACGGCTTCGGCACCGGCTTACCGGTGTCGAGTGCCTTCCAGATCTCGGCGAGGTTCGGGAGTTCGGCGTCGTAGTAGAAGCTGCTGAACGTCACCTGACGGAAAGCCTGGCCCGTGTAGCCTTCCGGACTGGGCTTCGCGTCCAGTTTCTTGGCGAGTTCGAAGTACTTCTCCTCGACGGCTTCCGGGGTGTCACCCAGGCCGTATTTCTCGTTCTGGGCGGCGGCGAACACCGCGAAATCCGGGAATCGATTCTGGAAACCCTCACCGAACTTCCGTACGAACGCTTCGTTCCAGCCGCCGGGCCCCGTCACGCTGTCGAGGAAGACACGGTCGCTTCGCTTCGGGAACATAGTGGTGTAGACGGAACCCAGGTAGGTGCCGTAGGAGATCCCGTAGTAAGAGATCTTGGACTCGCCGAGTGCTTCGCGGACCCGGTCCATGTCGCGCGCGGTGTTCGCGGTGGTGATGTAGGGCAGGATGCCGGCGGTCTTGGACTTGGCGCACTTCTCCGCGACGGCTTGCACGCGCTTGGCCTCGGCGGTGACGTCTGTCTCGGTCCGGGCGTACGTGGGTATGTTGCTCGGGTGCTCGGTCGCTTCGAGTCCGCAGGTGACCGGTGTGCTGTGGCCCACGCCCCGGGGATCGATCCCGATGACGTCGTAGGTGTCGAGGACACTCTGGGGGACGCCCAGCTTCTTCAGGGTGGCCGGCATGGTGAGCGTCTGTCCGCCGGGTCCGCCACTGTTGGTCAGCAGCACACCGTGACGCTTGTCGGGGTTCTTGCTCGCCAGGCGTGAAACGGCGATCTCTATCGTCTTCCCGTCGGATTTCTTGTAATCGAGGGGAACCTTCAGCGTGGTGCAGTCAATTCCAGGTGCGGCGACATCTTTCGGACACTTCCCCCATTCGAGGTTTCCTTCGTCCGCGTCGGCCGACGAGCACCCTGTCAAGGACAGCGCCGCCACCAGGGCGACAGCGAGTGCGGAGGGGAGGGATTTCTGCATGATGATCCTCTCTTCTGACGTGGAGTCGAACTGTTCACTACGAGGAAGGAAAAAAGTCAGGGACTTACCGTCGGAGGAAGGTGCATGACCTGGTTCAGCCCGCCGTCTACTGTGATGGCGGCGCCGTTCACGTAGCCGGCTTCCGGGCTCGCCAGAAAGGCCACGACGGCGGCGATCTCCTCGGGCGTGCCCGTGCGACGCATGGGGATATGGGCCGAGTACGCGTCGAGAGCGCCTGGAATGTCGGTCATGGGCGCGGTCATTCCGGTGGGATGGATGACGCCGGGGTGCACGTCATTGGAGCGGATACCGTCCGGGCCGTGTTCGACAGCGATGCTGGCGGCCAGGCTTTCCGCAGCGCTTCTGGCGGCACCGTAGGCGGGCCGGCCATAGTTGTTCCGCAACGCGTTGGACGAGCCGATGGTGAGACGTCCAGGCGGCCATACACTTCGACCGTCCCGTCGATCAACTCGATGACAGCCGCCTCGTCACGTACGTCGGTTGTTCGCTGGACGATCGTGCTGCCCTCGGGCGCCTGCGTGACGGTTCGGCTCAACTTCTCCTCGTTGCGCCCGGCGATGACGGTCGTGGCACCTTCCCCGGCCAGTCGCAGAGCGATCGCGGCTCCTATACCGGACCCGCCTCCGGTGACCAGGGCGACGCGACCGGAAAACCGATTGAATGCCATGATTTTCTCTTCTGTGAGTGTTTACGTGTGTGGCAACGGTTCGGCACACGCCTGTGCGAGCACGGCGGCCATCCCAGGGACGAGGGCGGGAACAGGATCGTGGGTCAGTTCCGTCATCCGCAGCCGCCCGCCGACGGTGACAACACCCAGGACGTGCTCCCCGCGCAACTGCGTGATCTGCGCCGGTCCCCAGAGGGCAGACACTCCCAAGCCGGCGGCGTCCGGCCCTGCCGCGCCGAGATTGGTGATCTGGATGTCTGCCGCGGTCACGGCGGCCATCATCGCCTCGGCCTCCTCCGGCGTCGTGGGAGGGTGCTGGACCAGCACGGCAGAACCGGTCCGCAGGACACCCGGTGTGCGCTGCCGGGCAAGCCCCTGATGGTGGTGGCGGGCCAGTGCCCAGAAGTCCTTCGCGTCGTCCGCCGTACTGGCCGTGCGGGCACCTGCGAAACGGTTGGCGACGTCGTCCGGCAGACCCGCCGCCCGGCGTAGGTCGACGGGGCTCAGCACGCGTACGAAATCACGACCACCGCGGTGGAACACAGTGCACGCGGCGGCACAGAGCGCCGCATGCACCGACACTTCCTCTGTACGACAGCGGGCGACAAGCCGTGCGGTGAGGTCCCGGTCCAGTGCGAGCGCGTCCACATGCGGCGGCCGTCCGGAAAAAGGCCTGAGCTCGCCGGCCGCGTGCATACGTTCGTCGTCTTCCGCCGACGGACCGGCCTCGGCGTCGCCGGTGTCCGGAGCTGCTTCGAGACGGGCGAGCAGATCCTCCTGCGCCTGTGGAACACCGGACGGCGCCCGCTTCGGGACATCGCCGTCACTGTCGAGAACAGCCAGCAGATCCAGCAGCACACGTAGCGCACCGGTGCCGTCGGTGATCTGGTGGGCGAACGTGAGCACGAGGGAGCAGCCTTCGGCTGCGGGGATCAGCACGGCGCGGGCCAGCGGGCCCGGGTGCGCCGGTATGGGGCGGGTCTGCTCGTGGATGACGACGGCCTGCCAGGGGGTTCCGGGCGCGGCCGTCCCGACCGTGATCAGTCCGTCGGTCTCCCGGTACACGGCCGCGGGTCCGTCCCGGTCGACGGCGACCCTGAGAAGGGGATGGAGGTCCTGCAGTCGTGCCAGCCCCGTCTTCAACTCCGCTTCTGCCAGGGAGTGGCCGACCTCGGCTACCAGGGAGAACTGGACCGGGTTTCGCCACATGTACAGGTCGATGGCCCGTTCGAATGCGCCCAACGACCGGACGGGAGCACCACCCGGGGAGACTTCGGGCATGAGCGTTCCTCCAGCGTCGGTGGTGGTGCGTCGTATGACGATGTGTGCTGCGGGTTCCACCGGGCGGACGTCACATGAGCCCGCACCGTGGATCACCTGCTCGGGTGACGGAAGGCTCAACGTACGCCGCACGAAGTCGGTTCACTTTCCCGATCGACTCGGGTGAGCATGAGAAGCCTCTTACGGCCGTGCGCACGATGACCCGCTTGTCGGTCGCCGGAGCGCCGTGCCCCTGTGTCGTCGACGTTGCCGTCCCGGCTGACCCGGCCCCAGGCCGCGCAGAGCTTCATCAAGGCGGTCCGGGTCAGATCCTGCGCCTGCTACCGGTCTCCGCACAGCAGGTAGGCACCGCGTCGCAGAGGGGCCTGGCGCGCCTCGGTAAATTCCCGGAACTCTCGTTCCCGGACTGCTTTCCTCACCCTTGCCGACCTCCGCCTGCGCACCACCCCGCCGCTCCCACGTACGTGGGAGCGGCGGGGTGGCCCGTTGCCCGAGAACACCTGACTCCCCAACAAGGGGAGGACGGTGGGGCGGAGGAGGCCATCCGCTACGACGACGGTGCGGCGGAGCCGACGGTTCCCAGCGCCCGGGACGACCGCAGGATGTCGTCGGACGCGCCGGCACCGGCCCGATCATCGGCGAAGGGACCGGGGTCAGCGCGGACGCGATCGGCTTCACCGACGTCCCCGGCATCCACCCGGACGCTCAGACCGCCGGCTGGGTCGAGGTCCGGGCCGGCATCAGGCGACTCCGAATCCCTGAAGGGACAGGGCGGGTGTGTTCGCCAGCACCGCCCGGTGCAGTTCCTGCAGCCGGCTGGAGGGTTCGACGCCGAGTTCCCTGCCCAGTGTCTGGCGGAGGTCCCGGAACACCTGCAGTGCCCGCCAGGGCGCCCCCGAACTGTGGAGCGCGACGATGAGCATGGCGCAAAGTCGCTCATCCATGGGGTTCTGGGCGACCAGCATGCGCAGTTCAGGGATCAGCGTGAAGTGATTCCCGAGGTTCATGTCGGCGAGGATGCGTTGCTCCTGCACCCGCATCCGGCCCTCCTCGAAACCGATCGACTCCATGTGGAGCACCCGTCCGGCCGGCACGTCGATCAAGGCGGGTCCGCGCCATACTTTGAGCGCCCGCGCCAGATACTTCGACGCGGCGGCGGCGTCCCCCGACTTGAGCGCGAGATCACCTTTCACCGAGAGCCGCTCGAATTCCCACACGTCGCACGCACAGGAATCGAGTACCAGCTCGTACCCGTTGAAGTGGGTCACCAGGACGGCCTTGGCCCCGTCCGGGGAGCCCGGCGGCAACGCTTCCGCTATGAGCTTGCGGAGTTGCAGGATGTACGTCTGAAGGGTGGTGGTGCTGCTGCGCGGAATCGCGTCGCCCCAGATCTCCTCCATCAGGGTGGAGACGGGTACGACACGGCCACAGCGCAAGGCCAGCAGGGCGAGCAACTGCTTCGGCTTTCCGGCCGAGGGAACGATCGACACCCCACCGATTCTCACGTTCATCGGCCCGAGGAGGTTTATCTCCGCCGGTTGCGTGTGTCTCTCCTCGACGGAACGGTTCGATACATGGTCCTGGATAATTTTTCTCATCCCCCCGCCAACTTCACCAGTCGGCCTTTCCGTCGGATGCCCTCGGGCAGCGGGCAGTGAATGTCGCCGTCGAGTTTTGCGCAGCGTGGCGGTCGAAAGTCCGCCCCCCGGTAGCGGACTTTCTGGCAGGACACGGTGACGGTCGCGGTGTCGAGCGCACCGCCGCAACCGTTGAGGGGTCCCTGATCGCCGGCTCGCTGCTGGTCATCTGAAGTGTGCTGAGTGGGTCGGACAGGTGGCGACCTGGGTGAGCGCCGAGCGGTCGAGAGGACGTTCGGGATACTAGTGCGCGTTCACAGCCCTTTCCAGTGAATGGCAAGTTCTCGCCGGCGGCCCGGTCGGAACCATAGTTTGGATCTCGCCGCCGCGATAGGGCAGGTGCATTTCAGGTCACGGTGAACTGCCCGGCCGCGGCGGTCGGCCGGGCGGGTACGGTCACGCTGAGTATGCGGGACGCGGGGAGACCGCTTCCTTCGGAACGGGTGCGGGGCAACACTGATAGGGGGTGCGCGCAACGCTGATAGGGGGTGTGCGATCGCGGCGTATGCACTGCGAAATCGACTTACCTCGGCAAAGCTTTACCAGTACTTGTATGGCGGTATGGAGGCCGACTCCGATAATGCTTTTCGTCACGGCGGCGGGCCGGTCGTCCACGGTCACCGGTCACCGACCACCGGCGAACGGGGACAGACGGCAGCCCCGGCGGAGCGGGCGCCGGGGCGTTCGGCGGAGCTTCCTCGTGGGGTCTGCGAACCAGGGGGAGAGCCGGCGGGGTGCCGGAGAGGCGCGCCGCGTTCAGGACGCGGCGCCCGCGGTCCCGTCCCCGGTCTGCAGGGCGCCGCCTTCGCGCTGCCACCGGATGATCCCGCCGCCCAGCGGACGGGCCGGGATCTCGTGGCTGCGCAGCAGGCGGACCAGGTCGGGGGAGAGCACGCAGTACGGCCCCTGGCAGTAGGCGATGACCTCGACGTGCCGCGGGATGCTGTCGACCTTCTCTCTCAGCTCCGACGCGGGCAGCGAGATCGCGCCGGGTACATGGCCTCGCGCGTACTCCGTCGCTGAGCGTACATCGACGATCACGACTCGCGGGTCGTCGAGGTAGGTGCGCAGTTCGTCGACGGTGACTGGTTTGAGTTCATCGGCGTTGCCCAGGAGGTCGTCGATCGCCAGCCGCAGATCCGCGAGCCGGACCTCCGCGCAGGACTGCAGCGAGCCGAGCAGACGCGACACCTCGGGCCCGGCGAGCCGGTAGAAGATCCGGTTGCCCTGGCGCCTGGTGGTGACCAGGTTCGCGCCGCGGAGCTGCTGAAGCTGGGCCGAGGTGTTCTTCAGGCCGAGGCCGGAGGCGGTGACCAGACCCTCCACGTCGCTCTCACCGTTCTCCAGCAGGTCGAGCAGTCGCAGCCGGACCGGACTCGCCAGCGCCTTGCCGACCCTGGCGAGCTGTGTGTAGACCTCGGCTTCGATGAATTCACCCATGGCGCCATTCTCGCTTCCAGGGCCCGGACTGGTTCACGGCTGCGGTGACCGGGGGCCCGTGAGGCCCGGCTTCGGTGTCTTCTCCTGCGCCTGCTCCCGCGGCACGGCCGGATCGCCGGGCTCCGCGGCCTCCGGCCGGACCGCCTGCACGGGGAGCGCGGGTTCGAGGCGGATCAGGGTGAGCGCCGATCCGGCGACCCCCACCGCGAGCAGCAGCCACATGCCGGTCGGGGAGAAGGTGAGCAGCGCGGTCAGCGCGGCGGGCGCCAGCGCGGTCGGGATCGCCCAGGACAGTTGGTAGACCGCGAGATGACGGCCGCGGGTGGCCTCCGGGGCCGTGCTGGCCACCAGCGCCGACGCGGTCGCCCCGTGCATCAGCTCGCCCAGGGTGAACAGCAGCGTGGCCGCGAAGACACCGACCAGCACGGGGGTGCGGGCCGACACCGCGCCCAGCGCGGCGAACGACAGGAACGCCGCGCAGAACACCGCTCCGCCGAGCGCGGCGACACGGGTGCGCCGGTACCTGGTGAGCAGCCGGGTGATCGGGATCTGCAGCAGCGCGATACCCACCGTGTTGGTGGCGTAGAGCACGCCGACCAGCGAGTCCGAGGTGTTCAGCTCCTGGGTGATGTACACCGGCAGGCTCACCGACAGCACCATGTACCCGAACGCGGTCGGCACGTTCAGCAGGGTGAGCACGAGGAACGGGCGGTTGCCGGCGACCAGCCGGTAGCCGCGTTTCGCGCGCACGGGTGCCGCCGTGCCGGCCGCCCGCGACTGCGGGATGGACCGGATCAGCGCGGCGGCGGCCAGATAGGCGGCGGCGGCGCCGATGACGATGGCCTGAAAGGCGACGTCGGCGCCCAGGGCGAGCGCGCCGCCCGCGATCAGACCGCCGGCGCCCAGGCCCGCGTTGCGCAGGCTTCGCTGAGCGGCGAGGAGTCTGTCCCGTGCGGTGCCCCGCACGATCTCCGCGATGAACGACTGGATCGACGGCGAGAACGACACATCGCCGAACGCGACCACGGCCACCACCACGAACATCGGTACGGCCGACTCCACCAGCGGATACGTCGCGAACCCCGCCGCGCGCAGCACGTATCCGCCCACCACGACCGCACGGGCGCCGTACCGGTCGATGAGGACACCGGTGAGGGGATTGCCGACCAGACCGAGCAGCGCGGCGGTGGTCATGATCGCGCCGACCCGGGTGAGCGGCATCCCCGTGACGTGGTGGAAGTACAGCAGCGACAAAGGCAGGTACATCCCGCTGCCGGTGGCGTCGACCACCATGCCGAGCATGTAGCGCGACTGCACCGAGAGCCTTTTCACGGCGCCTCCGAGATGTCGGTCTGGGCCTCGAAGCGCGCCCCGAGCGCCCGTAACCTGCGCTCGCACTCCGCGCGGGTGGGCGCCGACGCGACGGCGCAGGTGAGGAAGTCCGACGAGCCCGAGGCGGCCGGGATCGCCTGTCCCACCTGCCCGTAGAGCCAGAACCGCTCCACCCAGTCCTCGGCCGGGACGGCCGGCAGGGAGCGTACCCGGCCGGGCCGCTTCATCATCAGCACCTGGCCCGCCATGGACCGCGGCCGCGGCCTCGTCCCGGCCCGCAGGCTCTGCTCCAGCAGGGGCAGCGGCAGCCCGAGGGCGGCCCGGGTCGCGTACTCGCCCAGGTTGAAGCCGAACAGGGCGTGGAAGACCTCGCGGACCTTGGCACCACCCGGCCTGCACGCGATCTCGCAGAGCACGAGACGGTCGTCCGGGGTGTGGAAGATCTCCGCGTGGAAGCCGTGGTCCAGCAGCCTGCCGCCGGGCTGGCGCAGGGCGGCCAGAACCCGGTTGGTCAGCGACAGCAGGCGCTCGGTGAGCGGGTCGTCCGGGTCCAGGGTGAGATCGACGCGGGCGCCCGGGTCGGTACCGAAGGAGGCCAGGTCGTACTGGTACTGGGAGGGCCAGGCCACCGCCGTGCGCCCGTCGACCACGAGGCCGTCGACATGGCACATGCGGCCCGGGACGAACGACTCCAGAAGCAGGTCGTCGCGCGCGGCGTCGACCAGTACCCGCGCGGTGTGGTCGAGCAGCTCGTCCCGGTCCCGCAGGATGCGCAGGCCGATGGAGTTGAAGCCCGACCGGTCCTTGAACACCACCGGGAAACCGTGGCGGTCGGCGAAGGCCAGTGCCTCGTCGGCGTTCTGCGGCACCGTGTAGCGGGCGACCTCGATCCCCGCCTGCTCCAGCCGCTCCTTCATCAGCGCCTTGTCCCGGAACGGCTGTACGTCGGCGGTCCAGGCACCGGCCAGTCCCAGGCATTCGCGCAGCCAGGCCGCCATGGTCACATCGCCCTCGTGGTACGCGACGACGTGCCGGACGGCGAACTCGTCCGCGAGCTTCAGCGCCCGGGCTCGCACCTGCTCCTCGTCCTCGAAGTCGTCGAGCATCTCCAGATGGGTGAAGCCGTGGTTGCCGGTCGGCACCGGCTCGCCGAACGGCTTCAGCCGGTCCCGGGCGGCGAGTACGACGACGTCGCCCGCGTAGTCGCTCAGCCAACGGTCGTACGGGAAGGGTTCGAACGGGTTGCGGTGCAGGATCAGGACGCTCATGTGGTGCTCCGGGTGGCCTGTGCGGGGGCGTCGGTGCCTGTCTCGGCGACCCGGGCGCGGGCGCTGCCGCCGCCGTCGCGGGCGATGCGGATCTCGACGGTGTCGCGGATGAGTTCCGCGCCGCGCCGGATCGCGGTGGTCGCGTCCGGGCCGGTGACGGCCACCAGGCCCAGTCGGTCCCAGTTGTCCTTGAGCGCGCGTACCGCGTCGCCCGGTGCGACGCTCAGCCGGACGTCGAGGACGTCCGTCCGGCTCAGGGCCTCCTCGACACCGGAGACCGACTCGACCCGCCCCGGGTCACCGACCAGGAAACGGGTGCTCGCACCGGCCTTGGCCGCGGGCGGGCCGGGCAGCTCCGGCACCAGGCCGAAGGGCCAGCCCAGGGCGTACGTCACCAGGTCGATGCCGTACGCGCCCCGCACCAGTTCGGGGATGGCGTCACCGGCCACGCGGTTGTGACTCTCGATGACGGCGGGGCCTCGCGCGCCGATCCGGACCTCGGTGTGGCAGACCCCGTCCCTGATGCCGACCAGGTCGAGGAAGCCGCCCACGCGCTCGCGCACCTGCTCGGCGGCGGCCGGGTCGAGGCGGGCGGGCACGGCGTGTCCCAGTTCGGCGAAGTGCCGGGGGTCGACGAACTTCTCGGTGATCGCCACGACGACGTGGCGGCCGGCGAAGCTGAAGGTCTCGACGCTGAACTCGGGTCCGTCGACGTACTCCTCCATCAGGAAGTCCTGAAGGACGAACAGGGTCGATATCCGGTCGGTGCGGGTGCCGCGCAGTCGCTCCACCTCCGCCCAGACGCGGTCGGCGTCCTCGGGGGCCCCGACCCGGAAGACGCCCAGGCTGGCGGTGCCGTCGGCCGGCTTGACGATGAACGGGAAGCCGTGGCGGGCGGCGAAGGCGTCGAGGTCCTCGCGCTTGAGCAGCGGGGCCGCCGCCACCGCCGCCGGGTCGAGCCCGGCCAGGTGCAGCCGCATGGCCCACTTGTCGCGTATCCGTTTCGCCACCTCGTACCCGGTGCCGCCGAGGCCGAACAGGTCGTTGATCCGCCCGGCGTTCTCCAGTCCCGCCTCGGTCAGGGAGAGGGCGGCGCCGAAGCCGGGTGCGGTCCACAGCTCCTCGGCGGCCGGCCGGACCTCGTCCCAGTCGGTGTAGTTGAGGACCAGTGTGCGGTCCGCGAGTCGCTCCTGTTCGGCACTGAGCTTGCTGGGGTGCTGCAACAGCAGGACGTGCAGGCCCAGTGCGGCGGCCTTCTGCACGGTCTCGTCGTTGGCACCTACAAGCAGCAGTGTGCGGTCCCGGTTCAAGCGGTCCGTTCCTTCCCGGTCGGTGGGGTACGAGGGGGCGGGGCGAGGGGGTGGCTCACGCGGGCGCGCGGTCCAGCGGGACGGGGGCCCAGACGCTGAGGTAGCGCTCGCCCGTGTCGGGCAGGATGGTGACGATGGTCCGGCCCGCGTTCTCGGGGAGCCGGGCGAGGCGCTGGGCGGCGTGCACCACGGCCCCCGAGGAGACGCCGGCGAGGACGCCCAGGCTCCGGGCGAGCCACCGGGCCGTCTCCATGGCCTCGTCGTCGGAGACGGTCAGCACCTCGTCGATGAGATCGAGGTCGGTGGTGTCGGCGACGAAACCGCCCGTCAGTCCCGGGATGGCATGCGCGCCGGCGTACCCCTTGGACAGGACGGGTGAGCTCTCCGGCTCCACGGCGACGGCCCGGAGCCGCGGATTGTGTTCCTTGAGGAAACCGGCCGTGCCGCAGAGCGTCCCCCCGGTGCCGATACCGCACACCAGGACGTCGACGCGGCCCTCGGTGTCGGCCCAGATCTCCGGACCCGTGGTCTCGCGGTGGGCGCGGACGTTGTCGAAGTTCTCGTGCTGCCGGGCGTACCAGGAGCCGGGTGTCGCGCGGTGCAGTTCCTCGGCCCGGTCGATGGCGCCCTGGAAGCGCAGTTCGTGGTCGGTCAGCACCACCTCGGCGCCCAACGCCTCCAGCAGGCCGATCCGTTCGGTGGTCGCGCTGTCCGGGAGCACGATCACGCAGCGGTAGCCGCGGGCCGCCGACAGGGCGGCCAGCGCGATACCGGTGTTGCCCGACGTCGACTCGATCACGGTGCCGCCGGGGGGGAGCTGCCCGCTCTCGGCCGCGGCGTCGAGCATCCACAGTGCGGCCCGGTCCTTGACGCTCGCCAGCGGGTTGGCCGACTCCAGCTTCGCCAGCACCCGCGCGCCGTCGGCCGCCCGTTCGACGGGCAGGTCGAGCAGCGGCGTGTTTCCCACCAGCTCCGCGATGCTGGCCGCGATACGAGGTCGGACACCGGGCCGTACCCGCGGCGGTGATCCGGGCAAGGGGGAGCCCTCCTTCGAGGTCGTCGGCGAGGGGAGCCGTACCGGCCGGGTCACCAGGAACCGGCCGAGGCGGTGTGGCGCAGCAGCTCGACGGCGTACTGCGGGGTCTGCCGGGGCGGCGCGGGCGACGCGGCGAGCGCGAGGACCCGCGCCTTGGCCGGTACGTCCTTGACGACGAGGGCCTGGGCTCCGATGACGGCGCCGGCGCCGACGGTCACCGGGCCGAGGACCGTCGCTCCGGTGCCGAGCACCACGCCGTCCCCGACGACGGGGTGGCGCCGCTCGCCCTCGGCCCGGCCGTTGTCGTGCCACCAGCCGACCGCGCCGAGGGTCACCTGGTGATAGATCGTCACATCGTCGCCCACCCGCGCGGTCTCGCCGATGACCACGGCCGCGCCGTGGTCGATGAGCACTCTGCGGCCGAGCCTCGCGCCCGGGTGGATCTCCGTGCCGGTGACCGCCCGCGCGAGCACCATCAACCCCCGTGCGGGCAGGCGCAGTCCGCGTCGGTGCAGCCGGTGGGCGACGCGATGGGTCCACACCGCGGGCAGTGCCGGGTGGAGCAGGGCCTCCGCGCGGGTGCGGACCGACGGGTCCCGGTCGACGACGGTGCGCAGGTCCTCCCCGAGCGTGCGCAGCAACATCCCTGGTCGGCTCACGCGCTCATCCCCGATTCTGCTATTCCATTGATCTTTAGATTAGTGGAATGGATTCCGTACCGCAAGAAGTACCCGCCGAACACGGTCACTTGACCTCCAGCTCGGCCTCTGCGGGGATGCCGGCCATCGTGTCCTGGTCGAAGTTGACCGCGCTGCACCAGCGGCCGGGCGTCAGCAGCAGCCAGATGTCACTGACGATCGTGCCCTCGATGACCTCGTCGCCCCGCGTCCACCCGACAGCCTCGTAGCTCACCCCGTCGTCCGGGAGCAGGAGTTGGAGGATGGGGCTGTTCAGCGAGGGACCGGAGCGGACGTTGGCGTCCCGCCAGATCGGTCCGGCCGTGAACAGGTGCGTGGTCTGCTGCTGCTCGGACATGGGGTTCCTCCTGTGGTGGGTTGCCGAGGTACTCGGTGACGTGATCTCCGGGGTGCGGGGCTCGCGGGTCACCCGCGGCTCGCCGCGAGGGCCTGCCGGGCCGGGGCGGCGGCGTTCGCGGCCGCCATGGAGAGGACCTGGGAGATCATGACGGTCATCTGCGCGCGGGCCTGGAACTGTTCGGGCGACATGGCGTCCGGCGCCACGGCCGTGTCGTCGGCCCAGTCGCGCGCGGTCACCCCGAGCGGGGTCGGCCAGCCGCGCAGGGCGTGGCCGATCGTGCGCAGGGTGGTCAGGGTGGACGCCGTGCCCTGCGCTCCCGCGCCGACCGCGACGCAGCCGACCGGCACCCCCTCCAGGAACTTCCGGGGGGCGACCAGGTCGTTGGCGTAGTCCAGGGCGTTCTTCAGCAGCCCGGAGACCGTGCCGTGATAGGTGGGGGAGACGAGCACGAGTCCGTCGGCGCGGCTCAGCGCGCCCACGAAGGCGCCGGCCTCGACGTTCGCCTCGGACAGTCCGGGCCGGTAGAAGGGGAACTGCACCTCGGCCCCGGTGAACACCCGGGCGGCGGCGCCCTGCCGCACGCACTGCCGCGCACACCAGCGCGCCACCCGGTCCGAGGTCGAGTCCACCCTCAGCGATCCGCTGACCAGGACTATGTTCGGTGTTTCCACTGCTGCGAGGACCTCCGTCGCTGTCATGCCGTGAGAGAACCGGTGGTGCCCGGACGCCAGTCGACGACGTCGAACGTGGCGGCGTCCTTGCGGCCCCTCGACTTCATGGCGCCGTCGCGGGCTCGGGCCTGCTCCTGGCTCGCACCCTGGTCGACCGCGCCCTGCCGGCGCGAGTGCAGCACGATCCGGGCCGTGCGCTCCACCCGCTGCTCCTGGTAGCGGAGCAGGGCCTCGCCCGGGTCGGCACACGACGCGAGGGACTCGGCGAGCACGACCGCGTCCTCCAGCGCGGTGTTCGCGCCCTGGCCCATCGCGGGCGCCATCGGGTGCGCGGCGTCCCCGAGCAGGGCCACCCGGCCGTCCACCCAGCGCGACACCGGGTCCCGGTCGTGGATGTCCGTCACCGACAGATCCGCCGGGTCCGCACCGCGGATCATCCGTACCACCGGCTCGTGCCAGTCGGCGACGCGGTCGAGCAGCGCCGCCAGCGCGCCCCGCTGTCCCATCGCCGGCCAGACGCCCCGCGGGGCGGTGATCTTCGCGGTCCAGTACAGGGTCTTCCGGCCGGCCGGGGCCACGAAGATCTGCGTACCCAGCCCGTTGACGACGAACGCCCGCGGGTGCAGTTCGGACCCGACGGCCCGGCCGCGGACCGAGGTGTACCCCAGGTACTGCGGCGGACCGTCCCGCAACATGGCGGCACGTACGACGGAGTTGAGGCCGTCGGCCGCCACCAGCACATCGGCGTCCAGAACGGTGCCGTCGGACAGGCTCACCGACACCCGGCCGCCGTCCTGGCCGTACCCTTCGAGGGCGGTGCCGAGGCGGATGTCCGCGCCCGCCGCGGCCGCCTCGCGCAGCAACAGGTCCTGCAACGCCGTCCGCAGGATGGGCACCTGCGGCAGGCCCAGGCGCCGCCCCACCTCACCGATGGGCTCCCGGGCCAGCACCTGGCCGGCCGAGTCCATCAGCAGGCGTACGTCGTCGGGGCCCACCACATGGCCGGCCGAGCGGATTCCCGCGCCCAGCCGGGCGCTGATGGCGTCCGCCGCCGCGATGCCGTTCTGGTAGAGCAGCAGCCCGGAACCGACGTCGCCGATGTGCCCGGCACGCTCCAGTACGGTGACCGCGAACCCCGAGGACGCCAGCGCGGCGGCGGCCGCCAGACCACCGATCCCACCGCCCGCCACCACCACCCGGCGGCTGTCGCTCACTGGATCCACCGCCCCTCGTACGAGCCGAACGTGCCGGTGTCGGCATCCCAGACGACCTCGCCGCGCCGCAGCGTCCGGACCACCCGGCCGGTCATCGTCCAGCCCTCGTACGCCGACCAGCCGCACTTGGAGCGCACGTCCCGCGCCGACAGCATCCAGGTGTCGTCCGGAGCGAAGAACACGAGGTCGGCGTCGGCTCCCGGGGCGAGCCGCCCCTTGCCGCGCAGACCGAAGAGTTCGGCGGGCCGCGTCGACAGATGACGGACCAGGCGCGCGACGGCGACATCGGGGTGCTCGTCGGGCAGGCGCCTGCGCATGCCCGTCCACACCGCGACCGCCAGTTCCTGTACGCCGGGCAGGCCGGGCGGCGACTGCTGGACCGTCCGCGTCTTCTCCTCGATCGTGTGGGGGGCGTGGTCGCTGCCGATCGTGTCGGCCTCGCCGGCCACCAGCGCCTGCCACAGCCGGTCCTGGTCGCTCTGCTGACGGATCGACGGCGACAGTCGCGTCCGGGCGCCCAGCCGCCGGGTGTCGGCGTCCGTGAAGGACAGGTGATGCCCCGTCACCTCGAAGCTGACGGGCAGTCCGGCGGCGCGGGCGGCGCACACCAGATCCGCCTCCTCCCGGCTGGAGAGGTGGAGTATGTGCGCCTTGGTGCCGTGCCGGCGGACCAGTTCGATGACCTTCGCCACCGCCGAGATCCCGCCGCTGCGCGGCCGTCGCGCCTCGTAGTCCGCATAGCTTCCGGGGGCGCCCCACCACTCGTCGAGCAGTGCGAACAACTCGCCGTCCTCGGCGTGCAGCACCAACTGCACCCCGCCCTGCGCGGCGGCGATGAACGCCTTCTCCAACTGCGCCGGGTCGCGGAACACGGTCGGAGCCGTGTGGTGCCCGGCCATGAAGATCTTCGCGCTGGTGGCGACCGCGGGGTCGAGTTCGGCCAGCGCCTCGGGGCGGGCGGGGTCGGCTCCGATGTGGAACCGGTGGTCCACCAGGGAGCGGCCCGCGATCAGTTCCGCCTTGGCCCGCGCCTCGTCGGCGGTCAGGGTCGGCGGGCTGGTGTTGGGCATGTCCAGCACCGTGGTGACACCGCCCGCCGCGGCCGCCCGGCTCCCGTGCTCCCAGTCCTCCTTGTGCGTCAGCCCCGGTGTGCGGAAGTGCACATGGGAGTCGATCAGACCCGGCAGGACGTAGCGGTCGCCGGCGTCGACGGCCGGCACCCCGGGGGGCGGCACGGCACCGGGGTCCAGGACGGCGAGGACGCGCCCGTCCGCGATGAGCACGGTGCCCGCGCGGACCCCCGCGGGAGTCACCAGCCTTTCGGCGGTGACGGCGAGTTCGGCGCTGGTCGGTTCGGCGCCGGTCAGTTCGGCCATGTCGAAGCCACCAGTTCTCTGCAGAGGTCGTTGGTCGGCCCCATCAGGGCCACGGCCCGGGCGTCGCCGAGCAGCCGGTTGACGCCGGACGCGGCCGTGTACCCGGTCGAGCCGAGCATCCCGGCCGCCTGCAAACAGATCTCCTCGGCCACCGCGGAGGCGTGCAGCTTGCTGTGCAGGGTGGTCATTCCGGGGTCGGCCGACGACCGGGCACCGGCCCGTTCGACCATCGCCCGCGCCGACTCGACCCTGGTGGCCATGGACACGAGCCGGTCCCTGACGACCGGGGAGGCCAACTGGTTCCGGCGCCCCAGATGTTCGACCAGCAGCTCGAACGCGGCCAGGGCGACGCCCACGGCGACCGCGCCCAGGGTCGCCCCGGACTCCCGTACCCCCGCGATGATCTGCGCCGCCAGGCCCTCCGGGCCGAGCCGGTCGGTGTCGGCGACGACGCACTCGCGCATCGAGACGAATCCGGTGGCCGACCCCCGCATGCCGACCAGGTCGAGGCTCAGATCGGGGACCAGCCCCGGATTGCCCGCGTCGACGAGGAAGAAGGTCTGCCCGGCGGCGCCGTAGCCGCTGCCCGGGTCCGTGGGCAGGTCGCCCGTGCGCACCAGCACGAGGTACAGATCGGCGACCGACGCGGTGGTGGTGAAGGACTTGGCCCCGTCGAGCACCCAGGTCCCGTCGGGCCGGCGGACGGCAGTGCTGCTGAGGTGGCGCTTGGCGGCCCCCGCGCCCTGCTCGCTCCAGGCGGAGGCGGCGAGGCAGGTGCCGTCGGCCAGCCGCGGCAGGAGCTCCCGCTTCTGGTCGGGCGAGCCCCACTCGGCGATCCGGGAACTCACGGCGAAGTGCTGGAAGGCCATGATGGACAGGGACGGGTTCAGCCGCGCGAGCCGCTCCACCACCCGGTTGACCTCGGCCGGGTCACCGCCGGCCCCGCCGTGCTCACGGGGGACCGCGGTGCCGAGCAGCCCCGACCCGCGTAGTTCGGCCAGTGTGTCGGGGTCCGGTTGCCCGGTGACGGCTGTCCGTTCGGCCGACTGCCGCAGTCGCGCCGCCAGTTCGGGATCGATGTCTGTTTCGGTGCGGATGTCGTGGACGTCATGGACGGTGCCAGGCATTTCGGCGAACTCCTCACAGCGTGGCTGATGCCGACGGCTCCAGCGGGATCGACCCCTGGAACGTCACCCTCTTGCGGTCGACGGAGGCCCAGCTCAACGTGGGCGTCCCGGCGATGTCCCGGACGTCCGCCGTCACCGCGGTGCGGCCGCCGGACGTGATGATCTCCAGGCTGTCCGGGCAGCCCAGTTCCTGCGCCACCCGCCAGGGCACGGTGCCGGGAATCCGGATGGCCGAACCGAGGCACACCGCACCGGTCAGCGCGATGGTCGGGTGCCACGAGGGCACCGAGATGGCCCGCGCGGCGATCCGGCCCGCCTCGACCGGGAGCAGGGCCGCGATCTTGGGAAACGCCCCGCCGGGCGGCCAGCCCAGATGGTCCGTCACCGCGGCGCGGATCCGGGCGAGGGTGTCGAACAGCTCCTCGCCGCCGGCGAACAGCGCGTCGGGGTCCTTGATTCCCACCGTGCGCGCGTCCAGGAAGGCGTAGGCGTTCCCGGACGACACGAGCGACACCTCGTGCAGCTCGCCGTCGACCGCCACCATGGTCCGCGGCTCGCCCGTGATCAGCAGATCCGTCACCGGAATCGCCTTCGTGCGGACGAAGTGGACGGTGAACTGCGCCGCGCCGCGGTCGACGGCGTCGACCTCGCACACCACGCTGTCGCCGTTGTTGAGGACCCGCACCCGGACCCTGGCGCCGACCGAGAGCCGGGGCAGCATGCCCATCCGCTCGGCCACGACGGCCGAGGACAGGATCGAGTGCCCGCACGAGCCCCGCAGGTCGAACGCGTCCACCGACCCCGGCAGCGCCTGCACGAAGCGGTACTCCAGATCGAACATGGGATGCCGGGAAGGACGCACCAGCGCGATCTTGAGCACATGCCCGTTGCCGGTGGCGTCGAGGTGACGCCGTACGGCGGCCAAATGTTCCAGCAGGCCGCTCTCGGTCTCGGGTACCGTGTCCGCGTCGAGTACGAGCGTGGGGCAGGGGCTGCCGGTCGCGTACGCCAGATGCGCGATCATGCCGGCACCTTGACGCCGACGGGTCTCGCGGCCCCCTGGAACTGGTCCTGCCACACCTCGTACGTCATCAGCGCCCAGAGGGTCAGCGCCGTGGTGTCGTCGGGCCGCAGCCGCTGCGCCTCGAAGAGGGCGTCCACCGCGTTCGGGTCGAGGCGGCCGGCGGCACGCAGCCGGCTGGTCGCGAGGGTGTCGCGTGCCATCTGCCACAGCGGTGACCCGGGCGTGAGCATGGCCGTCACCGGAAGCGTGAACGGCTGCTTCACCCGCTTGTGCACCGCCTCGGGGACCAGGCCGGCGGCCGCGCCGTACAGCGTCCGTTTGACCTGGTCACCGTCGATCCTGAGCCGGTCCGGCAGCGCCCGGCCGAGCGAGGTGACGCTGCGCTGGCAGAACGGCAGCCGCGACTCGACCGAGTGCGCCATGCTGAGGTGATCGACCCTGCGCAGGTGGTAGGCGGGCAGCCGGTAGGTGAGTTCGAAGTCGGTGACGCGTTCGAGCACCGTGCCCTCGCCGCCGTGCAGCCGGCCGAGCGCCTCCGCGGGGATCGCCGGGACGCCCTCGACCAGCAGCCGGTAGTCGTCGGTGTAGAGCGAGTGCCGCCGGTCGGCCGGGACGACCGCCAGCGCGTCGAGGTAGCGGCCGTACCACTCGGTGCCGTACGGGGCGGCCTCGTGTGCCGCCCGCATCCGGGCGTAGCCGCCGAACACCTCGTCCGCCGCGTCCCCGGTGAGCGCGACCTTGAACCCGGCCTCGCGCACCGCGGCGAACAGGGCGTAGGTGCTCACGGTGATCGGGTCGGCGTTGGGCTGGCCGAGGTGCCAGACCACGTCCTCGATCAGGTCGGGCAGCGTGGCCGGATCCAGCTCGACCTGGTGGTAGACGGCGCCCGCGTGCTCGGCGGCCTGCCGGGCGAAGTGCCGTTCCTCGAACGGCCAGGTGCCCCGATAGGCGATGTTGAACGAATGCACGGGTCCGTGCTCCGCCGCGAGGGCGGTCACCAGGCTGGAGTCGAGGCCGCCCGAGGTGATCACGGCGACCGGGACATCGGCGACCAGGAGCCGTCCGACCTCCGTGCGCAGACTGTCGCGCACCAGTTCCGCGGCCTTGTCGGCGTCACCGAGCACCGGTGCGGCAGCGGGCGTGCGACGGATCGCCTCGGGCACCTCGCCCAGCGCGCACCGCAGCGTGGTCGCGGCCGGCAGGACCTTGATCTCCTCGAACATGGTCTGCTCGCCGAACGGCGTCTTGCTCGCCAGGTACGCGTCGAGCCCGGGGTTCCAGAGCGTCTTGCCGAGCCCCTCGAAGGCCAGCAGGGCGGGGATCTCGGACGAGTAGCGCAGCGACCGGTCCACCGGATCCCACCGGTAGTAGAGCGGCTTCATCCCCATGTCGTCGGTGACCAGCAGCAGTTTCGGCCGCTCGCGCAGATCCAGCAGGGCGATGGAGTACATGCCGTCGAGCAGGTCGGTGAACCGCTCGCCGTACTCCTCGTACAGTGCCGGGATGATCGCCCCGTCGCAGCGGTCGGCGAACGTGTGGCCGCGCTGCCGCAACCGGGCCCGCAGGGCGTCGTGGTTGTAGATCTCGCCGTTGAACACGGCCGAGATCCGGCCCTCGATCTCGTACGGCTGACTGCCGCCGTCGAGGTCGATGATCGCGAGCCGGTTGCTGCCCAGACCCCAGCCGGGGGCCCGGGACATGCCCGTGCGGTCCGGCCCACCGTGCCGTTGCAGCGCGCCGACCGTCTTCATCTCGTTCGGTGACGCGCTCGCGTTGAAATAGCCGTAGATACGGCACATGCTGATTTTTCCTTCCCCATGACCGTGGTGCGGACGCGGTCCGGTCGGCTAGTCCGAGGCCAGGGACAGATAGCGCTCCCCGGTATCGGGAAAAACGGTGACGATCGTCGAACCCGCCCAGCGCTCGCGCCGGCTCAGCACCCGGCAGGCGTGCGCCGCGGCCCCGGCGGAGACACCGGCGAGCAGGCCGGTGGACCGGGAGATCTCCCGTCGTGTGGCCGCCGCCGCCTCGTCGGGGACGGCGACGACCTCGTCGATCACACTGAGGTCGGTGAGGTCCGACACGTAGCCCGCCCCGATGCCGGGAATCCCGTGCGGACCCGCCTCCCCGCCGGAGAGCACCGCCGAGCGCTCGGGTTCGACGGCGACCACGTGCACGTTCCCGCGCTCCTTGAGGTAGCGGGCCACGCCGGTCAGGGTGCCGCCGGTCCCCACCCCGCACACGAAGACGTCGATCCGCCCGGCGCAGGTCTCCCACAGCTCCGGTCCGGTCGTCTCGTAGTGTGCCTGGACATTGGCCGGGTTGCGGTCCTGGTGGGGCAGCCAGGAGCCCGGGGTCTCCCGGTGCAGTTCCTCGGCGTACTTCCAGGCGGGCAGCAGCCCTTCCTCGTGCGGCACCAGGACGATCTCCGCGCCGAGTTCGCGCAGGATCTGGTGGCGCTCCGCGGTCGCGTTGTCCGGCAGGACGATGACGCACCGGTGACCGCGCACCGCGCACAGTGCCGCCAGGGAGATACCGGTGCTGCCCGACGAGCACTCGATGACCGTGCCGCCCCGGGCGGGCAGCAGCCCGGTCCGCTCCGCCTCGCGCAGCATGTAGAGGACCGCACGGTCCTTCACGTTGAGGAGCGGGTTGAACATCTCCAGCTTGGCCAGCAGCCGGACCCCGTCGGGAACCCCGGCGAGGCGCACCTCCATCGTCGGCGTGCGGCCCACCAGCTCCTCCAGGGAGCGGACCGGCGGCGAAGGAGTCTCGGTCATCGCGGTTCCCGGTCCGTCGCGCCGCCGGGGGCGGACGCTCGGGTCCCGAGGGCGGCCGCCAGGTGAGTGGCCGCCGCCTCCCGCAGGTGGGTGATGTCGCTCGACACCGTGGCGAAGGTGAATCCCTCGTCCAGCCGGCGGGCGGCCGTGGCGCCGTCCAGGCAGTGGATGCCGCACGCGATGCCCGCCTCGGCGGCGGCCTCGGTGATCTCCTTCAACGCCTGTTCCAGGCGCTCCTGTACGCCCGGATCGCCGAAGTACGCGGCCCCCAGCGCGACGGACAGGTCCGCCGGGCCGACGTACACCGCGTCCAGATACGGCGTGGCGCAGATGGCCGCCAGGTTCTCCATCGCGGCAGCGGTCTCGATCATCGTGACGCAGGCCACCGCGTCGTCCAGCTCACCGGGAACGGAACCGAGCCGGAGCTCCGCCCGCACCGGGCCGCCCAGACTGCGGGTGCCCACCGGCCAGTGCCGGCAGGCGCGGGCGGCGATCGCCGCCTCCTCGGCGGTCTCGACCATGGGGACGATCACCGCGCGGGCACCCGAGTCCAGGGCCGCCCCGATGGCGATCGGGTCGACCGACGGGACGCGGATGACCCCCGCCGAAAGCCCCATGGCGTCCACGGCGAGCATCGCGGAGTGCCAGCCCGGCTGAGGAACGCCGTGCTGGCCGTCGACGCCGATGTAGTCGTAGCCGACGCCGGCGATGCGCTCGGTGCCGACCGGGTTGTCGCACGCGATCCAGTAGCCGATGAGCCGCTCCCGGCCGCGCAGCCGGGCGACGAAGGTGCCCGGATCACGCCGGTCGGCTGTCACTGGTCCTCCTCGATGGCGTAACTGCTCTTGCCGTCCAGGCCCACGGGCACGTCACCGGTGATCGACACCCGGTTCAGCACCCGCTTGTGGCCGTCGTAGTCGTTGACCGCGAAGTGCTGCGTGTTGCGGTTGTCGAAGATCAGTACGTCGCCGGGCCGCCAGGTCCACCGCGCCACGTTCTCCGGCCGGTGCACATAGGACTGGAGCACGTCGATGATCGGGCGCGACTCCCGCAGCGTCAGGCCGACCAGGCGCTGGGCGAAACCGCCGAGGAACAGCGACGGCTCACCGGACTCCGGATGCACCCGCACCACGGGGTGCGCGGCCTCGAACCGCTTGGCGAGGAACGCCTTGCGCGTCACCTCACCGCGTTCGGTGCCGAGCCGGGGCTGCTCGGCGTGGTTGGTGTGCACGGCCCACAGCTTGTCGGCGATCTCCCGCAGCTCCGCCGGGAGTTGCTTGTAGGCGGCCTCGCCGTTGGCGACCATGGTGTCGCCGCCGTAGGGCGGCAGGACGACGCTGCGCAGCGTCGTCCCCATGGACGGGGCCGGAGTGAAGCTGATGTCGGTGTGCCAGTGGTCCGCCCGCTGGTCCTCACCGTCGACCGCGATCACCTGGGGTTTGCCCTCCACGGTGCGCATCATGGGGTGCTTCTGCGTCAGCGGGCCGAAACGGCCGGCGAAGGCCAACTGCTCGTCGTCCGTGATCTCCTGGTCCCGGAAGAAGAGCACCTTGTGATCGAGGAGCGCCTGGTGGACCTGGGAGAAGACCGTTTCCGAGAGCTCCGTGCTCAGATCGGCGCCGATCACCTCGGCACCGATACGGCCACCTATTCTGCGTATCTCCAACGACACGTTCATTCCCTTCATCAGGCGTGACTCGAAGAACTCCGGGAGGCGGGCGGGTGACGGCGTGCCGGCCCGCCCGGCAGGACGGTTCGGCGGTCCGTCGCCGAGCAGGGGTGGGTCAGGAGGCCGGGTCGGTGAACGTGGCCGGCCGAACGGCCCGGAGTTCTCCCCCGGAGAGGAACAACGCCGCCGACCCGCCCCGCTGAGTACCGTTCACAGTGCTCGGCCTCCGTGTTCACACCGGCCGATCCATGACGATACTTCCGCCACTTGTGCCTCACTCGAATCTCGGCAGTGCGGCACTTGAGGCGTTATCGGACACCGCCCAAAAGGGGAAAGATGCCGACAATCCGCCCGAGGGTATTCGTCACAGCCCAGCGCGCCCCGAAGGCGTGGTGTCCTTCGGGGCGCGCTGGGCTGCGGGGCGCGGTGGCAGGGGCTCCGGTTCAGGCGTCGTAGCCGCCGTGGGCTCGCGAACTGCGCGAGGCCGGGCTCGTGGAGCCGCGGCCGGCCTGCGCCGCTTCCTCCGTGCTCCAGCCGCTCATCCCGTGATGTAGCGGCTCGGCACCTCCTCGTCGCCGGCCGTGTCCAGGTCGCCGGTCGCGTCCAGGGCCGGCAGGACGAAGTTGACGATCGTGAGCTGGTGCCCGCAGTGGGGGCAGGAGTGCTCGGTGCCCAGGGGCGGCAGCGGCGTCGCGGCGACGGTGACGGTGTCGGCCGCGACCGGCTCGGCCGGGCCCGCCGAGGAGATCCGGCTGCCGTGCGTCCGCTCCCAGAGTGCGCGGCACGCGGCGGTGCAGAAGCGCGAGTCGGGGCGGCCCCGGCGGCGGGCCGCCGGGACGAACTCGTCGCCGCAGGTGGCGCAGGGACTGGTTGCGTGGGCCATCGGGCCTCCCGGGACGGAGTGGGGGGTGGCTGTCCGTCGCTCAGTGAAGCGCGCCGACGGTTACGGCGGCGGAACACCCGCCCTCAGCCCGCCGCAACCGGCCTCTTCTCCGCCGAGTTGGCCGAGATGGTGCAGGCCCAGGGGCTGTTACCTCGCTGCAACCCCCTCGATGGGAGCATCGGGCGCCGGGGGGAGAGCAATTGTGTTTACGGGGCCTTCGCTGTCGATGCGCCGGCGCCGCTTATCGGCGCGGAATCGCATCCTTGCCCGACCGAACGGTCGGAGAGCGGGCGAATGGCCGAGGAAATCCAGAAGCCAAAGCAGAATGACCAATTCCGGCTTCCGTGTCCACCGCGGCCTGCCCACACGGGAGAAATGCGGATCGTCTCATATGGTGGATGGCCTGACGAAGTCCGCGCGCTGGACTGCCTGTTGCTGTTAGAGTAGAACAAGCCAGGACAGAGAATGTTGACTCTTGTTCGCCTGGAAGCTTGTTCGAAAAGGCGGGAGGCCGCGCGGTCCGGCTCCACGCCCAGGCGGACCCCATATTTGTGAGCGCGTGATGTCGGTGAACGTCACCTCGGCCAATTGTGGCGTTCCTGATTGATCAATTCGTGCAGCAGAATCGGTGTGGCTGTCATACGTCGCCCGACCTGCGATTTCATGAGGAAGGCGTTGGCCGAGCGAACGGAGATGTGGGTGCGACGGGGGAGTACCGATGTCAGGATCTTGGACGTCGACATTCGATCATTATCGGCGGAAGGTTCACCGAGAAACGCGGGCGAAAACCCGGACCATGTGGCGGCGCTCGCGGAATTGGACGTTCCGCTGCCGCCCATCATCGTGCACCGTGACTCGATGCGGGTGATCGACGGAGTGCACCGGCTGCGGGCCGCCCAGCTCCGCGGCCACGACTCCATCGCGGTGACCTTCTACGACGGCACCGAGGCGGACGCCTTCGTGCTCGCCGTGGAGTCCAACGTGCGGCACGGGCTGCCGCTGTCGCTGCCGGACCGTAAACGGGCCGCCGCGCGGATCATCACCACGCATCCGCAGTGGTCGGACCGGAAGATCGCCTCCGTGGCCGGCCTCTCGCCCGGCACGGTGGCCGAGGTACGCCGGTCGGCGACGGTCGGCGTCCCGGGGGACATCGCCCGGATCGGCCGGGACGGCCGGGTGCGTCCCGTCGACATCACCGAAGGACGCAGACGGGCCGGCCAGCTCATAGCGGAGAACCCGAGCCTCTCGCTGCGTCAGATAGCCCGGGGCGCCGGCATATCGCCGGAGACCGCCAGGGACGTGCGCAATCGCCTCAGCCGAGGCGAGGAACCCCTCCTCCCGGCACGTCCGCGAGGTGTCCGGCCCCGGCCGGGCGAAGAGCTGCTGAAGGTCGTGCCGCAGACGGGCCGCGCTGAGATCCGGCGCGCCGCGGCCGCCGAGACCGCCCTGCGGGAAGGGCTCTCGGCGGTCAACCGTCTCAAGGCGGACCCCGCGCTCCGGCTCAACGAGACGGGGCGCCTCCTGCTGCGGCTGCTCAGCGTGCACATGCTCCCCCCGGACGAGTGGAAAGGCATCACCGACACCGTCCCGCCGTACTGGAGCGGCACCGTGGCCCATCTGGCGCGGGAGTGTGCGCACATCTGGGAGGAGGTCGCCACCCGAGTGGAGAAGAACACCGCCCAGGGGAATGCCCAGGGAAATAGTGTGGCGGCCGCTCCGGCCGACACCTCGGCCTGTCCGACCGTGTGACTTCGACTGCCTGTCCCACCGTATGAGTTCACCGGTCCGTCCGACCGGTCTGTCCAACCGTGCGATACGAACGGTTGGACGCCGGCGCCGCTGACCTCTCCCGGCTGAGCGGAATCCTTTCGGCCGGGCGGCATTGCCTCACGCCGCCCGGCCGAATCAGCATGCCCGCACAAACGCCGCGACGTACTTCCGCACACCGGGCGCACGCCATTCACGCGGGGCACTTCCGGGACACTTCCTCGCGCGCCGCACGCGCCCTAATCCCGTCCCGTGCGCCTTCTTCCGCTGTCCAAGCGGCATACCCGGTACCCGAAAGACACAACGGACGCGCGTGGTTGGCCGGAAAACAGACAGGTATCGTCGCCATCCGGATCGCCGGACGGGATTGTGCCCGAGAGGCTCCCTCCCATTCACGGCAGATGCTCCTCCGAATACCTACAGCAGGAGGTCCCCGTCGACATGCTGATCACTCAGACTCCCGGTGGGGTCGTGATGAAGGGCGGCGAAGACGCGGCGCCCTCCAAGATCAGGCCGGGAACAGCGCGGCGGGTACTCGCCTTTGTCCGGCCGCACCGCGCGACGGTGCTGGCCCTCGTCCTCGTGACACTCGTCGATTCCCTCATCATCGTCGCGACCCCGCTGTTGCTGCGGGAGATCATCGACGGCGGAATCATGAAGGACGACGGCCGGCTCGTCGTCGTCCTGGCGCTGCTCGTCGCGGCCCTCGGCCTGGCCGGCTCGGTGACCCAGCTCGCGCAGAGCGCCCTGTCCGGCCGCATCGGCCAGGGAGTCAGCTACGACCTGCGCGTCCGGTCCTTCCACCACGTACAGCGCATGCCCCTGGCCTTCTTCACCCGCACCCAGACCGGTGCTCTCTCCAGCCGGCTCAGCACCGACGTGGTCATGGCCCAGCAGGCCCTCACCACCTTGCTGCTGTCGGCGACCGGAGCCCTCACCGTGCTGCTGGTGCTCGGCGAGATGTTCTACCTCTCCTGGCTCGTCAGCCTGATCGCCCTCGTACTGCTGCCGGTGTTCTTCCTGCCCTGGCTCTACATCGGCCGCCGGCTGCAGGCGCATTCCAGGAAGCAGATGGAACTGCACGCCGACCTCAGCGGAACGATCCACGAGCGTTTCAACGTGCAGGGCGCCATGCTGGCCAAACTGTTCGGCCGCCCGGCGCAGGAACTCGCCGAGTACCGGGGCCAGGCGGAGAAGGTGCGCGAAGTAGGCGTCCGGCTGACCGTCTTCAGCCGCCTCGCCTTCATCCTCATGGCCCTGCTCACCGCGCTCACCACCGCCCTCGTCTACGGCGTCGGCGGCGGACTCGTCCTCGACGGGGTCCTCGGACTCGGCACCCTGGTGGCACTGGCCACCCTGCTGGGCCGGCTGTTCGGCCCCATCACCCAGCTCGCCAGCATGCAGGCCAACGCCCTGACGGTGCTGATCAGCTTCGACCGGATCTTCGAACTGCTCGACATGGAACCGCTCATCGAGGAACGCCCGGACGCCGTCGCGCTCGCCCGGCCCGGCGGGGGCAACGCGCCCGAGATCCGCTTCGAGCAGGTGTCGTTCGCCTACCCCCGCCCCGAGGAGGTCTCCCTGCCTTCCCTGGAGACCCACCAGGCCCCGGGCGGCGAGCGGGACAGGACCGCGCCGGAGGTACTGCACGAACTGGACTTCGGTGTCGCCCCCGGCACCCTCACCGCACTCGTCGGCCCGTCCGGCGCCGGCAAGACCACCATCACCCACCTGGTGTCCCGGCTGTACGACGTGACCTCGGGCACCGTCCGCATCGACGGCGAGGACGTCCGCGACCTCACGTTCGACTCGCTGCGCGCCGCCGTCGGCGTCGTCACCCAGGACGCGTACCTCTTCCACGACACCATCCGCGCCAACCTCGCCTACGCCCGCCCCGAGGCCGGCGAGGCGGAAGTGATCGAGGCGTGTGAGCAGGCCCGCATCTGGGACCTGATCAGTTCCCTGCCCGACGGGCTCGACACGGTCGTCGGCGACCGCGGCTTCCGGCTCTCCGGCGGGGAGAAGCAGCGCCTGGCCGTCGCCCGGGTCCTGTTGAAGGCACCGTCGATCGTGGTGCTCGACGAGGCCACCGCCCACCTGGACTCCGACTCCGAGGCCGCCGTGCAGCGCGCCCTCAAGACGGCCCTGAACAGCCGTACCTCCCTGGTGATCGCGCACCGGCTCTCCACCGTCCGTGAGGCCGACCAGATCCTGGTCATCGACGAGGGCCGCGTCCGCGAACGCGGCACCCACGAGGAACTCCTCGCCGCCGGCGGCCTCTACACCCATCTCTACAACACCCAGTTCAGCAAGTCCGGGACACTGCCCCCGCCGCGCGGCAACGGCCACCGCGAGCCGGTCCCGCCGCAGGGCCCGTCAGGCCCGGGCCCCGGGGGCCCGAAGATCCGGACGCGGGGCGGCGGGATGCCTGGCGGAATGCCCGGCGGGATGCCCGGCGGGATGCCCGGAGGAGGAATGCCGGGCGGTGGCATGCCGGGCGGTGGCATGCGGGGCCCACGGGTGCGGGGTGACGGCTCCCCCTGATCGGTATCAGCAGCCCGGGAAGCGGTCGTCAGTCGAAGGGGGAGACATGAACGGCACGTCGGTCGCGGCACCTGTCTCGGTGCTGGAGTTGTTCCGGGTGCGGGTGGCGCAGTCGCCGGGTGCGGTGGCTGTGGTCGAGGGTGCGGGTGCGGTGTCGTACGGGGAGTTGGACGCGGCGTCGGATCGGGTGGCGTCGTATTTGCGTGGGCGTGGGGTGGGCCGGGGTGACCGGGNCTGGAGGACGCGGCGCCGGTGGTGACCGTCGACGCGGTCGACGTGGGCATGGGGGCCGACGGCGAGGTGCCCTCGGTTCCGGTTCCGGTTCCGGTTCCGGCTCCGGTTCCCGTCCCGGTGGACGGGGACGATCTGGCGTATGTGATGTACACGTCGGGGTCGACGGGGACGCCGAAGGGTGTGGCCGTGCCGCACGGGAGTGTGGCGGCGCTGGCCGGGGATGCCGGGTGGGGTGTGGGGCCGGGAGACACCGTGTTGTTCCACGCGCCGCACGCGTTCGACATCTCGCTGTTCGAAGTGTGGGTGCCGCTGGCGGCGGGTGCGCGGGTCGTCGTCGCGGACTCCGGGGTGGCCGTCGACGCGGCGGCCGTGCGCGAGCACCTCGCGGCCGGGGTGACCCATGTGCATGTGACCGCCGGTCTGTTCCGGGTGCTGGCGGAGGAGGCTCCCGAGTGCTTCAGAGGCGCGAGTGAAGTCCTGACCGGCGGTGACGTCGTACCCCTGCGGGCGGTGGAGCGGGTGCGGGCGGCCTGCCCGGAGGTGCGGATACGGCACCTGTACGGCCCCACCGAATCCGCCCTGTGCGCCACCTGGCACCTCATCGAACCGGACGACGGCCCCGCGCCCGCACTGCCGCTCGGCGCCCCGCTCACCGGCCGTCACGTCCACGTGCTCGACGACTCGCTCCGCCCCGTCGGTTCCGGCGAGACAGGTGAGTTGTATGTGGCGGGTGCGGGGTTGGCGCGTGGG
>NZ_BAABIG010000088.1:0-530 GCF_039542605.1 Streptomyces ziwulingensis
GTATCCAGCTCCTAAACCTTTACCCATAGTTTGTATATCAGGCGTAAAACCTTCCTCTAATTGTCAAGCATGCAACGATCCTGTTCTACCCATTCCACACATGACCTCATCAGCTATAAAAAGAATACCATACTTATCGCAAATAGATTTCATAGCTTTAAAGTACCCAGGTACAGCTGGGACACATCCCAGTGCAGCACCAACAACAGGTTCAGCAATAAAAGCAATGACTGTTTCTGGACCTAACTCTTGGATCTTGCTTTCGAACTCATCTACTTTACGAAGAACAAAATCAGAATTAGACTCGTTATCTCTTAATTGACGATAACTATAACATGAACTAATTTCATGAACATGTTTAATAAGTAAAGGATAATAAGGGTCTTTACGAGCAGAAAAACCTGAAACACTTAAACCACCTAGCGTATTCCCATGATAAGATCTATCTCGAAAAATAAAATGAACACGAGAAGTGTTCTTATTTCCTAAATAAAAAAAATAAAGACGCGCTAATTTAAGAGCAGCCTCAG
>NZ_BAABIG010000089.1:0-129938 GCF_039542605.1 Streptomyces ziwulingensis
GGCGATCTCCATCCCGAGGCTCCGCGCCTCGCGCACGAAGTGGTCGAAGTCCTCGATGGTGCCCAGGTCGGGGTGGACCGCGTCGTGACCGCCCTCCGGCGAGCCGATCGCCCAGGGCACGCCGACGTCCTCGGGGGTGGCGGTGAGGGTGTTGTCGGGGCCTTTGCGGTGGGTGGTGCCGATGGGGTGGATCGGCGGCAGGTAGACCACGTCGAAGCCCATCGCGGCGATNGCCGAACAGCGCCCGCTCCCGCTCCACCAGCAGCGGCATCGGCGCGGAGGAGGTGACCAGCTCGCGCAGCGGATGGCGGGTGAGGACCGCCTCCACCTCGGGGGTGAACGCCGCCGCCAGCCGGGTGGGCACCGGCAGCGTGTCGTCGCGCAGCACCGCCGCGGCGCTCCGCACCAGGGCGCGCCCGGCGCGGTCCGGGACGCCCGCCGCCGCCCACTCGTGCAGTTCCGCCCCCTCCTCCAGGACGAGACCGGCGTCGATCCCCGCCGGGACCTTGATCCGCGCCTGACGGCGCCAGGTGGTGACCGGATCGCTCCACGCCTCCACCCGGTAGCTCCAGCGGCCCGGGGCGGTCGGGGTGACCCGCGCGCCCCACCGGTCGGTGCCGGGCACCAGCTCCCGCATCGGCGTCCACGGGCCGCGGCGGCCCCCGGGGTCCTCCAGCACGACGCCCGCCGCCACCACGTCGTGTCCTTCCCGGAACACGGTGGCGGTGACCTCGAACGTCTCACCCACCACCGCCTTCGCCGGGCGTCGGCCGCCCTCCACCGCCGGGTGGACGTCACGCACCGGGACGCGCCCGATCTCCGGAGCCGTACTCATCGGTCCTCACCTCCGTCGTCGCTCGAAGCCGGACCCGCGGCCCGGCCGGGCATCACACCACCGCGCCGGCGGGAGCGACGCTCCCCACCGGGGCCATCCGGTCCGCCGCCACACGTTCCATGACCTCCGCGCCCCGTCCCGCCGGACGGGACCGGTCGCGCACCTCGTCGATCATGCTTGCCCGCAGATACCTTTCGGCGGCGTCGGCGGCCTCCCGCGCGCAGCGCTCACCCATCAGGACGCACAGGGTGTAGCCGGAGTCCTCGAAGGTGGCCCGGAGGGACAGGTCGGCGGGGGCGGCCAGCGTCATCCGCTCCCAGGCCCGGTAACGCCGCAACTGCCGGGAGACCTCGGCTTTCGCAGGTAGCAGCATGGTGCCGTTCCCTTCCGGGACTCGATGGGCGCGTTCCCGACCCTCGGGCGGCGACCGCGCGGCAAAGGGGCGCGGGGCCGTTCACGGGCGATCGAGTTCTTCACACATGGTGCACGGGTGGTCACACCGCGTCCTGTTGGATCTTCAACCACGCGGTCCCACCAGGTCACGGGCGGCACTCGGGTCCCTCGTGTTGCACGAATGGACTATCGCTCCCACGCTGGAGTCACTCAGAAGCGATGAACGCTCACGCTTCGCGTTCGGGGCTCGTCCCGCCAGGGGCGAGGAGGAGCGGGAGCTTCGCGGTGAGGAGCCGACGACGATGAAGACCGCAGTGACCTGCTACTACCACCTGGATGTGGAAGTGAGCCCGGAACGGGTCGGACGGGTCAGGCGCATCCTGGCCGCTCACCTCCGGTTCTGGAACCTGGAGAACCTCGTGGAACCCGTGTGCGGCGGCGCCGAGATGCTGCTGCGGGCGATCTACGAGCACGCGAGCGACAAGAACACCTCGATCGAGATGTGGTGGACCCGCCAGCATCTCATCACCGCCGTGGCCGGCCACGACCACGGGCTCCGCCCCGACCTGGACCTGCGCACCTGCCTGCAGCACCTCGCCGCCAACAGCGACGGCTGGGGCTGCTGTGCCGCCGAGACCGGAGCGAAGGTCATCTGGTTCTCGCAGCGCGCCCGGGCCGGGGAGCGCGTCCCGCTGGTGGCGACCACCCCGAACCCGATCACCCGGGAAGGGCTCGAGGTGCCGCGCGAGATCCTGCCCGTCGCCCGGCTCGCCGCCCCTCTGGGCGCGGGCCGCGACGGCATCCTGGAGGTAACCCGGTGACCACCAGGAGGCCGAAGTGGAAGGGCACGCCCGTCCGCAGCGGGGACCCCTATCCGCTGGGCGCCGTCCACGACGGACAGGGCACCAACTTCGCCCTGTTCAGCGAGGTCGCCGAAGGTGTGGACCTGGTCCTCGTGGACGAGGACGGCAGTCACCGCGGTGTCCCGCTGCCCGAGGTCGACGGCTTCGTGTGGCACTGCTACCTGCCCGGCGTCGGGCCGGGCCAGCGCTACGGCTACCGCGTGCACGGGCCCTGGGACCCGGCGCTGGGCCACCGCTGCAACCCGGCCAAGCTCCTCCTCGACCCGTACGCCCGCGCGGTGGACGGGCGGACGGACACCCACCCCTCGCTGCTGGAACGGGCCGGGGACCGGCCCGATTCGGCCGACAGCGCCGGGCACACCATGCTCGGGGTGGTCACCGACCCCTGGTTCGACTGGGGCGACGACCGCCCGCCCCGGCGCCCGTACGCGGACACCGTGATCTACGAGACGCATGTGCGCGGGATCAGCCGGACCCACCCCGAGGTCCCCGCGGAACTGCGCGGCACCTACGCCGGGCTCGCCCACCCGGCGGTCGTGGAGCACCTGACCTCCCTCGGCGTGAGTGCCGTGGAGCTGATGCCGGTGCACCAGTTCGTGCACGACGGCGTCCTCCAGGACCGCGGGCTGTCCAACTACTGGGGCTACAACACCATCGGCTTCTTCGCGCCGCACAACGACTACGCCGCCCGCGGCACCCGCGGCCAGCAGGTCACCGAGTTCAAGTCGATGGTCAGGACGCTGCACGCGGCCGGGCTCGAAGTCATCCTCGACGTGGTCTACAACCACACCGCCGAGGGCAACGAGAACGGCCCCAGCCTCTCCTTCCGGGGCATCGACAACGCCTCGTACTACCGCCTGGTGGACGGCGACTGGCAGCACTACTACGACACCACCGGCACCGGCAACAGCCTGCTGATGCGCCACCCCTACGTGCTCCAGCTCATCATGGACTCGCTGCGGTACTGGGTGACCGAGATGCACGTCGACGGGTTCCGCTTCGACCTCGCGGCCACCCTGGCCCGCCAGTTCCACGAGGTGGACCGGCTCTCCGCCTTCTTCGACCTGATCCAGCAGGACCCGGTGATCAGCCGGGTGAAGCTGATCGCCGAGCCCTGGGACGTCGGCGAGGGCGGCTACCAGGTGGGCAACTTCCCGCCGCTGTGGTCGGAGTGGAACGGCAGGTACCGGGACGCGGTACGTGACTTCTGGCGCGGCGAGGAGCACACGCTGGGCGAGTTCGCCTCCCGGCTCACCGGCTCCTCGGACCTGTACCAGCACAGCCGGCGCCGGCCCCGGGCCAGCGTCAACTTCGTCACCGCGCACGACGGTTTCACCCTGCGCGACCTCGTGTCGTACAACGACAAGCACAACGAGGCCAACGGGGAGGGCAACGCGGACGGCGAGAGCCACAACCGGTCCTGGAACTGCGGCGTCGAGGGCGAGACGAAGGACCCGGCCGTGCTGGAGCTGCGCGGCCGGCAGCAACGCAACCTCCTCGCCACCCTGCTGCTGTCCCAGGGCATCCCGATGCTCTGCCACGGCGACGAACTGGGCCGCACCCAGGGCGGCAACAACAACGCCTACTGCCAGGACAACGAGAGTTCCTGGCTCGACTGGCGGCCGGACGAGGAGCAGCGCGGGCTGCTCGGCTTCACCCGGCAGCTCATCGCGCTGCGCGCCGCCCACCCGGTGCTGCGCCGCCGCCGCCACTTCCGGGGCGAGACGGCGACCCGCGCCGACCGGCCGCTGCCCGACCTGGTCTGGCTGCGGCCGGACGCACGGGAGATGACCGACGACGACTGGCGGCGCCCGGACGCGCACGCGGTCGGGGTCTTCCTCAACGGCGACGCCATCGCCGAACCGGACCCGTGCGGCCGGCCGGTGAGCGACGACTCGTTCCTGCTGCTGCTCAACAGCCACTGGGAACCGGCCGCCTTCCACCTGCCGGGCACCGTCTACGGGGAGCGGTGGACGACCCTGATCGACACCGCCGAACCCGAGGGAACCCCCGACGAGGCCGAGCACAAGGCCGCCACGACGCTCACCGTGGAGCCGCGCAGCCTGGTGCTGCTCTCCCGGCCGTCGCGGGCCGGCCGGTGAGCCCGCTCCGGCCGGTGCGCCCGTGAGGTCAGCGGCCGCGGCGCGCGGTCACCGTGAACTGCGCGCCGTCGGCGTCCCGCAGCACGGCCTCCCCCTCGGCCTGGGACAGCACGGTGCCGCCCTGCAACTGCGCGGAGCGGGCGCAGGCGTCGGTGTCCTCGACGAAGAAGTGCACCTGCCAGTGCGGCCGGATGGTCGGGTCCGGCGCCGCCCCGAGGGCGCCCGACTCGATGCGTGCCACCACGTCGTGGTTGCTGCGCAGCACCACCTCGCCGCCCTCGTAGTCGACCTCGCAGGCGCCCGGCTTGCCGGTGGCCCAGTCCAGGACCTCGCCGTAGAAGATGGCGGCGTCGAAGGCGTCCCGGGTGTGCAGCTTGAGGAAGGCGGGCTGGACGCGCCGCCAGGTGTCCCAGTCGGTGAACAGCTCTCCCTCCCAGATGCCGAAGGTGGCGCCGTCCCGGTCGGCCAGCAGCGCGGCCCGGCCCGGCGGCAGGGAGATCGGCCCGACCGCGGCGGTCCCGCCGCGCTCCTGCACCCGCGCCGCCGCCTGGTCCGCGCCGACCACCGCGAAGTACGGCGTCCAGGCCACCGCCATCTGCCACATGGAGGCGACCGCGGCGATCCCGGCGACCGGCGCGCCGTCGGCCAGCGCGATCCGGAAGCGGTCACCGAGCCGGGCGGGCCGCCACTGCCAGTCCAGCACGGCGGAGTAGAACTCCTCGGTGGCCTTCAGGTCACGGCTGGTGAGACTCACCCAGCAGGGAGCTCCGAACACGGAGCGCGTGGAGAGCACGTTCTTCGCGCGAGCGGGGGAGGAGGGCATGTCGTGGTTCATGGCAGTCGCGTCCTGGGTCTCGTCCACCGGCAGCCACCGGTTCCCTACCAGTGTCCGGCCGGAACCGCTGAGTCCGCGCACCGAGTACCCCGGCAAGAGCAGCGTAAGGGCGCCGTTTCGCCCCGGACGGACCAGTGGCGGCCGGGGCGGACAGTGACGACGAGGGACGCGCCGGCCACCCGGCGCACCCGGAGGTGAGCATGGACGGCGACAGGGACGGCGACAGCGCCTGCGCGGAGCGGATGGCCGAGTTGCGGGAGCAGGTGCGGCAGCTCAAGGAGGCGGTCGTCTCGCACGCCGTCGTCGACCAGGCGATCGGCATGGTCGTCGCGCTCGGCCGGGTGGCGCCCGACCAGGCGTGGGCGGTGCTGAAGGAGATCTCCCAGCACACCAACGTCAAACTCCGCAGCGTGGCCGAGTTGATCCTCGTCTGGGGGCGCACCGGAGCGATGCCCGCCGAGATCCGGGCCGCGCTGGAGGACGCCCTGGACCGGCACGGCCCGGTGCGGATACCGGGCTCCGGGCCCGAACGCTGAGCGGCGCGGCGGGGCCACCGGGCGCTCACTGCGCCTCGGTCAGTGTCTCCTCGGTGAGGATCTCCTCCCGCAACTGGGCGAAGCAGCCGCTGAGCAGCCGGGAGACGTGCATCTGCGAGATGCCGAGCTGCTGGGCGATGCGGTTCTGCGTCATTCCCTGGAAGAAACGCAGATAGAGGATGGTGCGCTCACGCTCCGGAAGGGCCTGCAGACAGGGCGCGACGGCCACCCGGTCGACCACCGTGTCGAAGGCCGGGTCCGGGCCGCCGATCGCGTCACCGAGGGCGTAGCCGTCGGTCCCGGGCAGCTCCGCCTCCAGCGACAGCGCGGTGAAGCACTCCAGGGCCTCCGCGCCGGCCCGTACCTCGGCCGGCGTCAGGTGCGCGTGTGCGGCGATCTCCTCGACGGTGGGGGCGCGCCCGGGGATGGTCTGCGCCAGCTCCTTGGAGGCGCGCCGCACCCGGTTGCGCAGGTCCTGGACCCGGCGCGGTACGTGCAGCGTCCACATGTGGTCGCGGAAGTGGCGCTTGATCTCACCGGTCACGGTCGGCACGGCGTACGCCTCGAAGGCGTGGCCGCGCGCGGGGTCGTAGTGGTCGACGGCCTTCACCAGCCCGAGGGCCGCCACCTGGTACAGGTCCTCCAGGTTCTCGCCGCGGCCCCGGAAGCGGACCGCGATCCGCTCGGACATGGGCAGCCAGACCCGTATCAGCTCGTCCCGCAGTGCCTGGCGCTGCGGGCCCTCGGGCAGCTTCGCGAGCCGTTCGAAGGCCGCGCGGGTGTCGGGGGCGTCGTCGTGCGGATGCGGCTTGGTCCGGCGGTCGCTACGCATGAGGCGCACCTCCCTCAGCAGGGGTGCTCCGGGGGACCGGCCGACCTCGGCGTGCCCCGCAGAGCTGATGTCAAAACAATCCCCCGTATATGCGGACATGTCCACACGGATGGCTCCCGCGCGCACTCGTCACGGGTCCGCGCGAGGGCGGCCGCGGGTGGCGGACGTGATGTGCGGCACGCCCCGGCCGGTCCCGCCGCCCGGCGTCGGCGGATCGTGCCTGGGCAGCGCTTGATCATCGGCCGAACGGGACGAACTCCCTGGCCACGGCGTATTCCGCTCATTTGACAGTGCACTGAACACACAGGTAGGAAGCAGCTTCAAGAGGTCGAGAGGTGCACCGTGTACGAGCCGAACGTGGTCGGGGACTGGCAGGAGTACGAGGCACACCCCGGACTGCGGGTCCGCGTCCACCGTGTCGAGCGGGCCGAGCCGCCGCGCGGCCGGGACGAGGCCGCGGAGGGGCTCACGTACTTCCGGGTCCGGGTGACCGTCGAGAACCGCGGTGAGCGGTTCTTCGGTGTCCACCTGGAGGACGGCCAGCTCGACGTGCGGATCGGCCCCGACGGCGAGGGCGCCTTCCTCGACTGGCGCAACTCCCAGTTCATCGAGGGCTTCGACGTCTATCCGCTGCGCCGGGCCACCGCCGTGCTGTACGCGGCCGGCGCCGAGGCGCAGCTCACCCAGCTCGACGTCCAGGTGCAGTTGCGGGTCGACGAGGAGTGGACCGGCCGCAAGCTGTGGGCCGGCGGCGTCGGCCTGGCCGAGGCGGCCGTGGGCGCGCCCGCGGCACCCGGGCGTGAGGGGCTCGCGCACCAGGTGAGCGCCTTCCTGCGCGAGCAGGCGGAGGAAGGCACCGCCTGACCCCCGGCCCTCTGCCCCGGCGCTGGGGGGGGCCGGGGCCGGGCCGTCCGTGACGCGGTGGGTCAGTGCGGGATGCCGTCGATGATCTCGCGGGCGCCCTGGCGCAGCAGGGCCACGGCGACCGAGGTGCCGAGGGTGGCGGGATCCAGTCGGCCGGCCCACTCGTGGGCGTTCAGCCGGGTCTTGCCGTCCGGGGTGAAGACGCAGGCCCGCAGGGAGAGCTCGCCGCCGCCGTCCACCCGCGCGTACCCGGCGATCGGGCTGTTGCAGTGCCCCTGGAGGACGTGCAGGAACATCCGCTCGGCGGTGGCCTCCCGGTGGGTGTCGGGGTCGCCGAGTGCGCTGACCGCTTCGATCAGCCGCGTGTCGCCCTCACGGCACTGCAGGGCGAGGATGCCCGCGCCGATCGGCGGCGTCATCGCCTCGGGCGAGAGCAGCTCGCTGATCACGTCGGTGCGGCCGATGCGCTCCAGGCCGGCGGCCGCCAGCAGCAGCGCGTCCGCCTCCCCGGCGGCCAGCTTCGCCAGCCGCCGGTTGGCGTTGCCGCGGAACGGCACGCAGGTCAGATGCGGGTGCGTGGCGGCCAGTTGGGCGACCCGCCGGACCGAGGAGGTGCCGATCCGGGACCCGGCCGGCAGCGTGTCGAGGGTGAGTCCGTCCGGGTGGACGAGCGCGTCGCGGATGTCGTCGCGCTTGAGGAACGCGGCGAAGACCGTGCCGGCCGGCAGTGGCCGGTCGGCGGGCACGTCCTTGACGCAGTGCACCGCGAGGTCGGCCTCGCCCGCGAGCAGCGCGGCGTCGACCTCCTTGGTGAAGGCGCCCTTGCCCTCGACCTGCGCCAGGTCGCCGAGCCACTTGTCACCGGTGGTCCGCACCGGCACCACCTCGGTGCGCACCCCAGGGCAGTGGACCGCCAACTCCTCGCGCACGCGCGCCACTTGGGCGAGCGCCATGGGTGAGTCGCGGGAGACGACACGGATCATTTCCGGAGACGGCATGCGGACACGATAGTGCCGCCCGCCGCCTCCCGGGTGTCGACGGGCCGGATCAGGCGTTCGGGTCGAAGGAGATGCCGGAGGGCTTGGCCGCCGCCAGATGGGAGGCGAAGGAGGCGTCCTTCAGGCCGAAGTTCGCGCTGCCGAAGTCGTAGCCGCTCAGCTTCTCGCGCAGGCCGGACGGGTAGCCGTTCCAGCCGACCAGGGGCGGGTACTGCCAGGTCCCCCGGTGGTTCTCCGGCGGTTCGTCCCCCGAGGTGGCCGGCCGGAAGCAGTGGGTGCTGATCCCGTCCTTGTGGTAGACGACCTTGGCGTGCGTGCCCTCGAAACGGACCTCGGAGCGGGCGTGCACGGTGAACGAGCCGTGGTTGGAGGTGGCCACGTACTGCGCCTGGCCGTTCTGCACCCAGACCACGACGTGCTCCCAGTCGTGGCGGTGCCCGCCGAGGCTGCTGCCGGGCAGCGCCTGGTCCTTCTCGAAGTACAGGCCGTACAGGTAGGCGCACCAGCCGTTGTCGCACTTGGCCCGCGAGTAGCTGTTGGTGCTCTCCAGGTCCACGGCGTCCCGGCAGTTGCCGTTGAGGGCGCCGGTCGGGTTGAGGCCGGTGTTGACCGTCCCGTCCGGGCCGATGGCCGCCGTGGGGTAGCACCCGTCGGTGTCGTAGTCGAAGGCGGGCTGGTACGTCCGCTCCGCGCTGTCGGCGTTGGCCGGCAGCGCCGGGGGCGGGGCGGCGAAGGCGGCGCCGGGGAAGGCGACGACGACGGCGAGAGCGGCGAGCGGCGCGGTGAGCCATCTCGCGCGGCGGGTACGGGACATGCGTGACGACACTGCGTCCTCCTTAGGAGGTCCGGGCGCAGCCGGGCGGCTGTGGGGGAAACCGGAACACAGCATCCCTGTTGTCATGCACCAGGCCAAGGGGTCACAGGCGTATCCGCGGTGAAGGACAGCCCAACAACACGATGTCCCGTCGTACGAAACGTCAGATGCCGGGTCACACCGCGTCGTCGGGGAGGTCGGCCGCCGACTCCTCGGGCGCCAGGTCCGGGCGCAGCCGCAGCCAGGACGGCTGGCGCAGCATCCCCTCCCGGGTCCGGGTGCTGAAGCGGACCTCACCCACCAGCCGGGGCGCCACCCAGTGCGCGCCCGGGACCGCCGGTACGGGGTCGAAGGGGCAGACGTCGCGGGCGGCGGCCCGCAGCAGCGCGGCCAGTTCGGTGCGCTCGGCCTCGCTCCAGCCGGTGCCCACCCCGCCGACGTAGCGCAGCCGGCCGCCGGCGCGCTGGCCGACCAGCACCGCGCCCGGCAGACCGGTGAGCCGCCCCTTGCCGGGCAGCCAGCCGCCGATCACCACGTCCTCGCCGCGCATGTTGCGGATCTTGACCCAGGCCCGGGACCGCACCCCCGGCTCGTAGACCGAGTCCAGCCGTTTGCGGACCAGGCCTTCGAGGCCGTGCTCGCGGGTGGCCGCCAGCGCCCGCTCGCCGTGGCCGACCAGGGCGGCGGGCGTCGACCAGGACGGGCCGGCCAGACCGAGCCCCTCCAGCCGCTCCCGGCGGCGGGTGTACGGCAGGCGGAGCAGGGAGCGGTCGCCCAGGTGCAGCACGTCGAAGAGCACCAGGTGGGCCGGGGCCTTCGCCGCGCGGTGCGCCGCCCGGCCGGGGGAGTGGGCCAGGCCCATGCGGGACTGCAGGAGCTGGAAGTCCGCGCGTCCCCGGTCGTCCAGCGCCAGCACCTCGCCGTCCAGCACGGCGGGGGTGGTGCCCAGCGCGGCGGCGAGGGGCCGCAGTTCGGGGTAGGCGCCGGTGATGTCCTGGCCGGAGCGGGCGCGCAGCAGCACCGTGCCGTCCCCGGGCAGGTAGACGACCGCACGTTGCCCGTCCTGCTTGGTCTCGTAGGCCCAGCGGGCGTCCTGCGCGGCGGACGGCAGGGCGCCTGGCGTGGCGAGCATCGGAGGGATCAGCGGCAGTTCCACGGTGAAGGTGTCGACGGGGCGGGACGCCGCCACGCGCCGCGCCGGGCGGGTTCGCCTGAACGGGGCGGGAAACGGGGGACGGGGCGCCGGCGCCCCAGGAGGGTGCCGGCGCCCCGCGCGCGAGCCGTGCGGGTCCATGTCCCGCGTGAGCTGTGAGCTGTGAGCTGTTGGCCGTGGGCCGTGGGCCGTGGGCCGTGGGCCGCGAGCCGTCAGCCGCGGGCCGTCAGCGGGCCAGACGGATCTTGGTGAGGGTGTCCTCGGCCGTGCCGGCACCCGACTTGTCCACCACGTAGGCGGTGCCGTCGGCGACCTCGACGTGGTTCGGGTTGGCGCCGGTGGCCACCGTCTCCTCGATGGTGCCCGTCTTCACGTCGACGCGGGTGACGTTGGCGTCGGTGCGGTTGACGACCAGGACGTCGCCGGAGCGCTCGTCGGTGGCCAGCGACAGGGCGCCCGCACCGGTCGCCACGGACTTGGTGATCGTGCCCGACTTCAGGTTGATCACGGACAGGGTGCCCGAGGTCTGGTCGGCGGTGTAGGCGGTCTTGCCGTTCTTGGCGAGCGACACCGAGATCGGGCCGTCGCCGGCCGGGATGAAGGCCGGGGTCGTGGAGCCCCGCTCGATCTCGATCAGCCGGTCGTTGTTCAGGTCGGCGGCGTACAGCGTGCCGGTCTTCTCGTTGACGGTCAGGCCGGTCGGTCCGGAGCCTTCGACGGTGACGCGCTCCGTCTCCTTGAAGGTCTTGGAGTCGAAGGCGACCAGCGTGCCGTCGCTGAAGCCGCTCGCCCACACCGTGTTGTGCTTCTCGTCCACGACGATCTCACGGGCGTGGTTGACGTTCGGCAGCGTGGCCAGGTGCGCGCCGGTGCGCTGGCTGTAGACGGACACGGTGTTGTTGCGGGTGTTGGTCGTCCAGACGGTGTTGTGCTCGTCGTCCACGGCCACGCCGTAGACCGCCTCGACGGCGCCGGTGGCGGTGTCGGTGACGGGCGGGGTGATGTCCGACTTGATCCGCAGGGTCTTCGGGTCGACCTTCAGCAGGTGGGACTCGGTGACCGGGGGGCGGCCGACGGCGGCGGTGGCCCAGAGCACGTTGTTCCGCTCGGAGTAGGCCGTCTGGTAGAGGCCCTTGGTGAGCTTCGCGGTGGTGACCGTGGAGGCGTCGCCGTGCGCCGACGCGGTGCCCGCGAGCGCCAGGGTGGAGCCGGCGGCGATCGCCGCGGCGATGGAGGAGGCGACCACGGCGCGGCGGTGGGTGCGGGTGCCGGTGAAGGACATGAGAGGGGAACTCCTCGTTCTGAGGTGCGGGTGGGACGGAACAGAAACAGAAACGGAACAGATAAGGGGCAGGTGGTCTGAGGGGACGCCGGGGGCGTCGGGGTCACGCGGCGTGCGCGGGCCCGGCGGAGCGGCGGCGCACCACGTACAGCGTGGTGGCGGCGGCTCCGGCCGCGCCGCCGGCCGCGGCGGCGGCGGCCGACCAGGCGATGGTCGCGTAGGAGACGGGGGCCTGCGGCGACGCGGCCACGAGGGTCTTCTCCGTCGTGTCGGGCGCGGTGGTGGAGGACGCGACGGAGGAGCCCGCGTCCGTCCCGGCGGCGAGGACGGTGAACTCCACCTTCAGCGTGGTGGCGGGGTCGGGGGCCAGGAAGCGCAGCCAGTGGGCGCCGGCGGCGGTGTCCGCGGGAACGGTCACGTCACCCTCGTAGGACCCGTTCGCGTCGATGTCCCACTGGTCGAGGATGGCCTCGTCGTCCAGCTTGACGGTGAGCTGCTTGCCCGCCGGGAATCTACTGACCTTGAAGTGCAGGGTGCCGCCGGGCTGCACCTCGCTCGCGGTGATCTCGGCCTTGGCCCCGGCGTCGTTGGTGGCGCTGGCCGGCGCGCCGGTGGCGGCGGGGACGGGCGTGCCGGACGCGCCGGTGCCCCCGGCGGCGGTGCCCGTGGAACCGGTGGCCGCGGCGGTGCCGGAGGTCACGGTGAAACCGGCCTTGAGGCTGGTGGACGGGTCGGGGGCGAGGAAGCGCAGCCAGTGGGCGCCCTTGGTGGCGTCGGAGGGCACCGTGACGCTGCCGGAGTACGACCCGTCGGAGCCGATGGTCCACTGGCCGAGGATCTCGCTGTCGTCCAGCTTGACGGTGAGCCGCCGGCTCGCGGGGAAGCCCGTCACCCGGAAGGAGACCTTGCCCCCGGCGGCCACCTGGGAGCCGGCGGTGAGGGTGGCGGAGGCGCCGGCGGAGGTGCCGGTACCGCCCGCGGAACCTCCGGTGGAGCCGCCGGCACTGCCGCCCGCGGACCCGCCGGTCCCGCCCGAACCGCCCGAGCCGCCGGACGTGCCGCCGGTGGAGCCTCCGGTGGACCCGCCGGTCCCGCCCGAGCCGCCGCTCGCGGCGGACGTGACCGTGAGGTCCGCCTTCAGGCTGGTCGACGGGTCCGGCGCCAGGACGCGCAGCCAGTGCGCGCCCGCCGAGGTCGACGCGGGGATCGTGACCTTCCCCGCGAAGGTCCCGTCGGCCTTCACCGCGCCGGTCCACTGGTCGAGGATCTCGCCGTCGTCCAGCTTCACCGTGATGTTCTGGCCCTTGACGAACCCGGACAGGGCGAAGGAGACCTTGCCGCCGGCGGCCACTTCGGCGCCGCTGGTGATCTTGATCTTCGGGTCGGCCGCCGGCGTGGTCGGCGTCGGAGTGGGCGTCGGCGTCGGTGTCGGTGTCGGTGTCGGCGTCGGTGTCGGTGTCGGCGTGGTGGCGGCCACGACCGTGAGGCTCTCGCTCCGGACGCTGGTCTGCGGCGCCAGGAACCGCAGCCAGTGGTCGCCGCCGGCACTCGCGTCGGCGGGGATCGTCACCTTGTCCGAGACGCTGCCGTCGGCGCCGACGGTGAACTGCCTGAGCAGCGTCGCGTCGTCGAACTTCACGCTCAGCGTGGCGCCGGCCGGGAAGCCGGTGGCGGTGAACGGCACCTCGCCGCCCGGCTTGACGGAGGTCGCGCCCAGCGTGACCGCGGGGGCGGCGACGGCGTCCGCCGCCAGGGCGACCGTACCGGTGAGGTCCGGGCCGCCGGAACCGGCCACGGCCAGGGGGACGGCACACAGGGTGCCGAGTCCCAGCGTCGCGCCGGCGGTCAGGGCGACCACCCGGCTCAGCCGGGCGCCGGTGGGCGAAGCGGGTCTGTCAGAGGTCATGATGGCTGCTCCTGGCAGGCGGCCGTCACCGAAGGACGGAAAGGGAGATGAGCACGCTGGGGGCGGCTACGGCCGGCGCGGACTGCGACGTGCGATCAAGTAAGGTAAGGCTAACCTAAGGCTAGAGATCGTGAAGTGTCAAATGGATTGTCAACACGGCTTGTTCGCCAGCCCGCCCGAAGGCGCCCCGAACCGTCCGCCCCGCCTGCCCCGCCCGCATCCCGTCCCGCGGCTGAGCGCACCCGTCCGCCCGCTGCCCGGCCCGGACGGCGTCGAGGAGTTCTGGGCGGAGGTCCGCCGGCACGGCACCCCCCTGGTCGGCCCCGACCCGGGCGGCAGCGCCGACCACCGGGCGGTGACGTTCCTGTGGCGCGGCACCCCGGCCACCCGGGCCGTGGAGGTCCTGCCCAACAAACTGGGCGACCCGCGCGCCCCCGAGGGCAATCTGATGGAACGGGTGCCCGGTACCGACGTGTGGCACTGGACCCTGCGCCTGCGCGCCGACTGGCGCGGCACCTACGACCTGCACGTGGACGAGGGCACCGGCCCCGACCCCGGCCCCGGTCCCCACGCGCCGGACCGCTGGCGCCGGTTGCGGGCGGTGCACCGGGCCGACCCGTTCAACCCCCGTACGCTGCCGCGCCGCTGGGGCGGCGAGCCGGTGCCGTACGCCGAACTCCCCGCCGCACCCCGCGCGGACGACTGGCGGCCCCGCCCCGGCACACCCCGGGGCACGCTCACCGGACACCTCATGCCGGGCACCCGGCCGGGCGGCGGCAGGCGGGTCTGGCTGTACACGCCGCCCGGCGAAGCCCCCGCCGAGGCCCCCGCCGAGGACGGGCTGCCGGTGCTGGTCCTGCTGGACGGCGAGCACTGGGGACCCGGACTGGGCCTGGCACACCTGCTGGACAACCTGATCGCGGACGGCCGGATCCCGCCCGTCGCCGCCGTACTGCCGGAGGCCGTGGACGAACCGACCCGCTGGACGGAGCTGGCCTGCCGGCCCGAGTACGTCGCCCACCTCACCGACGAGTTGCTGCCCTGGGCGGCCGGGCACCTGCCCCTCACCGCCGACCCGGCGCGGACCGTGATCGCCGGGCAGAGCCTCGGCGGACTCACCGCCGCCTACGCGGCCGTGACCGCCCCGCACCGGTTCGGCCACGCCCTCGTCCAGTCGGGCTCGTTCTGGTGGCCCGTCGGACCCGACGCGGAGTGGCTGACGGGGGTGCTGGCCCGGACGCCCCGGCTGCCCGTGCGCTTCCGGCTCTCCTTCGGCACGCAGGAATGGGTGGCCCTGCCCGCCGCCCGCAGGCTCCGCGACACCCTCACCGCCCTCGGCTACGAGGACTCCACCTACCGGGAGTTCGAAGGCGGTCACGACTATCTCTGCTGGCGCACCGAGATGGCCGACGGACTCGTCGAACTCCTCGGCGGCCACGACCGGGAGACGTCCGTCTGACCCGTCACCGGCGCGGACCGCGCCGGCCGCCACCCGGCGCCGCCCGGCGCTGTCGCGCAGCGGCGCGCGCGGTGTCACCGGGCGCGTCCCGGGCCCGCCTCCACCCGGTCCGCCCCGTACGGGGCCGGACCGAAGCGGGCCGTCCGGCCCGCCGGGACGGTCCGCCAGGCCGGCCACAGCGAGCGCGGTCCGCCCGCGTTCGCCGGCACCAGGTCACGCGTCCAGCTCCTTCAGCCGGGCGGCCAGCACGGCCGCGACGCCGTCCAGGTACCGGTCCCGCATCAACTGCGGATGGGTGCAGTCCAGATCGTGGTTGACGATCTCCCCGCGCACGTACGGGCGCCACGCCTCCCAGGTCAGCCAGTCCTCGGCGCGCGGCGCCGCGGCCGTGAAGAACAGCACGTCGCCGTCGTAGGCGCGGTGCTCGTGCGCACGCATCATGCGGGCGTGGTTCGGCACGATGTCGACGATCCGGGACAGGGTGTGTGCGCTGAGCCCCGCCAGGGGACTGCCCGCCGCGCGCAGGGTGGTCAGCACGTCCTGCCGGGTGCGTTCCCCGGTGCGGTCGAACCCCGCCATCCGCAGCACCGCGGTGAGCGCGTCGCCCTCCTCGGGCGCCGGCCGCTCCCGCCACTGTTCGGCGGGGAACGCGTCCAGCAGCGCGACGAGCCCGACCTGCTCGCCGGCCTCCCGCAGCAGAACGGCCACGGTGTGCGCGAGGACCCCGCCGACCGACCAGCCCACCAGGCGGTAGGGGCCGTGCGGCTGGACCTCCCGGATCTGTTGGGCGTAGTCCTCGGCCTCCTCCTGGAGCGTGCCCGGCAGCGCCTCCTCGCCGGTCAGACCGCGGGCCTGGAGCCCGTACACCGGCTGCCGCGGGCCCAGGCGCGCGGTCAGCCCCGCGTAGCACCAGGCCAGGCCGCCCGCCGGGTGGATGACGAACAGCGGTGTCCGATCCCCCTCGGCGCGCAGCGGCAGGACGACGCCCAGCGCGTCGTCGGAGGCGGGCGCCGAGGTGTCGAGCCGGGCCGCGAGCGCGGCGGGCGTCGGCGCCTCGAAGAGCGAGCCGATGGTCAGCTCGACGGCGAACTCCGCCCGGATCCGGCCCATCAGACGCACCGCGAGCAGCGAGGTGCCGCCCAGGTCGAAGAAGGCGTCGTCGGGACCGACCTGCCGCGCGTCCAGCACCTCGGCGAACAGGGCGGTCAGCGCCTCCTCGCGGGCGGAGGCGAAGGGCCGCGCGCCGGTGCCGCCGGCGAAGACCGGGGCGGGCAGCGCACGGCGGTCCAGCTTGCCGTTGGGGCTGAGCGGGAACGCCGCCAGGGCGACGACGGCCGCCGGGACCATGTGCTCCGGCAGCTCCCGGGCCAGCGCCGCCCGCACCTCGGCGGGGTCGGCCGCCCCCGTGACCCAGCCGACCAGGCGGTCCTCCAGGACCAGCGCGCACGCGCCGTCCACGCCGGGCCGGGCCGCGAGCGCCGCCTCGATCTCACCGAGTTCGATGCGCTGTCCGCGCAGCTTGACCTGGTGGTCGGTGCGGCCGAGGTACTCCACCTCGCCCTTCGCCGTCCAGCGGGCCAGGTCGCCGGTGCGGTACATCCGGGTACCCGCCGGTCCGAACGGGTCGGCGACGAACCGGGTCGCGTTCAGCTCCGGCCGCCCCAGATAGCCGTCGGCGAGCTGCGCGCCCGCCAGATACAGCTCGCCCGGCACTCCGGGCGGGCAGGGCTGCAAAGCCGCGTCCAGGACGTGCAGGCGGGTGTTCCACACCGGCCGCCCGATCGGCACCGGCCCCGAACCGGCCGCGTCGCACGCGTGGTACGTCACGTCGACGGCGGCCTCGGTGGGTCCGTACAGGTTGTGCAGCCCGACGCCCGGCACGGTCCGCGCGAAGGCGGACGCCGTCTCGCGCGGCAGCGCCTCACCGCTGCAGAACACCCGGCGCAGCACCTGCGCGCACCCCGCGGCCTCCGGCGCGCCCAGGAACACCTGGAGCATCGACGGCACGAAGTGGCAGGTGGTGACCGCCTGCTCGCGGATCAGCCGGGCCAGGTACACCGGGTCCTTGTGACCGCCGGGCTCGGCGACGACCAGTGCCGCGCCCTCGCGCAGCGGCCAGAAGAACTCCCACACCGACACGTCGAACGACGACGGCGTCTTCTGCAGCACCCGGTCCGCCGGGGTCAGCCGGTACTCCGCCTGCATCCAGCGCAGCCGGTTGTCGATCGCCCGGTGCGGCACGACGACGCCCTTGGGGCGGCCCGTGGAACCGGAGGTGTAGATGACGTACGCGGGATGCGCGGGGGTGAGGGCGCGGGCCGGGTCGGTCCACGAGTGACCGGACAGGTCCAGGCCGTCCAGGACGACCAGGGCGGTGCCGGTGTCCCCGGGGAGCCGGTCGGCACGGTCGGTGACCGCGCACACGGGTGCCGCGTCGGTGAGCATGTACGCCAGCCGCCCCGCCGGGTAGTCCGGGTCCAGCGGCAGATAGGCGGCGCCCGCCTTCAGCACCGCGAGCAGCGTCACGACCAGCTCCACCGAGCGCGGCACCGACACGCCGACCACCGCGCCCGGCCCGGCACCGAGCGACTGCAGGTGCCTCGCCAGCCGGCCCGCGCGGGCGTTCAGCTCCGCGTAGGTCAGCGCCGTGTCCCCGAAGACCAGGGCCGTGGCGTCCGGGGTGCGGGCGGCCCGCGCCTCGATCGGCCCGATCAGGGTGGTCGGCGGCAGGGCCCGCTCGGTGCGGTTGAACTCCTCGACCACCAGCGCCCGTTCGGCGGGCGTGGCGATGCCGTGGACGGCCAGTGGGAGGTGCGGGTCGGTGTCGGCCAGCCGGTCCACCAGGTGCAGGAAGCGTTCCTGGTGCGCGGCGAGGTCGGCGTCCTCGTACAGGGCGGGGTTGCCGTCGTGGTCGATGCGCAGACCGCGGCCGTCGGCACGGTCGTAGATGTTGACCGTCAGGTCCTCCACCGGGCCGGCGGAGAGGTTCCGGGCCCGCGCGGGGACGCCCGCGAACTCGGCGCCGTAGTCGAACGGCATCACGTTGACCAGGGGGCCGACAAGTGCCCGGCTCTCGCCGAGCAGGCCCAGGTCGCGGCGGATGTCCTCGTAGCGGTAGCGCTGGTGGCGGCGGACCTCGCGGATGCCCAGGACCACCTGGCGCACCAGCTCGGCGAAGGTCGCCTCGGGGGAGACGGCGAGCCTGAGCGGCAGCACGTTCATCACCATGCCGGGCACCCGCAGTGCCACCGACCCCATGCGGCCCATCATCGGCAGGCCGAGGACCACGTCGGCGCGGGCGGTGGCCCGGGCGGTGTACAGCGCCTGGGCGGCGATCAGCACGTCCGGCCAGGTCGCGCGGAGCCGGCTCGCCAGCTCCTTCAGCGCCTCGCCGGTCTCCGGCGACAGGTGGGCGCCGCGGCGGCGGAACGTACGGGACGGCAGCGCGCCGCGGCCCGCGAGGCGGGGCGCCTCCGGCCGGTCGCCGAACGCCTCGGACCAGTGGACGCGGTCCGCCTCGAAGGCCGGCGACGCCCGGTAGGCGGCGTCGTCCGCGACCAGGCCGGCCAGGGTCCCGAAGGCGCGCGGCGCGGGCTCCTCGCCGCGCGCCAGCGCCGAGTACACCTCGGCGGTGCGCCGCACCAGCAGCGAGTAGCCGTACCCGTCCATCACGAGGTGGTGGACGCACTGGTACCACAGCCACCGGTCCTCGCCGACGCGCAGCAGCGCCTGCCGGAAGAGCGGGCCGGCCGCCAGGTCGAACGGCTCGGCGAGGTCGGCGCGCATCCACGCCTCCGCCTCGGCCGGGCTGCTCGCCAGGTCCACGGTCAGCGGCGGTTCGACCGACTCCGGCAGGTACTGGCGCGGCCCGTCGGGGGTGTCCGCGACCCGGACCCGCAGCGCCTCGGCCTCCCCGGTCACCCGGCGCAGCGCCGCGGCGAACACCTCCGGGTCGAGCGGCCCGTCGATCTCCAGGCACTCGGCGGTGTTCTGCGCGGGACTGAGCGGGTCGAGCGCCTGGGCGTACCACATGCCCGACTGGGCCGCCGTGAGCGGCAGGACGGCGGGCGCGGCCGAAGGGGCGGGGACCGCCGGGGCCGCGGGGGCGGTCATGCCGCCCCCAGCAGGGTGGCCCACGCCGCCAGGGCCGGCTGCTCCGCGAGGTCGGCGAAGTCGGCGCTGACACCGTGCTCGCGGCGCCAGCGCTCCAGGAGCGCCATGATCCGCACCGAGTCCAGGCCGTAGTCGACCAGGTTCTCGTCGACGGGGATGTCCGCGGCTTCCTCGCCGAGGCAGTCGGCCACGTCGGTACGCATTCGCTCAAGGGTGAGCGCCATGGTCAGACCTCCTTCAGGAGAGCGTCGGTGGTGGTCACGACCGCGCAGCGGCCGGCCGCGTACCGCAGCGCCATGTCGTGGTCCGCGCGGGAGAAGTCGGCGACGGCGTCGGCGACGACGAACGCCCGGAGGTCCCGCTGCCAGGCGTCGGCGGCGGTCATCAGCACACCGATGTGCGCGTACACCCCGACGATCACGAGCTGGTCGCGGCCCCGCTCGCGCATCAGATCCGCCAGTTCGGTGCGGACGAACGCGCTGTACTTCCACTTGGTCAGCACCGTGTCCCCCGCCTCGGGGGCCACCGCGTCCGGCGTGGCGAGCTGCTCCGGGTCGTCGGCGACGCCGGGACCCCAGAAGTCGAGCTGGAGACCGCGCTGTTCGGGGGTCTGGCCGCCACGCTGCGCGGAGTAGACGACCGGGACACCGAGCCGCCGGTACTCCTTGAGCAGGCGCGCGGTGTTGCCCAGCATGCCGGTCAGCGGCTGCTCGGCGGCGGGGAAGGCGCCCAGGAAGTGCTGCTGGAGGTCGTGGACGAGCAGGACGGCACGCGCCGGGTCCACGGTCCAGGAGACGCGGTTCGCGGGAAGCTCGTCCGGCGCCGGGAGCGGATAGGGGGCGATGGCGGGAAGTGCCATGGGGGAGGGACCTCTCGTACGGTCAGGACTGTTCGGCGACGGAGCGCAAGTGCTTCTTGCTGATCTTGCCGACGCCGGTCTGCGGGAAGACGTCGACGAACTCGACCAGGTCGGGGACCTTGTAGGCGGCGATGCCGCGCTCACGGACGAACCGTTTGACGGCGACCGGCTTCAGCGGTTCGGCGTCCGCGCGCAGGATGACGTAGGCGAGGGAGCGCTCACCGAGGTATTCGTCGGGGACCGAGACCACCGACACGTCGTGCACCGAGGGGTGGGCGAGGATGATGTTCTCGACCTCCTCGGGGGCGATCTTCTCGCCGCCGCGGTTGATCTGGTCCTTCGCCCGTCCCTCGACCACGAGGTGGCCGGTCGGGGTGCGCCGCACGATGTCACCGGTGCGGTAGAAACCGTCCTCGGTGAAGGCGCGCAGGTTGTGGTCGGGGGCCCGCCAGTAGCCGCGGATGGTGTACGGGCCGCGGGTCAGCAGATGCCCGAACTCGCCCTCCGGGACGTCCCGGTCCGCGTCGTCGACGATCCGGATCTCGTCGTCCGGGGAGATCGGCCGGCCCTGCGTGGTGACGACGGTCTCGGTGTCGTCGTCCAGCCGCGTGTAGTTGACCAGGCCCTCGGCCATGCCGAACACCTGCATCAGCCGGCAGCCGAGGGCCGGCTCCAGCCTCCGCGCGGCCTGCTCGCTGTACTTGGCGCCGCCGACCAGCATCAGCTCCAGGCTGGACAGGTCGTGCCCGGCCGTCGCGGCGGCCTCGGTCCAGACCAGGGCGAGCGGCGGCACCAGCCCCGTCATGGTGATCCGCTCCCGCTCGATCAGCGGGAACGCGGTCGCCGGATCGGGCTTGGGGCAGAGCACCACCGTGCCGCCCGCGTACAGCACGCCCAGCCAGCCGGGCGAACTCATCGGGAAGTTGTGCGCGGCCGGCAGCGCGACCAGGAAGCGGGTGTCCTCGTCGACACCGCAGATCTCGTTGGAGCCCCACAGCGAGTACAGGTAGTCGTCGTGGGTGCGCGGGATCAGTTTGGACAGGCCCGTCGTCCCGCCCGAGAGCTGGAGGAAGGCCAGTTCGTGCGGCTCGGGCCCGTCGAACGGCCCGGCCGGCTCGCACGGCACCTCGCTCAGCGCGGTGTGCCCGCCCGGGTCGCCGGCCACGAAGACGTGCCGCAGGCCCGGCGTCCGCTCGCGCATCTTCGCGGCCAGCTCCCGGTGGTCGAAACCGGCGTGCACGTCGGGCACGACGTAGGCGACGGCCTCGGCGAAGGAGCAGAAGTGGGAGATCTCCGTCTCGCGGTGCGCGGGCAGCGCGTACACCGGCAGCGCGCCGATCCGGAACAGCGCGAAGACCACTTCGAGGAACTCGCCGGTGTTCGGGAGCTGCACGACGACCCGGTCGCCCTTGGCGATGCCGCGCGCCAGGAACCCGGCGGCCAGCCGGTCGGCGCGCTCGTCCAGCTCCCGGTAGGTCCAGGTGCGGCGCTCGGGCGCCGGGTCGACCAGGGCGATCCGGTCGGGGTGGGCGGCGGCGCGCTCGCGCAGCACCCCGCCGAAGGTCTCGCCGCGCCAGTGGCCGGCGGCACGGTAGCGCGCGGCGAACTCGGCCGGCCAGGTGGGCGCGTCCACTCCGGGGGTGAGGGTCACAGCGAGGCTCCGACGGCGTGCAGGAAGGTGCGGAACTTGGCGGCGGTCTCCGCCGTCTCGGCCTCCGGCGTGGACGCCGCCACCACCCCGGCGCCCGCGAACAGCCGCAGGGTGCGGCCCTCGGCCTCGGCGCAGCGGATGGTGACGACCCACTCGCCGTCGCCGTCGGCGTCCTGCCAGCCGACCATGCCGGTGTAGGCGCCCCGGTCGAAGGGCTCCGACTCGGCGATCACCCGCCGGGCCAGCTCGGTGGGCGTGCCGCACACCGCGGGGGTGGGGTGCAGCGCCGACGCCAGGTCGAGCGCGGTGACCTCGTCGGGGTCGGCGACCTCGCCGGTGACCGTGGTCGACAGGTGCCACATGGCGGCGGTGCGCACCAGCGTGGGCCGCTCGGGCACCTTCAGCGAGGTGCAGAACGGCGCCAGCGCCTCCCGTACGGCGGCCACCACCACGGCGTGTTCGTGCAGGTCCTTCTCGGACTCCAGGAGCGCCACCGCGCGCCGGACGTCCTCCGCCAGGTCCTCGCTGCGCGGCGCGGAGCCGGCCAGCGGGTTGGCGGTGAGCCTGCCGCCCTGCCGGGCGACGAGCAGTTCGGGGCTGGCGCCGATCAGGGTGCGGCCGGGGCCGCTGGGCACGGCGAAGGTGTAGCCGGCCGGGTCGCGGCGGGCGAGGCGGCGCAGCATGCCCGGCAGGTCCGGCTCACGGCCGGAGGTCAGCTCCAGGGTGCGGGCGAGGACGACCTTGTCGAACTCCCCGGCCCGCATGCGCGCCACGGCCGAGGCGACCGCCGCGCCGTAGTGCTCGGGCGCCGGCACCTCGCGGACCCGCCACTCGGGCCGGTCGGCCCCGTCGGGCACGTGCAGCGCGACCAGCGGGTCCTCGCGCAGCGGCGGTGCCCAGTGCACGGTCTCGGGCACCGCGAGCGCCGCCGGGGCGTCCGGCGCGAAGGGCAGCGCGCCGACGACCACCGGCGCCGCGGTCCCGGAGCGCCGCAGCGCGCCGAGCGTCTCCTTCACCCGCAGGGCGGCCGGACGCGAGTCGTGGGGTATCCCGACGGCGGTGCCGCGGCCCAGCAGGGTCCGGTGCGGGGTGGCGAGGAAGCGGTCGCCGGCCGGCTGGTAGGCGTCCAGCAGAGAGGTGGCCGCGCCCGGGGAGACCGGTGCGGCAGCGGGTTCGTGCAGGGATACGGACATGACTGTCTCCAGTGGGGGTGGGCGTGAGCCGGGAGGATTCAGGCCCGCAGGGTGGCGCCGCCGTCCACGTACAGGTCGTGCATCGTGATGTGGCGGGCCCGGTCGGAGGCGAGGAAGACGACGGCGTCGGCGATGTCGGCGGGGTCCGCGATCCGCCCGAGCGGAATGCCGGTGCGGTACGAGGCCAGGTCCCCGTCGATCACTCGCCGGGCGGAGGACTCCTCCTCGCCGGCCGTCCACAGGGCGCGCTGCATGTCGGTCATCGTGGAGCCGGGGGAGACGGTGTTGCAGCGCACGCCGCGGCCGGCCACCTCCAGGCCCAGGCACTTGGTGAACATCACCGCGGCCGCCTTGGAGGCCGCGTACGCCGACAGGTTCGCGCGGGGGATGCCGCCCGCGTTGGAGGCGACGGTCACGATGCTGCCCCGTCCGCGTCCGGCCATGCGGCGGGAGGCGGCCCGCGAGACGTGGAAGACGCCGGTGGTGTTGACGGCGAAGTGGACCGCCCAGTCCTCCTCGCGGAGGTCGGCGACGGGCGCGTCCCGCAGGACGCCGGCCACGTTCACGGCGATGTCCAGCGGGCCGAGGTCCCGTTCGGTCTCCGCCACCAGCGCCTCGACGGCGGCGGCGTCGGTGACGTCGAGCGGGCGGGCGACGACCCGGTCGCCGTGCTTGTCGGCGACCGCCTCGACGTGGTCGCCGTCCCGGTCGGTGGCGACGACCCGGGCGCCCTCCTCGACGAGCGCCGTGACCACCGCCGCCCCGATGCCCCGGCCCGCACCCGTCACGAGGGCGAGGCGGCCGTCCAGCGCGGCGCTCATGAGCTGAGCGCCTTGGTCAGGTCGTCCAGCACGATCCGCGCGGCGAGCGGACCGCCGGCGCTGTTCCAGGCGGAGCCCTGGACCACGACGACGTGGCCTTCCTCCTCGGCCTTCAGCTTGGAGAAGTTGGGCACCTTCACCGCCTCGGCGTACGCCTTCTCGCCGTCGGCCCGCTCACCGAGCGTGCCGAAGAACAGCCAGTCACCGTCGATGGTGGAGAGCTTCTCCAGACTGACCGGCTCGCTGTGGCCGGTGCCGGCGCCCCGCTGGTCCTTCGGCCGGTCCAGGCCGAGCGCGGTGAGGGTGGAGCCGACGTGGTTCTTGCCGCGGCCGACCACGGACGGCGCGCCGTTCTGCCAGCGGACCACGCTGACGACCGCGCCCGCGTTGTCGCCCAGTTCCTTCTTGGCGGCGGCCACGTCGGTGTCGAAGCCGCTCAGCCACTTCTCGGCGTCGGCCTTCTTGTTCAGGGCGTCGGCCGTGGCGGTGAAGGCGCTCTTCCAGTCCTCGTTGAGCTTGGCGGTGACCACCGTCGGGGCGATCGACTCCAACTTGTCGACCTGCGTCTTCACCGCGGTCGTCTCGTCGAGCAGGATCAGGTCGGGCTGGAGGGCGGCCAGCTTCTCCATGTCGGCCTCGGCGACGGTGGCGACGACCTGCGCCTTGGACGCCTTGTCGGCGAGGTAGGTGGAGACGCCCTGCTGGCCGCGGCCCGCGGTGGCGCCGACCGGCTGGACACCGAGCGCGAGGGCGGCGTCGAGGGTGGGCTCGCTCAGCGCGACGACCTTCTGCGGGTCGGCCGGCACCTCGACCGCACGGCCGGTGGCGTCGGTGACCTGACGGGTGTCCGATCCCGTGCCGCCCGCGCTGTCGCCGTCGCCGCCGCCGTCGTCCCCGCAGCCGGTCAGCAGGAGCGCTCCGCTCACCACGGCGGCAGCGGACGTCAGGACGGTTCTGCGAGAGGTGCGTGCGAAGGACATGTGGGTGGAACTCCTCGTCATGCGCATCGAGTCATGCGGATCGGATGGACAGGGCGGAAAGAGACGGATCAGGGGGCGGCGCGGCCCAGCAGCCGGACCAGGCCGTCGGCCAGCGCTCCGTGCCAGCAGGCGTAGTCGTGGCCGCCGTTGTAGGTGTCGAAGGTGGCCGCGTGGCCGGCCGCGCGCAGCGCGTCGTACAGGGCGCGGCTGTGGTCGACCATGGCGCCCTCGTGGAGTCCGACGTCCAGATGGACCGTCACCGGCCGCGACGGCGTGGTGGCGTAGCGGCCGGCGAGCCAGGGCTCGCCGGAGACGGCGGGTTTCGCGGCGGCCGGCGAGGGCAGTCCGGGGCGCCACCACAGGGAGGCGGACTGAGCGAGCACCTTGCCGAACCGTTCGGGCCGCAGGTGCGCGGCGTACAGCGCGGTCATCGCGCCGAGGCTCTGCCCGGCGACCACGGTTTGCCGGGGGTCGGTGGTGAGCGGCCAGCGGCCCGCCGCCCAGGGCAGCAACTCGTCGGCCAGAAAGGCCACGAAGTGCTCCCGGCCGCCGAGGTCGCGCCACCGGGTCTGCCGGTCCACGGCGTCCGGTGCCACCACCACGAGCGGCGGGATCGCACCGTCGGCGATCAGCGCGTCGAGGGTGTCGGCGAAACCCATCCGCCCGAACCACATGTCACCGTCGCACAGGACCGCCACCGGCAGCGGCACGCCCGCGCCGGGCTCGTGACCCGCCGGCAGGTAGACCCAGGTGTCCCGGTCGCCCACCGGGGCGGCGCCCGCCACCCGGTGCCGTTCGACGCGCCCGGCCGGGACCGTGCCGCGCCGGCCGCTCCAGGGCTGGGCCGGGGCCTTCGGCAGGGCGAAGACCGAACCGTCCGCGGGCTGCCAGCGGGTCGCGACCTTACGGGGGTTGAGCGGGTCGGCGGCGGCGTGCGCCGACAGCGACCGCAGCCGCTGCTGGAGACCGGCCGGGTCGGTCGGTGGCTGCCGGAGCGAGATGTCGGCGGCCATCCGGTACCCGGCCCGGTGGTCGGCGCGCAGCCGCAGGCCCAGGTGCCAGACGTCGGTGCCCGGCACCCGCTCCAGCAGTGAACCGGCCAGGTGGTCGCGGTCGGTGAGGCGGTTGCCGAAGAACAGCACCTGACGGGTGGTGCGATGGCCGCGCCACAGGAACGTGACCGCGCGGTGGCCCGGATCGCCGGCCAACTCCTCGACCAGCGGCGTGCCGGAACGTTCCGCCTCGCGCCAGAACTCGCCCGCCAGGGCGGCGCGTCGTACCGCGTCGGCCCCTTCCGCCTCCGCCAGGAGGCGCGCGACCCGCGGGCCCGTGACCCGTACGGGGCGGACGTCCGGTGCGGTGGCGTCACGGGGGGCGGAAGGGGACAGGGTGGTCATCGGTGTTCTCCGTGACGCTGGTTCGAGGGCAGGCGGAGCGGCAGGGCGTCGACCAGATCGTCAACAGCCCGGTAAGGGTAGCCTAAGCTAATCACATGTCCATTGGAATGTGTGCCCAGCACCGGGCCAAGTCGGCCCCCGCGCCCCGGGGTCGCCCCGGTACGGCGGTCCTCTCGTGAGCGCCGCGACCGCCCCCGCCCCGCCGGACGCGGCGCCGGACGCCCCAAAGCCCCGTACCCGGGCCGCCGTGCGGTCGGGCGGCCTGGTGCTCGGTCTGGTCCTGCTGGTCGCGGCGGCCGCCCTGTCGCTCGCGGTCGGCACCAAGCAGATACCGCTCGACCAGGTCTGGTCCGCCCTGTTCGGCCCGTCGGGCACCGAGAACGACGCGATCGTGCGGGACCTCAGGCTGCCGCGCACCCTCATCGGCGCCGCGGTCGGCGCCGCCCTCGGCCTCGGCGGCGCCGTCATGCAGACCCTGACGCGCAATCCGCTGGCCGACCCCGGGCTGCTCGGCGTCAACGCGGGCGCCGCCGCGGCGGTGGTGACCGCGATCAGTGTCCTCGGCATCACCTCGTTCACCGGCTACCTGTGGTTCGCGCTCATCGGCGCCGCCGTCGCCGCCACCGCCGTCAACGCCCTCGGCGGCGGCCGGTGGGCCACCCCGGTCCGGCTCGCGCTCGCCGGGACCGCCGTCAACGCGGCCCTGTTCGGCTACGTCAACGGCCTCCAGCTCTGGCATCTGAGCACCCTGGACGAGATGCGGTACTGGTCCGTCGGCACCCTCGCGGGCCGCGACGCCGCCCTGCTGCTCAAGGCGGCGCCGCTGCTCGTGGCCGGCGCGCTGCTCGCCTTCGCCCTGGCCCGGCCGCTCGGCGCGATCGCCCTCGGCGAGGACCACGCGCTGGCGCTGGGCACCAGGGTGCGGCGGGTGCGGGTGCTCTCCGTCGTCGCCATCACCCTGCTGTGCGGCGGCGCGACCGCCCTCTGCGGGCCGATCGGCTTCATCGGCCTGATGATCCCGCACGCCGCCCGCGCGTTCTGCGGGCCCGACCCGCGCTGGCTCATGCCGTACTGCGCGGTGTTCGCCCCCGTGCTGATGCTCGTCTCCGACGTGCTCGGGCGGGTCGTCGTGCCGCCCTCCGAGATCGAGGCCGGCACGGTCACCGCGTTCATCGGCGGGCTCCTCTTCATCCACCTGGTACGGCAGCGGAAGGTGGCCCAGTTGTGAGCCCCGTGCAGAACGGTCCCGTACGGGGCCAGGCCGTACCGGACGAGACCGTACGGAACCGGACGGGGGCGAAGGCGACGGCGGCGGCGACGGTTCGCGTCGACATGCGGCGCGGGCTGCTGCGCGCGGGCCGCTGGTCGCTGCGGTTCGACACCCGGGCGGTCCTGGTCTGCGCGGTCCTCGCGGTGACCGCGGCCCTCGCCATGGTCCTCGCCGTCGGCACCGGGACGTACGAGCTGTCCCCGGCCGAGGTGGTGCGCACACTCTTCGGGGACGGCCCGCCCGGCGCCGGGTTCGTCGTGCTCGACCTGCGGCTGCCGCGCGCGGTGGTGGCCGCCCTGGTGGGCTTCGCGATGGGCGCGGCGGGCGCGGTGTTCCAGTCGCTGACCCGCAATCCGCTCGGCAGCCCCGACGTCATCGGCTTCGGCAACGGCGCCTCGGCCGGCGCGCTGGTCGCGATCATCGTCCTGGACGCGGGCGCGGCGCAGACGGCCCTCGGCGCGGTCCTCGGCGGCCTCGCCACCGCCGCGGCCGTCTATCTGCTCGCCTGGAAGCGCGGTGTGCACGGCTACCGGCTCGTACTCGTCGGCATCGGCGCCTCCTCGGTGCTCGGCGCGGCGACCAGCTTCCTCTTCGTGCGCGCGGACATCGGCAAGGCGGCGCAGGCCGCGAGCTGGATGATCGGCTCGCTCAACGCCCGGGACTGGAACGACGTCACGGTCGTGGGCCTGGGGCTGGTGGCCCTGCTGCCGGTGATCCTGGTGTGCGCGCGGCGGCTGACCCTGCTGGAGATGGGCGACGACACCGCCGCCGCGCTGGGTGTGCCGCCGGAGCGGACCCGTCTGGTACTGCTGAGCGCGGGCACCGGACTCACGGCGCTGGCCGTCGCCGCGGCCGGTCCGATCCCGTTCGTGGCCCTGGCCGCGCCGCAGCTCGCGCGCCGGGTGACCCGGGCGTCGGGACCGGGCGTGCTGCCCGCCGCCTGGATGGGCGCGTTCCTGCTGACCGCCGCCGACCTCGTCACCCAGCGGGTGACCGGCTCGGCACTGCTCCCGGTGGGCGTGCTGACCGGCGTGGCGGGCGGCATCTACCTCGCGTGGCTGCTCACCGCCGAACGCCGGGGGGCCCGCCTGTGAAGGGGCGGCGGAGCGGTACGGGGGCCTGAGCCGGGAGTACGGCCGTGCGGCCGCCGGGCGGCTCGCGCCGCCGCCGGGCCGGTGCGGGGGCGTCCACCGGGTTCGGGCGGTCGGGCCGTCTCCTGTGCCCCAGCGCCCCAGTGTCCCCGTGTCCCCGCGCCGCCCAACGCCGATCCCGGGACGGGCGGGACCGGCCGGACCGGCGGGATGGGAGCGGCGGCTGGTGGGGCCGGAGTGAGGCAGCCCCTGGCGGCGGACCGGCCCGCCCCGGCCCGCCCCGGCCCGCCCCGGCCCGCCCCGGCCCACCTGCCGGGACGGCTCCGCCCCGGCGCGGCTTACCGTCGAGTAATATCGCGCGGCAGGCCCCCTGAGGAGGAACCGTGCCACGGTCCGAACGCTCACCCCTGCTGCTCGCCGGCCTGCTGGCCACCGCGGGCGTCGCCCATTTCGCCGCCCCCCGCACCTTCGACGCGATCGTCCCGCGCGGCCTGCCGGGCACGCCCCGCGCCTGGACGTACGCCAGCGGCGCCGTCGAACTCGCCTTGGCGGCCGGCGTCGCCTGGCCACGTACCCGGCGCACCACCGCCCTGGCCGCGGCCGCCTTCTTCGCCGGTGTCTTCCCCGCCAACGTCAAGATGGCCGTGGACTGGCGGCACCGCCCCGCGCCGCAGCGGGCCGCCGCCTACGGACGGCTGCCGCTCCAGGTGCCCCTGGTGCTGTGGGCCCGCGGCGTCGCCCGGAACGGGGAGGGCCGGTCATGAGCGGGGTACCGGGTCCCGGCGACACCGTCGAGGACTTCGCGCTGCCGGACGAGACCGGCACCGAACGCCGTCTGAGCGAGCTGCTGGCCGACGGCCCGGTGGTGCTCTTCTTCTACCCCGCCGCGCTGACCACCGGCTGCACCGCGGAAGCCTGCCACTTCCGCGACCTGGCCGCCGAGTTCGCCGCCGCCGGCGCCCGGCCGGTCGGGATCAGCGGGGACACCGTGGAGCGGCAGCGGGAGTTCGCCGGCCGCCACTCGCTCGGCATGCCGCTGCTCTCCGACCCGGACGGCACGGTCCGCGAGCGCTTCGGGGTGCGCCGGGGATTCTCCCTGGCCCCGACCAGACGGGTGACCTTCGTGCTCGCCGAGGACCGCACCGTCCTCGACGTCGTCCGCAGCGAGCTGCGCATGGCCGCCCACGCCGACCGCGCCCTCGCCGCGGTGCGCGCCCACCGCGGCTCCGGCGACGACTTCGGTGACTCCGGCACCGCCGCAGTTGATAGCGGGGCGTAAAGGGATAATCCTGGACGGCATGGAGCAGGCCTCCGCTGCGGCGATCGTGGACACCCACGGCAGGGTGACGGGGTGGAGCGAGGGCGCCCGGGAACTGACCGGCTGGCCGGCCGAGGAGGCCGTCGGCCGGGCCGCGCGTGAGCTGCTCGCCCAGGAGCCGCCGCCCGGGGGCCCCGCCGCGCTGACGGGCACGGTACTGGTCCGGCACCGGGACGGCACCGCCGTACCGCTCACCCTGCGGAGCTGGCCCCTGCTGGGGGCCGACGGCGCACCGCACGGCTACGCGGTGACCACCGGGCCGCCGGGGGACGCGCCGCTCGTGCTGACCGGGGAGACCTTCCGGCAGTCGTCCGTGTCGATGTCCGTCCACGACGTCCACCAGCGCTATCTGCGGGCCAACGACACGGCCTGCCGGATGCTGGGCGTGCCGGAGGAGGAGCTGATCGGGAGGCTGCTGCCGGAGGTGATGGAAGGTGTCGACGCGGACGGCTCCGGGTTCCTGCGGCACTTGCGGCGGGTGGCCGAGACGGGCCGGCCCACCCAGTACGAGAGCTATACGCCCGTCTCCTCCCGGCTGGGCGAGCACACCTGGACGGTCGAGATGTGGCCGGTCCGCGACGCGGACGACCAGATCGCCGCCGTCGCCATGGCGGGGTTCGACACCACCGGGCAGCACCGCGCCCGCCAGCGGCTGGACCTGCTCAACGAGGCCGCCGCCGGCATCGGCACCACCCTGGACGTGGTCCGCACCGCCGAGGAGCTGATCGAGTTCCTGGTGCCCCGGTTCGCCGACTTCGCCAGCGTCGACCTGCTCGACTGGGTGCTGGGGGCCACCGAGCCCCTCGCGGTGGCGGCCGAGAACGTCTCCCTGCGCCGGGTGGCCCACCGCGCCGCCCGCGAGGGCTTCCCGCACCCCTCCGTGCACCTCGGCGAGAGCGACGTCTACCCGCCGTACTCCGGGCCCGCCCGCGCGGTCAAGGAGGGGCGGGCGGTGCTCAGCGGACCGGGCGAGGAGGACTTCGACCGCTGGATGCGCGCGCGCAACGCCCAGGCCCCGCACAATCGCGGCTTCCGCGACCGCGTCCGCTCCACTCTGTCGGTGCCGCTGCGGGCCCGTGGCACCATCCTCGGCGTCGGGGTCCTCGCCCGCGCCGACCCGCAGGCCCCCTACGTCGCCGACGACGTCGTCCTCGCCGAGGAACTGGCCAGCCGGGCCGCCGTCTGCGTGGACAACGCCCGCCGGTTCGCCCGGGAACGCAGCACCGCGCTGGCCCTCCAGCACAGCCTGCTGCCCACCGGCCTGCCCGGCCAGGCGGCCGTCGAGGTGGCCCACCGCTATCTGCCCTCGGGCTCCGCGGCCGGCATCGGCGGCGACTGGTTCGACGTCATCCCGCTCTCCGGCAGCCGGGTCGCGCTGGTCGTCGGCGACGTCGTCGGCCACGGCATCCCCTCCTCGGCGACCATGGGCCGGCTCTGCACGGCCGTACGCACCCTCGCCGACGTGGACCTGCCGCCCGACGAACTCCTCACCCATCTGGACGACCTAGTCACCCATCTGGCCTCGGGCGACGACGGCGACGGCGACGGGGTCGCCGAGGTCGGCGCCACCTGCCTGTACGCCGTCTACGACCCGGTCACCCAGAACCTCACCCTGGCCGGCGCGGGACATCCCGCGCCCGCTCTCGTCCTGCCGGACGGCACCGCACGGCTCGTGCCCATGTCCGCCGGTCCGCCGCTGGGCGTCGGCGGCCTGCCCTTCGAGTCGACGGAGCTGAGGCTGCCCGAGGGCGCGGTCGTGGCGCTGTACACCGACGGCCTGATCGAGGACCGGGACCGGGACGTCGACCACGCCACCGCCGAGCTGTGCCGCTCGCTGGCCGCGCCCGTCGCCTCGCTGGACGCGCTGTGCGACTCGGTGCTCAAGGCGGTGATGCCGGAGAACCCCAGCGACGACATCGCCCTGCTGCTGGCCCGGACCCGGGCCCTCGGTGCCGACCGCGTCGCCACCTGGGACGTCTCGGCGGACCCCGCGCAGGTCGCCGCCACCCGCCGGTCCGTCATGGCCCGGCTCACCGCCTGGGGGCTGGACGAGACGGCGTTCGTCACCGAACTCGTCGTCAGCGAACTGGTCACCAACGCCATCCGGTACGGCGAGCCGCCCATCCAGTTGCGGCTCATCCGCGACCGCAGCCTCATCTGCGAGGTGTCCGACGGCAGTTCCACCTCACCGCACCTGCGCCGGGCGCACGCCTTCGACGAGGGCGGCCGGGGCCTGTTGCTGGTCGCCCAGCTCACCCAGCGCTGGGGCAGCAGGCAGACCGGCAGCGGCAAGACCATCTGGGCGGAACAGCCGCTGCCGGCGGAGTGACCCGCTCCGGAACACCTCGGAGCGCGTCGGACACGTCAGAACACGTCCGAACGGGTCGGACACGTCTGAAGCGTCAGAACTCCTCGTGCGTCTCCGGGTCGCCGCCGAGCCGCCGGTGCTCCCGGCCGGCGACCGCCCGCATCTGCTCGTCGTCCAGCTCGAAGCCGAAGACGTCCAGGTTGGCGCGGAGCCGGCCGGGGTCCGACGATTTGGGGATGGGCACCGCGCCGAGCTGGGCGTGCCAGCGCAGCACCACCTGGCCGGGCGTCACGCCGTGCGCCTCGGCGACCGCGGCGACGGCCGGGTCGTCGAGCACGTCGCTGCCGCGTCCCAGCGGGCTCCAGCTCTCGGTGACGATGCCCTTGCGCGTGTGAAAGGCCCGCAGCTCCTCCTGCGGCAGCAACGGGTGCAGCTCGATCTGGTTGACGGCGGGCAGGACACCGGTCTCCTTCTCCAGCCGCTCCAGGTGCTCGGCGGTGAAGTTGGAGACGCCGACCGAGCGCACCAGACCGTCCTCGCGGAGCTTGAGCATCGCCTTGAAGGAGTCCACGTACTTGTCCACCCGCGGCAGCGGCCAGTGGATCAGGTACAGGTCGACGTAGTCCACGCCCAGGCGGGTGCGGGACTCCTCGAAGGAGGCGAGCGTCGTCTCGTAGCCGTGGTGGCGGCCGGGGAGCTTGGTGGTGACGACTATCTCCTCGCGCGGGACGCCACTGGCGGCGAGCCCGCGGCCGACGCCCCGTTCGTTGCGGTAGTTCGTCGCCGTGTCGACCAGGCGGTAGCCCAGGCCCAGGGCCTCGGCCACCGTCCGCTCCGCCTCCGCGTCGTCCATCGGCCAGGTGCCCAGGCCCAGGGCGGGGAGCGGGCGGCCGTCGTTGAGCGTGTGTGCCGGGATGCTGACCACGGGAGAGACCTTTCCTCGACTGCGGGACGGTACGGGCGGCGGGTGCCGCCCCTTACAGCCTCCGGGACGGCACGGCGATGATCAACCCGGTGCCGGGTTCCCCGGGGCGCTGTCGCCATAACCGGCGGGGACTGACACGCTCGTCGTCGGATCTGACCCGGAACGACCCCTCGGAGCGCGCATGACCACGGACAGGACCACGGCGGAGCGGACCGTACGGCGGGACGCGGACACCGGGATCGAGGTGCGGCCCGCCGCGGGCCACATCGGCGCCGACCTCACCGGCGTCGACCTGGCCGGCCCCCTCGACGACGCGCAGGTCGCCGCGGTGCGGGCGGCGATGCTGCGCTGGAAGGTGGTCTTCTTCCGCGACCAGCGGCTCGACCACGACGCGCACGTCGCCCTCGCCCGCCGCTTCGGCACCCCCGTCGTCCTGCCCCGCCGCGGCAAGGCGTCCCCGCCGGACCGTCCCGAGATCGAGACGACCGCCGACCGCCTGGAGCTGGGCGGGCGGTTCGGCATGGAGCACGACGAGTGGCTCGCGCGCCGCCGCCACACCCTGCTGCGCGGCTGGCACTGCGACCACGGCGCCCGCGTCGACCCGCCGGCCGCGACGATCCTGCGCGCCGAGACCGTCCCGCCCTACGGCGGCGACACCACCTGGGCCAACCTGGCCGCCGCCTACGCCGGACTCTCCGCCCCGCTGCGGGCGTTCGTCGACGGGCTGCGCGCCGAACACCGGCTCGGGGTCGGCTACCAGCCCCGGCCCGGCGACGACGCCTACGTCCGCCGGCTGCTGGACCACCAGATCGCCACCGACCACCCGCTGGTGCGCGTCCACCCGGAGACGGGGGAGCGGGTGCTGTACGTCAACGGCTACTACGTCGAGCAGATCACCGGCCTCTCCCGCCCCGAGAGCGCCGCCGTCCTCCAGATGCTGCTGGAGCAGGCGACCCGGCCCGAGTACACGGTCCGCTTCCGCTGGGAGCCGGGCAGCGTGGCCTTCTGGGACAACCGGGCCACCATCCATCTCGCGCCCGGCGACAGCGCGCACCTGGAGCACCCGCGGATCATGCACCGCGTGATGCTCGCCGGAGACGTCCCCGTCGGCGTCGACGGCCGCCCCTCCGAGCCGCTGACCGGCAGCGAACCGGGTCGCTGGTGACCGGGTCGCCGGTGACCGGAGTGCCGGTGACCGGTCAGACCAGCGGGATCACCACCTCGTCCTCGATCGGCGGGTCGATCTCCTGCGCCCGGTTGCCGGTGGCGGCGTGGCAGCGCAGCTTCACCGCCTCGGGAGTCACGTCCAGCCGCAGGAAGCATTTGAAGAAGGGCGGGCTGTACGTCGCCGAACCCGGCGAGAACACCTGCGTGTAGATCTTCCGCACCGGCAGCCGGAACCGCTTCCTCTTCTCGGGGCGGCTCCCGGTGCCCAGCAGCCCGGCGACCAGCCGGGAGCGCCGGGTGACCCGCGCCGCACCGCTGCCGGCGCGGGTCGGTCCGATCTCCAGCCGCTCGGCTATGGCGGCGGTCGCCTCGTCCGCGGTGAGGGTGAACAGGCGCCGCAGCCGCAGCCGGCGGCCGTAGAGCGCGCTGTAGAAGGCGAGCGAGTCGCCGCGCAGCGGATAGCAGCGGAAGTCGCGCTCGCTCACCCCGCCGACGTTCACCCGGGGGATGGTGTGGGTGGCGTGCATGAACGCCCCGCCGCCGCCCGCCACCACGTACTGGATCGTGCGCTCGCCCACCCGCACCGGGTAGCGCTGGTAGTTGTGGATGTCGCCGCCTATCGCCGCGACGTAGTGGTGCTCCGGGTCGCGGACGATCTCGTCGACGGTGCCACCGCCCTCGATCGGGCACGGGTGGTGCTCGCCGTCGACGTACAGGGGCGAGCCGGTGACGAGGATCTTCGGCCGCCGCCCCCGGGAGACCTCGCGCAGCCAGGCGCCCTGCTCGGCGTCGAGGGTGCCCAGCAGTCCCGTGTCGATGCCGACTATGCGCACCGGTCCCGCGTCGATCGCCCAGTACGGACCGGGCTGTTCGGCCCGCTGCCCGGGCGCGGAGCGCAGCGCCCGCGCCTCGGTCAGGTGGCGCCCGTCGTCCGGGCGCGGCCGGTGCCACAGCAGGGCGCGCAGCCGGGCGCGGCTCAGCAGGCGCGGCGCCGGTTCGGGCGGCAGCGGCGGGGCGTCCCCGCAGAAGACGCGCATGAAACCGCCGAGGTCCTCGTACCAGTCGTGGTTGCCCGGTATGGCGTAGACCGGCGCCGGATAGTCCTGGTACGGGCGGAAGAACTTGGTGCCGTAGTCGTCGGCGCTGCCCACCGGGTAGATCACATCACTGGCGAGGACCGCGAACCGGGTGTCCGCGCCGGCCCGCAACAGCCCCGGCACCACCGCGTACTGCGGATCGTCGCCCTCCCCGGTGTCGCCGATGACGAGGAAGGAGAACCGGTCCGGGTCGTCCCGGCGGATCACCTTGTCGGCGGCGGCCCCGGCCGCGGCGCGCTGCGCCACCCAGCGGGACCGGGTACGGCCCGTGGGGTCCCCGAAGAGGGAGGCCAGCACGCCGTTGCGGGCGGCCCACAGCATCCTGGGGTCGAGCCAGGAGATCTTCTCGACGCGCTCCGGCATCAGCCGCCGGTACGCGCCGCGTTCGGTGGTGCCCCAGCCGGCGCCTTCGGCGGTGTCACGTGATGAGTCAGGCATCCCGGCACCGTAACAACGGTCCGCGGGTCCGCGGCAGGCGGAGCCCCCGTTGTCAGCGACCGTCGACGGCCGTCAACGCCGCTGCCGGGGGTGGGAGTTCACGGTCGGCGGCCGGTGCGAGGCGCCGGGGCCGCGGGGCGGTCCGGGACGGCCGGTCCCACCGGGACGGCCGACGGCGGAGGGACCCTGAGCGGACGGCGGAGCGGACCGGGAAGTGGGCACGGCAGGAGGCACGGGGGTGGGCGCCGAGGACCGGTGCGCGGCCGGGGGAGCGGACCCGCGGCCGGCCGGGGCGGACGGGCCCCGGCCGGGGGCGGGCGGCCGGCTCCACTCGCCCTCGCCGAGCACCAGCAGCGGGTCGAACATCACCACCACCCCGGCCAGCAGCAGGAAGACGACCGGGCCGAGCAGCATCGGCAGCAGCAGGGAGGTGGGCGAGTCGCCCGCCCAGTAGCCGCCCGCCGTGCCGTGCACATGGACGCTGACCGCGGACATCGCCGTGTAGTGCATGCCGCAGACGGCCACGCCCATGACCAGGCTGGCCCCGAGGCTCGCCAGGAACCCCCGGACGGTCACCGCCGCCCACAGCGCCGCCGTCGCGGCGGCCACGGCGATCACGACCGAGACGACGACGGTCACCGCGTCGTAGCGGACGTCCCCGTCCAGCCGCATCGCCGCCATGCCCAGGTAGTGCATGGCGGCCACCCCGAGCCCGGTGACGAGGCCCGCGAGGGCCAGCGCGCCGCGCCCGGTGCCCCGGTACCCCACGATGAACACGCCGATGCCGACCACGACGACCGCCACGACGAGGCTGAGCACGGTGAGCGGCACGTCGTAGCGGATGCGGGTCTCCACGACCTGGAAACCGGTCATGCCGATGAAGTGCATCGTCCAGATCCCGCAGCCGATGCAGACCGTACCCAGCGCCAGCCACCCCGCCTTGAACGACGGCGCGTGGAGCAGTGACCGGACCGTGCAGCGCAGTCCCAGTGCCCCGCCCAGACAAGCCATCAGATAGGCCGCCACCGGGGTCACCCACCCGTACCGGAACCCGTCGACCGTACCTTCCATGCGCCAACTCCCCCCAGAGCACCCGCGTGTCGTGCAGCAAGGTCTAACGGGCGAGGTGGCGCGGGGCAAGGTCTACCGGGGGCCGATCTGAAAAGACCTCTTCCGGACGCTGTAGCGGAACGCACCCTTCAGCGGGCGTTGCACCACATCCCGCTCAGAACGTGCGCTTGAGCAGGTCGAGCAGTGCCGTCCAGTGCCGCTCGGTGGCCCCTTCGTCGTACGCGGTGGTGTCGGCCTGCGTGTAGCCGTGGTGCGCGCCGGCGTAGACCTCGCAGCGGTGGCGGACGCCGGCCGCGGTCAGGGCCGCGGCCAGGCGCTCCTGCTGCTCCGGGGGGAGGGACTCGTCCTGGTCGGCGTGGCCGAAGTACAGCTCGGCGGTGATCCGGTCCGCCACCAGATGCGGGCTGTCCGGTCCGCCGGGGGCCAGTTGCGCGCCGTGGAAGCCGGCCGCGGCGGCGACCCGATCGGGGTAGGTGCCGGCGGTGAGCAGCGCGAGCCGGGCGCCCATGCAGTAACCGGTCAGCGCGACCGGACCGTCCGCCGCGACCGGGCTCGCGGCCAGCCAGCGCAGGAACGCGTCCGCGTCCCGCATCGCCAGGTCGGTGGTGTACGTCCGCATGACCGGCACAAGGTGCTCGAAGATCCCCGGCCGCGACGCGTCGTCGATGAAGTCGGGCAGCTCGACGACCGGCGCCCGCCCGTGCCGGTACATCACGTTGGGCACCAGCACGGTGTACCCGGCACCGGCCAGCCGGTCGGCCATGGACCGGAGCCGCGGCCGCAGCCCGAAGGCGTCCATGTAGAACAGCACCGCCGGATGCGGCTCCCCGTCGCCGGGGTGCGCCAGATAGGCGTCGGCGGTGCCGTCCTCGGTGGGGATGTCGACAGCGGTTCCCTGTACGGCGGTCATGGCTGGGCTGCCTCTCTGTGGTGACGTCGGCACACGGCCCGCCCGTCAACCGGGCGGGCCACCGCGGTCATCGTGTCATCGTGGCACGCCCGCCCGTCCCTCTCGCCGACCGCCCCCCAGGGTGTACGACCCGGGTCCGGGCGGCGCCCCGGCCGCTCAGGCGAACCGGTCCGGGTCGCCCGCGCCCCGCCGTACGATCTCCACCTCGTCCCCGGAGAAGTCGACGACCGTGGTCGGCTCGGTGCCGCAGTCACCGGAGTCGACCACCGCGTCCAGGACGTGGTCGAGCCGGTCCTTGATCTCCCAGCCCTGGGTCAGCGGCTCCTCCTCGCCGGGCAGCAGCAGCGTGCTGGAGAGCAGCGGCTCCCCGAGTTCGGTGAGGAGCGCCTGGGTGACCACGTGGTCCGGAATGCGTACCCCGACGGTCTTCTTCTTCGGGTGCTGGAGCACGCGCGGGACCTCGCGCGTCGCGGGCAGGATGAACGTGTAGCTGCCGGGCGTGGATGCCTTGATCGCCCGGAACACGTCGTTGTCGATCCGCACGAACTGCCCGAGCTGTGCGAAGTCCTGGCACATCAGGGTGAAGTGGTGCCGGCCGTCGAGCTGCCGGATGGAACGGATGCGGTCGATGCCGTCACGGCCGCCCAGCCGGCTGCCCAGCGCGTAGCAGGAGTCCGTCGGGTACGCGATCAGCGCGTCCGCGCGGATGCTCTGCACGATCTGGGAGATGGTGCGCGGCTGCGGGTTGTCGGGGTGCACGTCGAAGTACTTCGCCATCCGCCGAGCTTATGCCGCCCGCCGGCGCCGGTTGCGCAAGGCCCCTGGAAGATCACCCGGCCCGGCCCGGCATGGGGTAGGGTCCCGTCTTCCGTCCCGGGCCGGGTACCGGGCCCGGTGAGAGGCGAGGACGGCGAGGACGCCGAGGACGAGGAGAGCCCCGACGTGGTGGGCCGCGAGGACGACGGCGGCCGGCGGGCCGGGTGGGCGGAGCAGTTGCTCGACCACCTGCGGCCGGCCGGGAGCGACGTGCACCGGGTGGTGGCCTGGCTGGCCGACACCGTCCAGGGGGACGTCTCGCTCCAGGACGGCACCGGCCGCCTGCTCGCCGGCACCCCGGCGGTACTGGACCGGACGCTCGTACGAGCCCTCACCTCGGGCCGGCTCGCCACCGCCGCGTGGGAGGCGGCGGGACACCATCGGCGTCTCGTCCGCGTCGAACGGGGCAAGGGCATCGAGCGGGCCGGCACGGCCGACGGAGCCGACCCGGTCGAGGGGGCCGAACCGGTCGGCGGTCCGGCCCACCCGGCTCACCCCGCCCACCCCGCCCGCGTCCCCCCGCGGGACCCGGCGGCCGCCGTGCTCGCGGTGACCCGGGGTGTTCCCTTCGACCGGCACACCTTCGACATCGTCGTCCGCACCGCCCAGGTCGTCGCCCTTGTGCTGGCGACCCACGAGTCCGCCGAGGCCGGCCGGCGGCTGCGGCGGGCCGCCGCCGCTCTGCGGCTGGCGATCCTGCAACTGCTGATGGTGGAGGACACCGTCTCCGCCCGGCGGGTCGCCGCCGGGCTCTGGCCGGGGCTGCTGGACGCCGACACCGCCTGCGTCCACGTCCTGGAGAGCCACCCCTCGCGGCGTGACCGGCTCGCCGAGGAGTGCCGGGAGGCGACGCGCGAGCGCGCGCTCGTCGTGCGCTGCCCGGCCGTGGACGGACACGTCATCGTCGTGGCGCCGCACGAGAGCGAGGGCGAGACGCTGCGCTCGCTGGTCGGCCGGACCCCGGACGTCTACCTCGGCGGCAGCGCCCCGCACAGCCTGGCGCAGACCGCCGCCGCGTACGGGCAGGCCGCGTCGGCGCTGGCCGTCGCCCGCGTCCGCCCCGGCCGGACCGCGGTGTACGCCGAACGCACCCGCCCCGAGGGCCTGATGGACCCGGTGGCGCTGGACGGCTTCACGGCCCGCCTGCTGCGGCCGCTGGACACGCTGCCGCACCACACCCGTGCCGAACTGCTCGCCACCACCCGCCTCGGCCTGGAGTTCACCGCCGTCAACGCCGCGAAGATACTCGGCGTCAGCCGCAACACCGTCCGCGCCCGGATGGACCGGGTGGAACGGCTGCTGCGCACCGACTTCGCCGACCTCACCGCCCGGGCCGCCGTCCACGTGGCCCTCAACGCCGAGGCGGGCCTGCGACGCCGGCCGGGCCCCGGCGCCCCCGACGAGCCGGCCCCGGGACGGTTCACCGACCTGCTGACCCGGCCCGCGCTGCGCACCTGGGCCGGCGAGCTGCTCGCCCGGCTCGACGCGGACGCCCGCAACCCGCGCCGCACCCTGCGGGCCTGGGTCGCGGCCGGCGGCAACGCCGAGCGGGCGGCCCGGACGCTGGGCGTCCACGCCCAGACCGTCCGCGAACACGTGCGCAGCGCCGAACCCGTCCTGGAGCGGCAACTGCTCGCCTCCGGCAGCGACCTGTACGAGGTCGTCCTCGCCCTGCTGGCCGCCGGCGACCTCGCCGAGCCCGCCCCGCACGGGACGAAACCGGACCCTTGGGACCCACCTGTGCACGGTTGAGCCCCGGCGGCCCGCCGGTGGGCACCGACGCGATTCACAACGGCCGCCACCTCGGAGTAGCTTCGGACGGGTCCGCGGGGCACGACCGGAACGGGGGACCGGTCGCGCCTCCGCGGCCTCGACGGCCCGGCTCAGCCGCGCGGCCGCACCGGGATCTCCCGCCAGCCCTGGACGATGAACGACGGCACCTGCCGCAGCTCCTCGGCGGGCCCCGCCAGCCGCAGCCGGGGAAACCTCTCGAACAGGGCGGGCAGCGCCGTCAGGGCCTCCACCCGGGCCAGCGGCGCGCCGACGCACCGGTGCACCCCGATGCCGAAGGCCAGATGGTCGCCGGCCTCGCGGGTGGCGTCGAAGAGGTCCGCGTCGGGCCCGTAGCGGCCGGGATCGTGCCCGGCGGCGGCGTACGTCGTGACGAGGGCGTCCCCGGCCGGAACGGTGACCTCGCCGACCGTGAGGTCGGTGACGGCGAAGCGCAGGGGCAGCGACGCGATCGACGGGTGCGCGCGCAGCGTCTCGTCGACGACCGCGTCCCAGCCGATCCGGCCGGCGCACACCGCCTCCCGCTGCCCGGGGTGCGTCAGCAGGGCGACGACCGCGTTGCCGATGAGGTTCACGGTCGTCTCGAAACCGGCCCCGATCACGAGCAGCAGCGTGTGCAGCAGCTCCTCGTCGGTGAGCCGGTCGCCGTCCTCGTCCCGGACCCGGATCAGCTCGGTGGTCAGGTCGTCACCGGGGTGCGCGCTCTTGTGCGCGATCAGCGCGGGCAGCACCGTGCCGATCTGCGTCTGCACGGACGCCGCGTGCTCGGGGCTCGGGTCGGAGGTGTCCATGACGGCCGCGATCAACCGCCCGGTGTCCTCCCACATCTCCTCGGGCACCCCGATGAGTTCGCAGATCATCCGCATCGGCAGCGGGTGGGCGAAGTGCTCCCGCAGGTCGACCACTTCGGCACCGGACGCGTCGAGGGCGTCGAGCAGCTCGGCGGTGAGCGCCTCCACCCGGGGCCGCATCGCCTCGGTACGCCGGTGGGTGAAGCTCGGCGCGACCAGTCTGCGCAGCCGGGTGTGTTCGGAGCCGTAGGTGGAGAGCATGTTGACCACACCGACCCAGCCCAGGATCCAGGCCCAGGACGGGTGGTCGCCGATCTCCGGCCACAGCCGCCAGTGCGGGCGCGGGTCCTTGCTCACCCGGGGATCGAGGATCAGCTTCTTGAGCGTGTCGTGGTCGGTGGGCGCCCAGGCCGGTATCCCGCCGGGCAGCTCCACGGGGACGATCGGTCCGAGGGCGCGCAGCCGGGCGCTCTCGGCGGGGATGTCGGCGCCGAACGGGTCGAGGGCGATGCGGTCGGTCGGGATCACGACGGTTCTCCTCCGGACGACGGACGCGTCCGGGCGGACTCTACTCGGCGGTGACCGCAAAGGCCGGGCAGGGAACGGGAGTTGGCGTACTCTCCGCCCCGCCCGGCCGGTTCCCGGACGCCGGCGGTCAGCCGTTGGGCAGGATCACCGCGCGGCCGTTGACCTTGCCCTCGTGGAGCCGGGCGTAGGCGAGCGGGGCGTCGTCGAGGGAGTAGGTCTCGGTGTGCACCGACACCGCTCCGGCGCGGGCCAGCGCCAGCACCTCCATCAGCTCGCTGCGGCTGCCCCAGTACGGTGCCGAGACCGACACCTCGAAGGGGGTGAGGCCGAAGCCGACCGGGAGCGGCGCCCCGCCGATGCCGACCAGTGTGACGTCGGCCTCGACGCCCGCGACGCCCGCCGCGGTCCTGACGGTCGGCGCCACGCCGACGAAGTCGAAGACGGCCTGGGCGCCGACCGGCCCGGTGAGGCGGCGGACCGCGTCGACCGCCCCGGCGTCGGAGAGCACCGTCTCGTGGGCGCCGACCTCGCGCGCCAGGCGCAGCTTGTCCTCGCTCACGTCGAGGGCGATCACCCGGGCGGAGGTCAGCGTGCGCAGGAGCTGGATGGCGACGTGCCCGAGGCCGCCGGTGCCGATGACCACCGCCGTCGAGCCCGGGCCGAGCTTCGGCAGGGACTTCTTGATGGCGTGGTACGGCGTGAGCCCGGCGTCGGTCAGCGGCACCGCCGCGACCGGGTCGAGGCCGTCCAGCGGGACCAGGTGGCGGGGATCGTCGATGAGCAGGTACTCGGCCATCGACCCGGGGCGGCCGAGGCCGGGCGGGTGGATGCCCAGTTCGTCGGCGCGCAGGCAGTAGTTCTCCTTGCCCTCCGCGCACTTGACGCAGGTGCCGCAGCCCCAGGGGCCGTAGACGGCGACCGCGTCGCCCTCGCGCAGACCGCTCACGCCGTCGCCCAGCGCGGCGACCGTGCCGACGCCCTCGTGGCCGAGGGTGAGCGGCAGCTCGTACGGGAAGCCCTCGGCGGGCCACTCCATCACGGCGATGTCGGAGTGGCACACGCCGGCGGCGGTGACCTTCAACAGCACCTGTCCGGGACCGGGTTCGGGGTCGGGGACCGTGACCACCTCGGGGGGTGCCCCGATGGTGCGGTACTGCAGTGCCTTCATGGTCGAACTCCTTCGTTCTCTTCGTCTCCCCCTGTGACGGACGGGACTCAGACGGCGGTGTAGGCGCCGTCGACCAGGTGGTAGCTGCCGGCGACGAAGGACGCCCGGTCCGAGAGCAGGAAGGCGATCAGCTCGGCGACCTCCTCGGAGGTGCCGAGGCGGCCGGCCGGGTGCAGGGCGACGAGGCCGGCGTAGGCGTCCTGGTCCATCGTCTTCAGCAGCGGGGTGTCGATGAAGCCGGGGCCGACCGCGTTGACCCGGATGCCCCTGGCGGCGTACTCGGCGGCGGTGGCCTTGGTCAGGCCGACCACGCCGTGCTTGGCGGCCACGTACGCGGGGGAGCCGGCGAAGCCGACCGAGCCGAGGATGGAGGCGACGTTGACGATGGCGCCGCCGCCCGCGGCCTCGATGGCCGGGATCTCGTAGCGCATCGAGTAGAAGACGCCGTCGAGGTTGGTGCGGATCACGCGGCTGTACGCCTCGATGTCGTACTCGCCGGTCGGGGCGCTGGGGCCGCCGATGCCCGCGTTGTTCACGGCCAGGTCCAGGCCGCCGAAGGTGTCGACGGTGAACGTGACGGCCGCTTCGACGGACTCGGGGCGGGTCACGTCCAGCGCGACGGCGGCGGCCTCGATGCCCGCCGCCTTCAGGTCGGCGGCGGCCTGCTCGGCGCCCTCGGCGTTGTAGTCGGCGATGACGACCCGCGCGCCGCCGGCGCCGAGGCGGCGGGCGGTGGCCAGGCCGATGCCGGAGGCGGCGCCGGTGACGAGCGCGGTCTTGCCGGAGAACTCGGTTCCGTAGTCGGTGACGGGGGTGACCGAAGTGCTCATGGTGCTTTCACTCTTCCGTGGTGCTGTCGGGGGTCGCGGACGCGATCTCCGAGGTGAGGGCGTCGTAGGCCCGCTCCACGAGGGCGGCGAGGTCTGCGGCTCCCGGGTTCCGGTCGCCGCCGCGGGCCCAGACCCGCAGCGCGGCGACGAGTACTCCGGCGGCGGCGTCGACGACGACGGCCGGGCGGATGTCGCCCTCGTCCGCGCCGAGCCGGGCGGCGACGATACGGACCGACTCCTCCTGGGCGTCGACCCTTATGCGCTGGTAGGCGGCGAAGAGCACGGGCTCGCTGTCGACCAGGGCCAGCAGCCGGCGCATGCGCGGCCGCACGTGCCAGGCCGGGTCCTCCTGGTCGGTCAGCCACCCGCGCACGGCCCCGCGGTACGCCGTCAGCGGGGGCTCGTCGGCGGGACGGGCGCGCAGCAGGGCGTTGACGCGGTCGCCGTCGCGGCGGACGAAGTCGAGGGCGGCGTCCTCCTTGCCGGCGAAGTACCGGCTGAAGGTGCGGCGGGTGACGGCGGCGCGCTCGGCGACGGCCTCCACCGTGGTGGCCGCCGGCCCGTGCTCCAGGATCAGGTCGCAGGCCGCGGCCGCGAGCGCGTCCCGGGTCCGCAGCGCCTTGCGCCGGCGCCGGTCCTCGGGGACGTCCATGGGCTTCGCTGCCGTCATGCGGACGATCGTACACCCGTAAATGTCCCAGTGGGACACATGTCCCGGCGAGACATGAGTCCCACCGGGACACGTACGTGGGGTGCCCGGGCGGCCGGGGCGAACGGCCCGCCACGACCGGCCGCTCCTCGGCGCCGTCCGGCCGGACGGCGCGGCGCGCGGCGATGAGGATCATGACTCCACGATGCGCCGAACGGCCCTGACCGGCCAGTCGCGCCCCGCCCCCGCGCGTGCGACCGTCACAGGTGAGTGACTCCGCGCGGCCGGGTACCCGGGCCGTCCGTGCGACCGGCCGACGGCCGCCGCCCCCGCACCCGCCCCGCCCGCGGCGGCCACGAGCAGAAGGAGCCGAAGAGAGATATGACCGACGTATCGAGCCAGGGCCCCGCCCCCGGTGACGACCGCGAGGTGCTCACCAACCGCCAGGGGCACCCGGTCTACGACAACCAGAACCAGCGCACGGTCGGCGCCCGCGGGCCCGCCACGCTGGAGAACTACCAGTTCCTGGAGAAGATCAGCCACTTCGACCGGGAGCGCATCCCCGAGCGCGTCGTCCACGCCCGCGGCGTGACGGCGTACGGCTACTTCGAGGCGTACGGCGCCTGGGGCGACGAGCCCGTCGACCGGTACACCCGGGCCAAGCTCTTCCAGGAGCGCGGCAAGCGCACCGACATCGCCCTGCGCTTCTCCACCGTCATCGGCGGACGCGACTCCTCCGAGGCGGCCCGGGACCCGCGCGGCTTCGCCGTGAAGTTCTACACCGAGGACGGCAACTGGGACCTGGTCGGCAACAACCTGGGCGTCTTCTTCATCCGGGACGCCATCAAGTTCCCGGACGTCATCCACGCGCTCAAGCCCGACCCGGTCACCTTCGAGCAGCAGCCCCGGCGCATCTTCGACTTCATGTCGCAGACGCCCGAGTGCATGCACATGCTGGTCAACCTGTTCAGCCCGCGCGGCATCCCGGCGGACTACCGCCACCAGCAGGGCTTCGGCGTCAACACCTACAAATGGGTCAACGCGGCCGGCGACACCAAGCTGGTCAAGTACCACTGGCTGCCCAAGCAGGGCGTGCGCAGCATGACCGAGGAGGACGCCGCCAACGTGCAGGCCGACTCCACCGGCCACGCCACCAAGGACCTCTACGAGGCCGTCGCCCGCGGCGACTACCCGGAGTGGGAGCTGGTCGTCCAGATGATGGACGACAACGACCACCCGGAGCTGGACTTCGACCCGCTGGACGACACCAAGACCTGGCCCGAGCAGGAGTTCCCGCCGAAGCCGGTCGGCCGGATCGTGCTGAACCGGATGCCGGAGAACTACTTCGCCGAGAACGAGCAGATCTCCTTCGGCACCGGCGTCCTCGTCGACGGCCTGGACTTCTCCGACGACAAGATGCTGGTCGGCCGGACCTTCTCGTACAGCGACACCCAGCGCCACCGGGTCGGCTCGAACTACCTCCAGCTCCCCGTCAACCAGGCCAAGAACGCCGAGGTGCGCACCAACCAGCGCGACGGCCAGATGGCGTACCACCAGGACGGCGGCGGCGAGAACCCGATCGTCAACTACGAGCCGTCGATCACCGGCGGGCTGCGCGAGGACCAGTACCCGACCCACGACGAGCAGGGCCCGGAGATCGTCGGCCGGGTCACCCGCAAGCGCATCCCGCGCACCAACGACTACCTCCAGGCCGGGCAGCGCTATCTGCTGCTGGAGGAGTGGGAGCGGGACGACCTGGTGAAGAACTTCGTCGACCTGCTCTCGCAGTGCGACCGGCCGGTGCGGGAGCGCATGGTGTGGCACTTCCTGCTGGTCGAGAACGACCTCGGCCTCCGGGTCGGCGAAGGGCTCGGGATCGGCCCCGAGGACGTGGCGGGCCTGCGGCCGCTGGCGAGCCAGGACCTCACCGACGAGGACCGCGAGCGGCTCGCCCACCTCGGCAAGAACCCGCCGCGCGACGTCGAGGGCCTCACCATGACCCACTGCGTGCCGAACGAGCGGCACGTCGTCACCCGCTGACCACCCTCAGCGGGCACCCGGCCGGGCGTCCGCTCGGGCTGCCACCCGGGCGCTCATCCGGACAGGGCGTCGCGGGCGACGGCCAGGGCCCGCCCGGCATAGCCGCGGCCGAACAGCACGGTGTGCACCAGCAGCGGGAAGAGCTGGTGCACACCGACGCGCGCGGACCAGCCGGGGCCGAGCGGCGCGGCCTCCCGGTAGGCGTCCAGGACCGTCTCCAGGTGCGGGCAGCCGAAGAGGCGCAGCATCGCCAGGTCGGTCTCCCGGTGCCCGCCGTGCGCGGCCGGGTCGATCAGCCGGACCGCCCCGTCGGCGCCCCAGAGCACGTTGCCGTTCCACAGGTCGCCGTGGAGCCGGGCCGGCGGTTCGGGAGGCCCGGCCAGACCCGGCAGCCGTTCGCAGACCCGTTCGACCTCGGTCGCCTCGGCCGGCGTCACGGTGCCGGCGTCGACCGCGCGGCGCAGATAGGGCAGCACCCGGTGCTCCGCGTACCAGCGCGGCCAGTCGGCGGAGCGCGCGTTGCGCATCGGCGCGTCGCCGATGTACGCCTCCTCGGGCCCGCCGGGCGGGGCGGCGCCGAAGGCGGGGGCGCCCGAGGCGTGCAGCGCGGCCAGCTCCCGTCCGAACCGGGCGGCGGCCCCGGCGCCCGGCGGACCCTCCGCCACCAGGTCCGTCACCAGCCAGGACCGGTCCGCACCGCGCACCGGGGCGATCCCGACCGCACCGGCGGCGGCCAGCCAGCGCAGCCCCGCCGCCTCCGCGCGGACCGCCGCCGGCTCCCCGCGTTTGACCATCACCGCCCGCCCGTCGTCGAGGGTCACCTCGGTGAGCCGCGCGGACACCGGGCGCTCACCGGTCACCGTCCGCCCCGTCAGCCGGGCCGCCGCGGCACCGGGGCCCTCGCCGCCGTCGAAGGAGCCGCCAGGGGCGGTGATCGCGTCCACGGCACCCACCCTACGGCTGCCGGGGCGGGCCCTGCGGGGCCGTGCCGGGCGCCCGGCGGCTCGCCCGCCCGACCCGCCGACCCGGTGAATCAGCCCGGACACGCCCATCGGACGGCCCCGGCACGGGGAGAAGTGGGACCATGACCAGTTCCGCGTACCCCCGCACGATCATCCTTCCGGCCCCCGTGTGCGAACAGGCCGCGCAGCACCTCGAACACGCCGTGCAGCGCGCCATCGACGGGGCCGCCGCGCCCTGGCGCGCCTTTCGGAGCGCGGGCAGCGCCGACTTCGAACTCTCCGTCACCGCGGTCGAGCAGGCCGCCGCCTGTCTGCTGGTGCTGGCCGCCGAGAGCGCCCAGAACCTGCGGCCCTCCGCCCTGCGCGCCCTGATCACCGTGGCCCTGCACCTGCGGGACGCCGCCGAGGCCGTCCGCCGGCCCGCCCTCGCCCCCCAGCCCTGGTGACCCGGCCCGCCCCGGGAGCGGCGGACGGGTCGGTCACGGCCTGCTTCAGGTGCCGATGAGGCGCAGGGCGCCCCACAGGGCCACGGTGGCGGCGACCAGCGTGGCCGGCACGGTGGCCAGCCCGAGCCGGGTGAAGCGGCCCAGGTCGGCGGCGCTGCCGTGGTCGTGCAGGATGCGCCGCCACAGCAGGGTGGCCAGTGACCCCACATAGGTCAGGTTGGGACCCAGGTTCACCCCGATCAGCACCGCGAGGACGGGGCCGGGACCGAGCGGGGCGGCCAGCGGCAGCAGGGCGAGGACGGCCGGCAGGTTGTTGATGAGGTTGGCCAGCACCGCGGCCACCGCCGCGACCCCGAGCAGCGCCGGCAGCGACTCGCCGGACGGCAGGACGCGGGCCAGCCCGGTGGCCAGGCCGCCCGCCACCACACCCTGCACGACGACGCCCAGGGCCAGGACGAACAGGCAGAACAGCGGCGAGGCGGCACCCACCAGCTCCCGGGGGGTGGCGTGCCGCCTCAGCAGCGCCCGGCCGCCCAGCACCAGCACACCGGCGAGCGCCGCCCAGGCCGGCTCCAGCCCGAGCGGTGAGGTGACGGCGAACCCGGCCAGCGTCAGCGCGAGGACCACCAGCGTGAACCGGGGCACCCTCGGCTCGCCGGCCGGCTCCTTGCGGGCGGGACCCTCGGCGACGGGCACCGCCAGGTCACGGCGGAAGAAGCGGCGGAAGACGGCGTACTCCACGGCGATCGCGGCCAGCCACGGCAGCACCATCAGCGCGGCGAACCGGGTGAAGCTCAGCCCGCTCGCGGTGAACGCCAGCAGGTTGGTCAGGTTGGAGACCGGCAGCAGCAGTGAGGCGGAGTTGGCCAGGTGCGCCGTCGCGTACACATGCGGACGGGCCAGGGCACCGGCCCGCGCCGCGGTGGCCAGGACCACGGGTGTCAGCAGCACCACGGTGGCGTCCAGGCTGAGTACGGCCGTGACGGCGCAGGCCACCACGAACACGCCGCCCAGCAGCCGGTGCGGACTGCCTCCGCAGCGGCGGGCCACGATCGCGCCCGCGGCCTCGAACAGGCCCTCCTTCGCGCACAGGTGCGCCAGCACCAGCACCAGCGCCAGGAAACCGACGACCGGCAGCAGGCTGCGGATCTGCTCCCAGGCCGCGTCCGGGGTGACCACCCCGAGCGCCACGGCCAGCGCGGCGGCGGGCACCGCGACCGCCGCCTCCGGCAGGCCCCGGGGGCGTACGACGGCGAAGACCAGCACGCCGAGCAGCAGCACGACGGAGACGGCCTCGGAGATGACGGTGGCGCTCAGCGGGTCCCCCTCGGAGGTCGACGAGTGTCTGCGGGCCGGTCAGGCTCCATGATCGGCAAACGCCCAGGATCATCCCACCCGGGCACGGCACCCGGGTCCCCGGCCCCGCCGCGTCGCACCCGGTGGCGGGTCCGCCCCGGCCCGCCGCCCGGTACCAGGGCCGGCTGTCGCCCCTCGCCCGGTCCCGGTCGCGGGTGGGTCAGGCGGCCGGGCTCAGCACCGGGTGCGCCACCGGCAGGCCGTGCTCCTCGGTCCGTACGGCCGCGGGGGCGGTGCCGCGGCGCCGGTGCAGCAGGTGGCCCGCGCCGATGGCGCCGGCGACGAGCAGTCCGCCCGTCACCAGCGCACCGCGCGTCCCGGCCCACTCCATCAGCAGCCCCAGCGCCGGCGGCCCGCCCAGGCCCCACACCGTCCCGACGCTGCCCCACACCCCGAGCACCCGGCCGCGCAGGTGGGCGGGCGGGTCGGTCTGGAGGACGGCCGTACCGGCGGTGTCGGAGACGGACTCCACCACGGCCATCGGCAGCACCATGATCAGGAGTACCGCCATCGACGGTGACAGTCCGGCCACCACCTGGAGCAGCCCGCCCACCGCCGCCAGCGCGCCCACCACCCGCACCGACGGCCGTCGCAGCCGGGCCCCCAGGACGGCACCGACGATGCCGCCGGCCGCGAGGACCGTGGAGACCGTGCCGAACGCCCCGGCGCCGCCGGCCAGCGGCCCGGTGACGAGCACGGCCAGGGTGAGCTGGTAGTTCCGGCCGAAGACCGTGCTGATGCCGGTGACCCCGGCCAGCGCCAGCAGCCGGGGCCGGCGTACGAAGAAGGCCAGCCCCTGCCGCACGCTCATCCCGTCCTGCCCGTCCTGCCCGTCCTGCCCGCCCGGCCGCCCGGAGGTGCCGCGCGCCGCCGCTCCGGCCGCCGCCCGCACCGCGCCCGGCGCGGGGCGCAGGAACGGGATGACGCAGGCCACGACGAGGAAGGACAGGCCGTTGGCGGCGTAGGCGGCGGCCGTTCCGAGGAAGCCGACCGTCACACCGGCCAGAGCGGCTCCGGTGAGCCGGCCCGCCTGGTGGACCAGGGCGCCCACCCCGATCGCGGAGGGCACGTCCTCGGGCGGGACGAGATCGTTGCCCAGCAGCGAGCACGCCGGGCCGTCGACGGTGGCGATGACGCCGGTCACGGCGGCCAGTGCCATCAGGGACGTCATGTCGAGCCGGTCCAGCGTCACCAGGACCGCCGTCGTGAAGGCGATGGCGCCCAGGAGGGCCTGGCTGACGGCGGCCGTCACCTTGCGCGGCCAGCGGTCGACGGCGGCACCGCCGAAGACGCTGATCAGCAGGGCGGGCGCGGCCTGCACCGACATGGAGAGACCGGTGGCGGCGGCGGACCCGCTGATCTGCAGGACCAGCAGGTTCTGCACCGTGAGCTGCATCCAGGTACCGGCGTTCGACACGAGGTTCGCGACGGACCAGCAGCGCATCGAGCGGTACCGCAGGGACCGCCAGGGCGAGCGCGCCGCCGGTACCGGGACGGGCGGCGCGGAGACAGGGGAGGAAGACAAGTGCGTCACTCGGAGACGAGCCGGGAGGGCCCTGAGGGGGAGGGGGACCGGAGCGGGAGGGCCGGCTGCGCTGCACGGTTGCTCCACGAGGCCGCGGTACGGCGCCGACCATGGTGGCAGAAGGGACCGCGGAGCCGTTTCGAAGCGGTGCACGGCACGGCCCCCGCCCCCGCCAACCAGCCCGCAGGCGCGCTCAGTTGGCGCCCCGAGTGCGGTTGCTCACAGACGCGGGGCGGACAGGGTGCGCACGGGGTGCCCGCCGCGCGGCGGTCGGCGGAGCATGAGAGTGACCCGGTGGGGCACCCGTGACGCGCTTCTCGGCTCCGCGCCGGGGAAGGAAGGTCGTCCGCATGATGCCGATGGCGGCGTTCACCACGAGGTCACGGGACCGGGCGCCCTGGGACCGCGCCCTGGTCACGGGCGGCGCGGGCTTCCTCGGCTCGCACCTGTGCACCCGGCTGCTCGACGCGGGTGTCGGGGTCGACTGCCTGGACGACCTCTCCACCGGCCGGGCCGAGAACGTGGCCCACCTGGCCGGCCGGCCCGGCTTCCGCTTCCTGGAGCGCGACGTCGCCGCTCCGGCCCCGGCGGACCCGCGCGGCGGACCGTACGACCTGGTCCTGCACCTGGCCGGGCCCGGCAGGCCGGCCGCCTGGCCCGAGCGGCCGCTGGAGATCCTGGAGGCCGCCGGCGCGGGCACCAGGGCCGCGCTGGCCGTCGCCGACCGGGACGGCGCCCGCTTCCTGCTCGCCTCCGCGCCGCCGCCCTGCCCGCCGCGCGCGGACGAAGGGCACGACACCGACCTCTGCGGCCCGCACGCCGCGCACGCCGAGGCCGTCCGCTTCTCCGAGGCACTGGTCGCCGCCCGCGCGGGCGTCCCCGGCGCGAACGCCGGCATCGTGCGCCTGTTCACCACCTGCGGCCCCCGGATGCGGACGGACGACGGGGGAGTGCCGGGCACCTTCATCCGGCAGGCGCTCGCGGGCGGACCGGTCACCGTCGCCGGGGACGGCAGCCGCCCGCACTCCCTGTGCTACGTCGACGACCTGGTCGACGGCGTGCTGCTGGTCGCGGCCGGCCGGTCGGTACGCCCCGTGGACCTGGGCGGCGACGAGCGGCCCACGGCCCTGGAGATCGCCCGCCGGGTGATCGAACTCACCGGCTCGACCTCCCGCCGCGACACGACACCCGGGCGCCGGAACACCCCGGGCAGCCCCGGCCGGTCACCGGGTTCGCCCGGGAGATCTTCGGCTGGATGCCCGGCGTGACCTGGCAGGAGGGGCTCGCCCGTACCATCGCCTCCTTCACCGGACGCCCCGGACCGAGCCTTCCCGCCGTGCTGGGGCGCGGCGGCCAGGGATGGTGGACCTGAGGGTCCTGGTCACCCATCGGCGGCCCGCGCCGAGCGCGCTCGGCGCGGGCCGCTGGGCGGGGCCCGTCCGGCGAGGGCCGGGGCGTGCGCGCCGCGGAGCGCTCAGCTCTTGTCGGCGCCGCTCGTCAGCCCCTCCGTGAGCAGGCGTTCGGCGGCGAAGAACAGGATCACCACGGGGACCGTGAGGACGACGGACCCGGCCATGAGCACCGTCTTGGGCACCTCGATGCCGTTGGAGAGCTGCGCCAGCCCCAGGGACACCGTCCACTTGTCCGGGTCGGCGGCCAGGAAGAGCAGGGCGAACAGGAACTCGTTCCAGGCGATCATGAAGACGTACAGTCCGGTCGCCATCAGGGACGGCAGGGCGAGCGGCAGGATCACCTCGCGGACGGTGCGCAGCCGCGAGCAGCCGTCCAGCGCCGCCGCCTCCTCGATCGAGTGAGGGATCGTCATCAGGTAGTTCCTGAGCATGTAGATCGACACCGGCACGGTCTGGGCGACGTACACGACGGCCAGGCCCACCAGGCTGGAGGAGAGACCGATCCGGGCGAAGATCACGAAGAGCGGGACGGCCAGCAGGGTCGACGGGAACAGGTACACGGCGAGGAAGAGCGCGCTGACCTGGCGGTGGCCGAAGAACTTCAGGCGGCTGACGGCGTAGGCGCCCGGTACGGCGGCCACCAGCGTCAGTGCCACCGTGCCCAGCGACACCAGCGCGGAGTTGAGCAGGAACCTCCAGAAGCCCTGGCCGCCCGCGTCCGGGGAGCGCAGCACGTCCCGGTAGGTGGTCAGCGTGAAGTCCTCCGCCGAGACCCACAGGGAGCCCGGGTCCAGCAGCAGGGCGTCGATGGGCTTCAGCGACAGCAGGACCAGGTAGAAGAAGGGCAGCAGCGTGATCACCACGAGGAAGGCGATGACCAGCCGGCGCAGGACACCGAAGAGCCGCTCCTCGAACCGCGCCCTGGTCATGGCGGCCTTGCGGGTCACGTTTCCTCCTGGACCTTGGTGCCGAAGAACCTGAAGTAGAGGCCCAGCAGGACCATCAGCGACCCGGCGAGCACCAGGGACTGGGCCGCCGCCGCCCCCACGTCGTAGCGGGCGGTGAGGAAGTCGTAGACCCGCACGGCCGCGACGTCGGTGCCCGCGCCGCCGCCGGTGAGCAGGTACACGTCGTCGAACTTGTTGAACGTCATGATGAACCGCAGGACGCACAGCAGGGCGACGACCGGCATCAACTGCGGCAGCAGCACATACCGGAACCGCTGGGTGGGGGCGGCGCCGTCCACCAGCGCCGCCTCCTCCAGCGCGTCGGGGACCGCCTGGAGCCGGGCGAGGAGGAACAGGAACGCGAAGGGGAAGTAGCGCCAGCACTCGAAGGCGATGACCGTCAGCAGCGCCATCGGGAGGTCGAAGCGCAGGCCCAGCAGATGCGTCTCGTACGCGCGGGTGGACAGGAAGGCGATCGGGTCGTCCCAGCCGAACAGGCGCCGCCCCCAGTCGTTGACCACGCCGTACTGCGGGCTCAGCGCCACCTCCCAGACGAAGGCGACCGCGACGACGGGCGCGACGTACGGCAGCAGCATCGCCGCGCGCAGCAGGCCGCGCCCCCGGAAGGGCCTGCGCAGTGCGAGCGCCGTGGCCAGGCCGAGAACGACCGAGCCGAGGGTGGCGCCCGCGGTGTACAGCAGGGTGGTGCCCAGACTGGACCAGAAGCCGGCCGAGCCGAAGACCTGGTCGAAGTTGTCCAGGGACCAGTTGCCGAACAGGCCCATGTTCTGGATGTCGACGAGCTTGGCGTCCTGGAACGCCAGCAGCACCGTCCACGCGATGGGCAGGACCACCACCACGAGGACGACGAGGAAGGTGGGGGAGACGAACGCGAGGCCCGCGCGATTCGCGCGCCTGGCGGCCGTCATCGGCCGGCGGCCCGGGCCCGCGCCCGCGGCCCGGTCCGGCGGCCGGGGATCGGTGTCCCGGCGCTGCGGTGCGCCGGCGGGAGCTGGAGTCATGGGAGACCTTCGTGAGGTGCAGGCGTGACGTGCGCGCGGCTACTGCTGCTGGAGTGACTTGTGAAGCGCTACTGGAGTGACCTCTTGAGCGCGGCGACCTCTTCGGCGGCGTCGTGTGCCGCCTCGGAGGGGGAACTCTGGCCGCCGGTCATGGCGCCGATGGCCTTGGGCACGGGCAGCTCGCCGTTGGTGGCGCCGACCAGGGCGCCCTCGCCCTGGGTGATGCCCCAGCGCCGCAGAGCGCCGACGCCGGCGGCGAGCTGGTCGAGCAGGCTCCTGGGGAAGACCTCGTCCAGGGGCCGGCGGGTGTCCACGCCGATGTCGCTGTGGCGCCAGGTGTCCAGATAGCGGCCGGGCGCGGCGGCCGTCCCCGTACGGACGGGGATCTTGCCCTCGGGTGCCATGCCGAACCAGTCCTCGTAGCCGGTGCCCATCATGTACTCGATGAACTCCCGGGAGGCAGCCGTCTCGGCCGTCCTGGTGGTCACCCAGGAGGTGATCTCACCGAACTGGGCGGGCTCGTCGGCGTCGGGGCCCCGCATCGCGGTGACGATGCCGCTGTTGTCGGAGAGGAACCCGCCGTCCTTCGCGCACTCCGGGCAACTGGGCCGGGCGTCCTCGCGCAGACCGGCGAGTTCGTCGAGGAGGAAGGAGGACCAGACGACCATCGAGGAGCGGCCCGCGAAGTAGGTGGCGCGGGTGGAGTCGACGGTCTGGGTGCCCGGGGCGCCGTAGACACGGGCCAGTTCGTCGTAGGTGCGGAACGCGGTCGCGCAGTTCGGTGAGTCGAGGGCGATCTCGTGCCGGCCGTCCACGAGTTGGCAGTCGTTGGCCAGGGCGAGGCTCTCGAAGCTCTGCGAGGTGAACACGTCGCCGGGGTCGGTGGCCGCCGACATGCCGTCGTGGCCTTTCGTGGTGAGCGCCTTCGCGGCGGTCAGCGCCCTGGCGTAGGTGTCGGGCGGGGCCAGTGCCTGTCGCGCGAACCGGTCCTCGCGGTAAACCAGTAGCTGCAGCCAGGCGTCGGACGGCACCCCGAGGGCGGTGGCGCCGTCCGAGGTCAGCCGCAATGCGTTGGCGTCGAAGGTGGAGCGCCCCAGCTCACCGATGATCCGCCGCGGGACGTCCGTGTTCAGCAGCCCGTTGGTGTACATCTGCCAGACCTGGCCCATCGGGGCCGCGCCGATGACGTCGGGCAGGGTGCCCGAGGCCGCCGCCGACATGATGAGCTGCGGCATCTGTCCCTCGTCGACCCCGACGAGGTGGACCTCGACGCCGGTCCGCCGCTCGAACCCGTCGATGACCTTCTCGGTCGCGGCGACCCGGTCCGGGAGGTTCTCCTGGGACCAGACCGTGATCTCACCGTCCGGTCTCCCCGGCCCGGTACCGCCGGCACAGCCCGACAGCAGCCCCAGCGACAGGGCTGCCGTGACGCCGGCCGCGGTCGTCCTCGCCCGCAGGGTCCTGATGCGCATCGCGTGTCCTCGCTCCGGCTTACGTCTACCCGGCACGCATCACAGCAGGAGTTTTGCGTGTTGACAATACATAAGTTGTGGATATTGTCGACGCAACCGCATTCAGCAACCCTCTCCGGAGTCCCCAGTGGAACGCGTCGTCCAGTTCACCGCCCCTCGTCAGGTGGAGGTGGCCGGGCGCGTCCCGGCCGCCGTGCACCGCGGCACCGGCCCGTATCGGACGCGCACTTGGGACCTGGCAGGGGGCGACGGGGGCCACCGCGGCGAGGGCGTCGTCCCCGCGCGGTGCCCTCTCCCCGGCGACCCGGTCGAGGCCGTCCGTGCCGCTCCCGGCCTCCTCAAGAGGTCCGGCAGGTGAAGTCGCTCCTCGGCCAATCACGACTTGATCCCGATCGGACAGTTGGCGCCCAGTCGCTTCTCGACCAGTCGCGACTCGATCCGTCACTCCTCACCCGGTCACCGGCCGCCTCGGCGCTTCTCGACCGGCCAGGCGCTCCCGCGCCCGGCGACATCGACGCCGACGCCCTGCGGCGCGGCGCGTCCCAGGTGCTCCTCGCCAACTGGACCGGCGCCTCCACCGTCCCCTCCCGCACGCTCTACCCCCATCAGTGGAGCTGGGACTCCGCCTTCGTCGCCGTAGGACTGCGCCATCTCTCGGCCCATCGCGCCCAGCGCGAACTGGAGTCGCTGCTCGCCGCCCAGTGGGCCGACGGCCGCATCCCGCACATCGTCTTCAGCCCGGCGGTGCCCGAGGACGCGTACTTCCCGAGCCCGAGCTTCTGGCGTTCCTCCCAGGCCGGCCAGGTCTCCGGAGCGCCCGCGGCCCCGGAGACCTCGGGCATCGTCCAGCCTCCCGTGCACGCCCTGGCCGCCTGGCTGGTGCACCGGGCCGACCCGGAGGAGTCCCGCCGCCGCGGCTTCCTCGACCGGGTCCACCCCCGCCTCACCGCCTGGCACGACTACCTCCTCACCCGGCGCGACCTCGGCGGCGGCGGCCTCGCGGCGGCCGTCCACCCCTGGGAGCCGGGCACCGACAACAGCCCCTGCTGGGACCGGGCCCTGGCCCGCGTCGAACCCGCCCTGCCCGGAACCTTCCGGCGCGCCGACCTCGACCACGGCCGCTCCGCCGACCGCCCCACCGACCTCGACTACGGCCGCTACGTCCGGCTCGCGGCCGACTACCGCGAGGCCGGCTACGACGACCGCGCGACCCGGCACGCCTTCGCCGTCGAGGATCCCTGCTTCAACGCGCTGCTCATCGTGAGCGAACGCGCCCTCGCCGCCATGGCCCGCGTCCTCGGACGCGACGACACCCCGCACACCGCACGCGCCGACGCCCTCACCCGGCATCTGGTCACCCGGCTCTGGGACGCCGACGCCGGCCTGTTCCGCGTCCGCGACCTGCACACCGACACCCTGGTCGACGAAGGCGCCGTGACCGGCCTCGTCCCGCTCGTCGTCCCGCACCTGCCGGCCGAGGTCGTCCGCTCCCTGCGCGACACCCTCACCGGCCCGCGCTTCCGCGCCCCCGCCACCCGGCTGGTCCCCAGCTACGACCTGACCGGCCCCGCCTTCGACGCCCACCGCTACTGGCGCGGGCCCGCCTGGTTCAACACGGCCTGGCTGATCCACCGCGGCCTGCGCGTCCACGGCCTCGACACGGACGCCGCACGCCTGCGGCGGGGCTTCCTCGCCGAGGCCGGACACTCCGGTTTCGCCGAGTACGTCGACCCCGTCACCGGCACCCCCCGAGGCGCCCGCCACTTCTCCTGGACCGCCTCCCTCACCCTGGACCTGCTGAACGCCGACGCCGAGGAGACGCTGCCGTGACAGAACTCGGCGTGCATGAGCCCGATCGCCGGGCGCAACCGTTCGCCGGTCAGCACCCGCGGCCGCCCCGGGGGCAGTTCGGCCCGGCAGGCGCGGGCGCGCACCTCGTCGAACAGCCGGTCGACGGTGCCCCGCGGGCTGTTCGCGGTGGCTCCGCGGTCAGCCGCGCACGACCACTCACCAGGGCGGGTGCGGGCGGGAGAGGAGTCCGACCACCACCGCGCCGTCCCGCGCGGGCGGGGCGTCCCAGGACGACTCCGGCCAGGACGAGTGCCAGCCCGCACAACTGCTGGACTGTCAGTACATCTCCGGCCACCGCCGTACCGAGCAGCACGCCGGTGACAGGGTTGAGCAGTCCGACCAGGCCCACGGTCCCCGCGGGCAGGTGCCGTAGCCCGGTGAACCAGGCGGCGAAGGCCAGCGCGGTGGCGACGAGGGTGACGTAGCCGAACGCGAGGAGCGCCGGTGCGGAGAGTGCGGGCGGCGGGCCCTCCACGGCTGCGGCGACCGGCAGCAGGAACAGCCCGCCGGCGGTCAGTTGCCAGGCGGTCGAGGCGAGCACGTCAGTACCGCTGTCGTTCCACCGTTTGGTCAGGATGTGGCCGAAGGCCGACACGAGCATGGCCGCCGCCGAGGCGAGGACTCCCGGCACGCTCACTCCTTCCGTCCCGGTGAGCAGCATGAGGCAGACCCCGCCGAGCCCGGTCGCGGCGCCGGCCAGGTGCGCGATGCCCGGCCGCTCGGAGACGAGGGCCCAGGCGATGAGCATCATGGCCGGCGGGGACATCGCCATGACGGTCGAGGCGATGCTCGTCGGGAGGAGCTGTGAGGCGGCGTAGACGAGCACGAAGAACACGCTCACGTTGAGCAGCCCGAGCACCGCGGACCGCCACCACCACGCACCGCGCGGTCGCTGTCCGCACAGGCCCAGCAGGACGAGGCCGGCGGGCAGCGCCCGCAGAGCCGCTCCGTAGAGGGGGCTGTCGGGTGGCAGGAAGGCATGGGTGACGTAGTAGTTCGCGCCCCAGGCCACCGGTGCGACAGCGGTCAGGGCCACCCACCGTATATTAGCTTCCATGGAAGCTAATGTAGCTTCCCGGGAAGCTACCATGGAGGCATGGACGACGATCCGCGACCGCTGGACCGCGTGGCCCGCATCCAGGCCGACTGGCGCCGCGAGCGGCCCGACCTCGACATCTCCCCGCAGGGCGTGATCGGCCGGCTGCACCGCCTGGCCGACCACCTCACCGAAGAACTCTGCCTCGTCTACGGGCGCTACGGACTCAGCGAGGGAGAGTTCGACGTCCTGTGCGCACTGCGCCGCGCCGGTGAGCCCTATGAGCGCGCGCCCGGCGAACTCGCCGCGCACACCATGGTCACCACCGGCGCGATGACGAAGCGGATCGACCGCCTGGAGCGGGCCGGACTCGTCACCCGCCGCCGTTCCGACGACGATCAGCGCGGCCGGATCGTGGCCCTCACCCGGCCCGGTCGCGAACTGATCGACCAGGCGTTCACCGACCACATGCGCAACGAACGCCGCCTGCTGAGCCTGCTGACGCCCGCCGAGACCCAGGCACTTGAGGGACTGCTCACCACCTGGATCTCACACGTGGAAACCGTGCGCCCGTCCGACAGCAAGTGACCAGGCCGGCGCCGAGAGGCGGAGCGGGCCTCCCGCTCGGTTACCTCCAGGCCCTGCCCGCCGACACCCCTGCCATCAGCCGGGATTACCCCCGGATCTTCCCCGGCCGCCGCCCGAGCCGGCCGCTGAACCCCGGCACTCCGCTGAACCCCGGCACTCCGCACGACGCGCCGGGGTCATGCCCCCAGATCCTCCGTCACGGGCAGGCACTCGGCGAGCAGGTCGACGACGTCGCGCCAGGCTCGCCGCGCGTGCTGTGGGTGGTGGCCGACGCCGGGGACCGCGGGGTGGTCGACCGGCGGGTGGTGGAAGGCGTGCAAGGCGCCGCCGTAGACAGTGAGGCGCCAGTCGACGCCCGCGGCTTGCATCTCGGCGGTGAACGCGTTCCGTTGCGCGGGCGGCATGATCGGGTCTTGCGACCCGACCCCGGCCCACACCGGGCAGCGGATGCGCGCTGCCTCGCCCGGCCGGCCCGTGGTGGTGGCGTTGACGGTCCCGATCGCGCGCAGGTCGACCCCGTCGCGCCCGAGTTCCAGCGCGATGGCGCCCCCGGTGCCGTAGCCGACGGCGGCGATCCGCTCGGGGTCGGTCCGCGGCTCGGCGCGCAACACGTCGAGCGCCGCATGGCCGATGCCCCGCATTCGGTCGGGATCAGCGAGCAGGGGTAAGCAACGGGCCAGCATCTCCTCGGGGTCACCCAGATAGCGCCCCCCGTGCAGGTCGAAGGCCAGCGCCGCATATCCCAGCTCGGCGAGCGCATCGGCCCGGCGGCGCTCGACGTCGCTGAGCCCCATGCCCTCCGGTCCGAGCAGCACCGCGGGCCGGCGGTCGGCACCGGCCGGGAGCGCGAGGTGCCCGATCATCGTCAAACCGTCCGCCGGGTACTCGACCGTGCGCGTCGTGATCGTGGTCATGAGGCTGCACTGTAGTGAGCTTCGAGCCCGGTCCGGCCGCTGTTCTGCCGCCGGCAGAGCAGCGCGCGTGTTCCTTCGACACGCGAGGGCCGAGCGCTCAGGGCTTCAAGATCATCTCATTGGCCCTTCGGCGGGTGCCCCGGTCACACCCCGTGAGGGACACGGAAGCCGAAAGGCCGTCAGGCTCAGGAACGCCGACCACTCGATCAACGGCTCCTGCCGATCTCCACCCCCAAGCCGTACTTCTTCCCCGGCCGGGCCGTCCGGGGCCATCCGTCAGCGACTCAACTTCGCCCGCACGCCCCCCGCCATCGCGGCCGGCCCCGCCGTCCTGCGCACAGAACGCCGCACCAGACGCGCGTCCCGGCGCAGCCCCTTCGCCGCGTGCCGCCCACGCCACACCACCGAGGGCGCGCTCCCCGTGTCGTCGGCCGCGATCAGCAGCCCGCCCAGCATGGAGAGGTTCTTCAGGAACTCGATGCGCTGCTGGGCGCGGTCGGACGGGTCGTCCGTCTCCCAGAACCGGTGCGCCGCCAGCGTGGTCGGCACCAGCGTCGCGGCGAGGGCCAGCGCGGACAGCCGGGGGAAGCGCCCCAGCCCGAGCAGCACACCCCCGGCGACCTGGACCGCGGCGTTGAGCCGGACGAGCTGCTCGGTGCGGTCCGGCAGCGCGTCCACGTGCTCGGTCACCGGGCGGACGACGGGTTCCGCCAGGGGCGCCACGGCCCCGGGGTCACGCAGCGAGTTCACTCCGCCGGTGACGAACATGGCGGCCAGCAGCGGACGGCCGGCTACGCGCAGAAGACTCATCGGGTGCTCCAGGAAGGTGGGCGGCGAGTGGTGTCCTTCAGCCGTCGCCGGGTTCCCCGCCCGGCGCACGCCATGCGGTCCCGCGCGCCGAGCTGCGAAAACCCGGCGCAGAAAGCCACTGCACGGATCTTGACCCGGCGATAACCGGCCACTTAACGTTCCCGCACTGAAACATGATTGAAACGATTCATTCACGCACAAGCACACCTACGTGCGAGTTTCCGAGGGATCCGAGGGCGCACCCATGCAAGAACACATCGCGCGGCGCGACGGAATGCCGCGACGCCTCGTCCTGGCCGCCGGGCTCGGCGCGGGCGCCGTCGCGGCGGTCGGCGTCTCGGCGCCCGGCGCGTCGGCCCGCCCCGCCGCCGCCCTCCCGGCCTCGGCCGGCCAGGCCCCCGGTGCCGCCTGGTTCGCCGAGCCGCCGCGCTCGGTGCGCCCGAAGTTCCGCTGGTGGTGGCCGGACGGCCTGGTGGACCCCGACGAGATCGCCCGGGAGATCGACCAGATCGCCGACGCCGGCTTCGGCGGCGTCGAGATCGCCGCCGTGCACCACAGCATCAGCGACAAGTCGGTGCTGGACCCCGCCGGTCACGGCTGGGGCAGCAGACCCTGGCGGGACGGTGTCGAGGCGGCGCTGCGCCGGGCGGCCCGACGCGGGCTCACCGTCGACCTGACCCTCGGCCCGAGCTGGCCGACCGCCGTCCCCGGACTGTCCCCGGACGACCCGGCCGCCGTCCGTGAACTCGCGCACGGCCGCGCCCCGGTATCCGCCGGCGCCACCTACCGGGGTCCTGTCCCGCCCCCCGTGCACGCACCGGCCTCCGGCGTGACCGAGCAGACGCTCCTCGCCGTGCAGGCGGCCCGGGTGAACACCGCCAACTCCACCCGCAAGGAGACCGGACTGGACCTCGACAGCGTCCAGGACCTCACCGCCACCGTCACCGACTCCACGCTCACCTGGACCGCCCCCGCGGACGGCGAGTGGGTGCTGATCTCCTACTGGGAGCGCGGCTCGGGCCAGCAGCCCGAGTCCGGCCCGCACTCCTCGCCCGCCGCCCACGTCGTGGACCACTTCAGCCCGGCGGGCACGGCGGCGGTCACGGAGTACTGGGAGCGGAACCTGCTGACGCCCACCCTGCGGCGGCTGCTGAAGGCGGCGGGCGGCGCGTTCTTCGAGGACTCCGTCGAACTGGAGACCGACGCACTGGTCTGGACGCGCAAGCTGCCCGAGGCGTTCGAGGAACACACCGGACGCCCGCTGCTCCCGTACCTGCCGGCCCTCGTCCTCGACGACTCCAACCAGGTGTTCGCCTTCGAGGCCCAGGTCACCCGCCAGATCCGGCACGACTTCTGGGAGACCGTCTCCGGCCTGCTCAACCGCCACCACGTGGCGGCCCTGCGCGACTGGGCGCACGACCTGGGCATGCGGGTGCGCGCCCAGCCGTACGGACTGCAGACCGACGCCATCGCCTCGGCCGCGATCCTCGACATCGCCGAGGGCGAGTCGCTCGGCTTCAAGAACCTCGACGACTACCGGTGCCTGGCCGGCGGCCGGGACATGGCGGGCCACACGGTGCTCTCCTGCGAGGCGGGTGCCTACAACGGGTCGGCGTACAGCACCACCTGGGACCGGTTCCTGCGGACCATGGGCGGCGCCTACGCCGCCGGCGTCAACCAGACGGTCGTCCACGGCTTCTCCTACGCCAGTGCCCCGTCGGCCGGCTGGCCCGGCTTCGCCGCCTTCAGCCCGTACAACGGCGCCCCCGGCTACGGCGAGTCCTGGGGCCCGCGCCAGCCCACCTGGGACCACCTCCCGGACATCGCCGGCTATCTGGGCCGCGTGCACCGCGTCCTGCAGTCCGGCACCGCCCGCGCCGACGTGGCGATCTTCCGGCAGACCGGCTACACCGCCACCGGCATCGGCGCCTCCTGGTTCACCGCCACCGGCGTACCGCTCGGCTGGAGCCACCAGTTCGTCAGCGGCCCCCTCCTGGACCTGCGCAACGCCACCGTCCGCGGCGGCCGGCTCGCCCCGGACGGACCCGCCTACAAGGCGCTCTTCGTCGAGGGCGACTTCTTCTACTCCGCCACGCCCACCCTCGCCGCCGCCGACGCGAAGAAGCTGCTCGCCCTGGCCGAGAAGGGGCTGCCGGTGGTGCTGCTCGGCGCCTTCGACCAGGCGCAGACCCCGGGCGTGCCGGCCGACGGCGAGACGGAGCGGCTGCGCGAGACCCTGGACCGGCTGCTCGCCCTGCCGCACGTCGTCCGGGTCACCGACAAGACGGCCGTCGGGGACGCCCTCGCCGCCCTGGGCGTCACTCCCGACGTCACCCACGCCACCTCCTCCACACTGCTCAACGCGCACCGGGTCACCGCCGAGGCGGACTTCTACTACCTCTGCAACGGCAAGCACGCCGAGACCGTCAAGCCCGCGGTGGCCGCGATCGACCACGATGTGACCCTGCGCCGCACCCGGGGCCGCACCACCGTGCCGTATCTCCTCGACCCGTGGACCGGCGAGGCCGTGCGGCTCGCCCGGTACACCGAGGACGGCGACCTGGTCACCCTGCGCGTCACCCTTCAGCCCGGTCAGACCGCGATCGTGGCGCTGGGCCGCCCGGGGCTCTTCGGGGACCGTCACGGCAACCGCCCGCACGTGCTCACCACCGACGCGGACGAGGCGCTCTTCACCGCCGGGGGGCTGGCCGTGCGCACCACCCGGGCGGGCACCTTCACCACCCGCCCCTCGCGGGGCCGGGCCGTCACCACGAAGGTCCGTGCGGTGCCCGCGCCGATCACCCCCGGGCACTGGCGGCTGGAGGTGGAGGACCGCCTTCCCGGTTCCTCCGCGACCCGTACCGAGATCGTGCGCCGCACGGTCGAACTCGACACTCTCCAGCCCTGGTCGAAGATCGAGGAGCTGGCCGACTCGGCCGGCGTCGGCCGGTACCGCACCACGGTCACGCTGCCCGCCGACTGGAGCGCCTCGCACGGGGCGTATCTGGAACTCGGCCAGGTCAGCGACACCTTCCGCGTCACCGTCAACGGCCGCCGCACCCCGCCGGTGGACCGGCTGCGGCCGGTCGCCGACCTCGGCCCCTACCTGCGGCGGGGGAGCAACGTCATCGAGATCGAGGTCGCCACGCCGCTGGTGAACCGGCTGCGGGTGGCCCGTCCCGAGGTGTTCGGCACCACCGCCCGCCAGGACCACGGCCTGGTCGGCCCGGTCCGCCTGGTGCCGTACGTGCAGGCGCTCGTGGACTGACGGAAGCTGACGGAAGGCCCGGGGGCGGCTGGTGGATCGCGGAGACCTCGCGATCCAGCAGCCGCCCCCTCCCTCCCCCGAGCCACCCGCTGACCCTCCGGGATCCCCATGGGATCCCCATGAGTCCCTCTTGAGAGAGCGCTCCCAGCAGGGCACGATGCTGCGATGAACCCGCCCGCCGGCGTCACCGCCACCGCCGCCACGGCCGCCACCGCCGCCGTGCGTCCGTACCGCCCCGAGGACTACCCGGACCTGGACGACATCTGCGTGCGCACCGGGTACGAGGGCCAGGACAGCCGGCCCCACTACGCCGATCCGTCCGTCCTGACCGCGACCTTCGCCGCCCCCTACGTCCACCTGGAGCCCGAACTGGCCTTCGTGCTGGACGACGGGACCGGCCGGGCGGTCGGTTACGTCCTCGGCACGGCCGACACCGCACGGTTCGCCGCCGACTTCCGTACCGTTTGGCTGCCGCGGGTCGCCGGCCGTCATCCGGCGCCCGAGAGTCCGCCGGGGACCGGCACCGGCACCGGTACTCAGGACGAGGCGATCGCCCGCCTGCTGCACGACCCCGAGCGCATGATCGTGCCCGAACTGGCCGCCTACCCCGCCCACCTGCACATCGACCTGCTGCCCGAGTGGCAGGGCCGCGGGCACGGCCGCACGCTGATGCACACCTTCCTGCGCGCCCTGCGGGAGCGGGGCGTGCCCGCCGTCCACCTGGTGATGTCGACCGCCAACACCGGGGCCAGGGCCTTCTACGACCGGCTGGGCTTCCACGAGATCGAGGTGCCCGAGGCGGGCGCGAGCACCTGCCTCGGGCGGACCACCGAGGTCACCGAGGTCACCGGGAGCACCGGGACCTCCTGAGGGGCGGGCCCGCGGTCAGCCCGCGGCCAGGTGGTAGACGTGGAACGCCGCCTTGATCACCGGCTGGGCGACGTTGCGCACCCGCACGCCGCCCGCCGTCATCCCGTGCTCCGAGCCCAGATGGGCGTGCCCGTGGACGGCGAGGTCGGCGCCGGCCGTGTCGATGGCCTCGGCCAGCAGGTAGCTGCCGAGGAACGGGTGGATCTCCAGGGGTTCGCCCGCGAGGGTGTCGGCCACGGGGGAGAAGTGGGTCAGCGCGATGCGCACCGCGCACTCCCGGCCGTCCAGGTCCTTCAGCGCCGCGCACAGCGAGTCGGCGCTGCGCCGCGTGGTACGGACGAACTCCTTCATGACCGGCTCGCCGAACTCCCCGGCGCTGCGGCCGACGAACCCGCCGCCGAAACCCTTCGTCCCGGCGACGCCGACGCGGGTGCCGGCGCACTCCACGACCGTCCCCTCGCCCTCCAGGACCGTCACCCCGGCTTCCCGGAGGATCTCGGTCACCTTCTCGGGCTGCTCGTCGTGGTGGTCGTGGTTGCCGAGCACGGCGACCACCGGCAGCGGCAGGCCGGCCACCTCGCGGGCCACCACCCGCGCCTCCTGCGGTGTGCCGTGCCGGGTGAGGTCCCCGGCGAGCAGCAGCAGGTCGGCGCAGTCGGACAGGGTGTCGAAGGCGGGCCGCAGCAGGCCCTGGCTGTCCGGGCCCATGTGGATGTCCCCGACGGCGGCGACGCGGATCGTCACAGTTCCTCCGCCCGGTCCGGGCCGACGGTCTCGGCCACCATGATGTCGCTGTGCACGGTGAGTCCGTCCAGCTCCTCACCGACGACCCGCAGCAGGGTCTCCCGGCACCGGCCGGAGGGCACCGTGCCGGTGACCACGACCGCCCCCGCCCGGATCTCGGCGCGCACCCCCAGCTCGGCCAGTTCCTCGGCGGCCAGCCGGTCGTGCAGATGGGCGACGCGGTACTCGACGTTCTCGGCGTCGCCGGTGCTTCCGGTGCTCCCGGTGTTCATCGGTGGTCCTCCTCCGCGGTGTTCATCGGTGGTCCTCCGCCGCGGCGATGATCTCCAGCCGTTCCAGGATGAAGAAGAAGGCGGCGGGCATCGGCTCGTCCCCGCAGTCGCGCCTTACCCTCGCCCAGTCGATCTTCTCGCGCAGGGTGCGGGCGATCGGCAGGACCGCCCCGAAGTCGCAGTGGTGCTCGGAGAAGGCCGACAGCAGGCTCCACATCAGGTCGGTCGGCGACAGCACCGGCATCAGCACCGAGTCGACCGAGAGGTCCTCGGCCCGGCCCAGCAACTCCTTGGTGACGGGCTGGTGTGCCAGTTCGAAGATGAGGTCGACCTGCTGGCCGAGGCAGTCCGCCTTCAACAGCCAGTCCTCGGGCGGCGTGTAGACGTGCAGGCCCGCGCCGCGCAGCGCCTCGGCCACCGCCCCGGCGTCCTCGGGCCGGATGGCGAAGTCGACGTCGTGCTGGAGATTGGTGGTGCCGCCGTGCGCGTACACGGCGACGCTGCCCGCCACCGCGAACGGCAGGCCGGTCCGCTTCAGCAGCGCACCCACCTGCTTGGCCGCCTCCAGGATCGCCTGGTTGCGGTCGACGGGCAGGTTCTCCTCGCGCAGGCCCTCGCGCACCACGTCGGGCACGCCGCCGTACGGCACGGGCGCGGCCTCCCCGGCCACCCGTAGTCCGGACACACCGGCGCGCTGATCGAACGCGTTGTCGTCGGCGGGCTGCGTCATCACTGTCCCCTTTCCTCACCGGGCCGTCCTCCGGTCTCGCGGAGGGCCGGTCCCCCCGGGCCTCAAATGACCTGTCGGGTACCCGGCGCGTCCGCTTCGACACGGCCCGTTCCCCCGGGAAGACCGTTGCCTGAACATGACATTCCGCATGAACCCGTGACGCCTGTTCAGGGCAACGCATCCGGCTTCCCGCGGGTCATACGGGGTGTGCGGGCCGGGAACGCAGTGGGCGTTCCGACCGACCGGTCCGCCCGAGACCGACCGACCCACCTGGGGGAGACATGCGCATCCGTACCCGAGGGACCCGACTCGCCGTCACCGCGGCGGCCGCCGCGGCCGCCGTCGCCATGGCCGCCGTCCCGGCCCTCGCCGCCCCGTCCGCCGCCGGCCAGCCCCGGTTCCTGCGGCCCGCCGAACTGCCGCCGCACGCGTCCTCCGGCTGGTCGGCCGGGCCCGTCACCGCCGGGCAGCCCGACCCGCTGCCGATCTGCGTGGGCGACGCCCTGCCGTCCACCTCGGTCCACCGCCGCTACACCACCGAGTACGACACCGGCGCGCTCCAGGTCACGGTCGTGGAGCGGGACGCCGCGCGGGCCGAGCAGTTCGCGGCCCTGCTCCGCGAGGACCTCGCCGACTGCGCGCGCACGCTGACCGAGCAGGACCCCGACGTCACCGCCACGGGCAAGTACTACGGCCGCCTCGACGTCGAGGAGGGCGCCCACGTCTACGGCCTGCACACCGCCCACACCTGGGGCGCGTCCGACATCGCCCTCTTCTCGGTCGGCCGGGACGGCCGGACCGTGACCGTCGTGCAGTGGGCGCAGATGGGTGACTTCGCGCACGCCCAGGTGGCCGACTTCCGGACCACCACCGCTACGGCCGTACGCAAGCTGTACTGACGGCCCGTCGGGCGGTGGCCGCCCGGCCTTGGCCGGCAGGCCGAACACGTCGCGCCCACCGGCACTCTCCGCCCGGCCCGGCGGGTCGCGACGGGCCCGCCCGCGCGCCGACCGGTCACGGGCTCTCACCCGAATGGTCCCCGCACGGTTCAGGTGCGAGGCCGATCCGGTGTCTCCTTGAGGGTGACGGCGGCGTCCAGACCGGGAGGCCGAAATGTACGAGATGTGTGTAGGCCCGGAGAAGCCGGGCGGGACACTGGTGTGGCATGTGGTGGCCAAACAGGCCGCGGCCACGTTGTGCGGGCAACAGCTCCGCAGGCGCGACGCGGCGACCGACGGCGAACGGGCACGGCACTGCCCCGACTGCATGTCCTCGTTCGAGAAGCTGATGGCCACCACACCGTGCTGACGCACCGTCAGTCACGGCTGCCGGCCCGAGGGGACATGTGCCCGGTGATCCCCGCAAGGCGAAGACATCTTCCCCGTTCGAGTGCCGGCCCCGCCGCGACCCCGCGGCGGGGCCGGCACTCGTGCGGCGGGGGCCGTTTTCCGCCTCGGACCGGCCGGGGTCGGCCGTACCAGGGGCGTTATTCGGACTGACCGCCGTACGGCCCGGGGCGCGGTGGGACAATCTGCCCACAGGGCCGGTGGCCGACGCCGTGGTCGATGCCGCCCGGGAGCGGAAGGAGCCGTCAGCATGATCGAGTGGGTGCCCCTGGGCAGTGGTGCGAGACCCGTCCCCCGTCCCGTGGCCGCCCCGCTCGTGTGGGCGGCGGCCTTCGCCGGCGCCCTGGTCCTAGTGGCGTTCCTCAACACCACCGTGGGCATCGGCCGTCCGGGAGTGGCGCTGCCGGCGCTCTCCCTGCTCGCCGCGGTCCTCGGACTGTGCGCGCGGTTCACCGCCGCCCCGGGCACGGCCGTCCTGTGCTGGCTCTCCCTGAACGGCTTCGCCGTCCCGCCCGCGGGCGTCCTGACCTGGGCCGGCGCGCGGGACGCGGGCTGGCTGGCCTGCCTGCTCGCCGCGGCGCTCGTGGGCACGGCACTCGCCCGCGTGGTGCACGCCCGCGCCGCCTACCGCCGCCTGACCACGGCACAGGGCTTCGAGGCACGCGACCCGCGCTTCGGCGACGACTGACGGCAGCGGCGGAGCACCGGCGCAGTACCGGCGCAGTAGCGGGGGAGTACGGGCGGAGTGGCGGGGGAGTACGGGCGGAGTGCCGGCCGGGCACCGGCCGCGGGGCAGCCGAGCGGCGGTCGGCCCGCGGGTGAGGGGCCCGCCCTGAGTGACGGACCCCTGTCACAACAGACCCCTGCGGAGCGCGCGTGGTTCAGGCCGTGTGGTTCAGGCCGTGTGCAGGGTCAGCCCGTAGCGGTTCAGGATCTCGTTGACGGGCTGGAACCAGGTCTCACCGCCGCTGGAGCAGTTGCCCCAGCCGCCGGAGGTGACGCCCTGCGCCTGGTCGCCGCTGATGAAGGAGCCGCCCGAGTCGCCGGGCTCGGCGCAGACACTGGTCTTCGTCATCTGGTGGACGGCGCCCTGGCTGTAGTTGACCGTCTCGTTCTTGGCCAGCAGGGTGCCGCAGTGCCAGTGGGTGGTGGAGCCGGAGCGGCAGATCGAGGCGCCGACCGGGGCCTCCGCCGAACCGCGCACGAGCTGGTCGGGGACGGTGCCCCAGCCGAGCACCACCGGTACCGTCCACCAGCCGCTGCCCACGCTGACCCAGGCGTAGTCGTTGTCGGGGAAGTAACAAGATCACGCCTCCAGGGGGACCGGAGGGGACTCTGACCTGCGGCGCTGCCGAGGCGCTCGCCCTCACTGGGAAAGAAGTGGGAAACGCATCCGCGTCAGCCCTTCAGCCCGTTACCCCGGAAGGTTTCCCAGCGGCCCTGCAGTGCCTTCATGATGGCACGCTCCATCGCCACCGTCACGCTGCTGTAGGTGCCCTCCACACCCGGGACCTCGTGCCCCATGCGCGACTCCACCGCGAACCGGCTGTGCCCGTCCTCGTCCAGCCAAGCCTTGTGCCCGTGCCGGATCAAGTACATGCGCTTGCCGGCCCACGCCGGTACCGGCTCGATCACCGGGCGGATGCTGCCGTACCTTCCGTGCACCTGCGTCCTCGCCGCAGCACCCTTGGAGATTGGGGACCAGTAGCTCTTGGAGAACGGGGCGCTCTTGAGGTTGCCGCCCTCAACAGCCGGGAACACCCACTTGTTGCCGTGGCTCTCAAGCAGCTTCTCCAGCATGTCGGCCAGGAACTGCGGGATGACCAGCGTTCTGTAGGAGTAGTACTTGGGCGGCACTTCCACCACCGAGGTGCCCTCGTCCTGCTGCACCTGCTGCTGCACCCGGATAGCAGGCATGAGTCCCTCCCCCTTGCCGTACCGGAGCACGTCCTCCTCGTACCGCTCCTCCTCGTCGGGGTCTGGCCGCAGGTCGCTGCCGGGCCAGACCGGGTAGCAGTACTCACGGCGCAGGCCGAACAGCTCACCCGGGCGCATCCCGGTCATGGCCATCGTCCAGATCATGACGTAACCGGTGTAGCCGAAGACGATCTCGGCGTTGCGTGCCAGGTGATCGATCGACGTGATGTCCATGTCGCGCTTGCGTTCACGCTGCGTCTTCTTGACGAACCGGCCACGCGTCCGCTTTCGCTCCACAGGGGAGGCTTTGATGAGCCGGGGTACGGCGTCATCGAGGATCATCCCGAGAACGGTCATGACGTTTCCGGCACTCGACGCCGCCGGCAGCTTGCGGTGGATGTGCTTGCGGAAGGCCCGGTAGGCGATCACGTCGACCTCGCTGACAGTCGTGCCGGCGAAGTAGGGCCGAATGTGCCGATTGATGATCGATTTATAGTTTTTGCTCGTCGTGTAGGCATGGTCGGTCGCGGCGAACCAGTCGTCGATCCAGTCGGTCATCAGGGTCGCGCCATCACGGTTGGAGATGGCCGTGCCGTGCCGGATCTCCGACATCTTGTCGAGCCCGTGTTCGTAGGCGCTGTCCTCGTCGGTGAACCCGCCTTTGGACTCGAAGCGCTTGCGGCCGTCGTCGTGGTACTCGCCGGACCACCACTTCACGCGGCAGGTTCCGCCACGCCATTCGGTGTAGATGTCCTGTGCGCGCCTGGCCATGTCGCCCCCTTGTGCTGGTGGTGCGGCGCGGTAGCCCGGCAGGCACCCCTGCCGCCGCGGCTCCGCGTCGTCATGATCTCAGCCCTGCTGCCCCATGGGGCAGTTTGGGCAGTGACCACATTCACCACCGAGTTCCCGCACCATCTCCCGCATCGCGGCCTGGGCTTCAGGCCGTTCGCGGATCTGGCGTGGCACTACACAGACGATCCCTGTATCGGTACGGACCGCTGTCCCGTCAAACTTCGGCCCGTAGTCGACTATGAGCGCGTCTCTTTGCTGCATGGCTCCCCCTGTGTGTCGCCTGGAAGGGAAGCCCCCGAGGGTGTGTCACGACTGTGCCACGTCTACGACGTTTTGGGACTGGCTGGGACCGAGTGACGGGAGAGGGATATGTAACAGAATGGCAAAACGCAAAGGGTTGTACGCCAATAGGGTGAACTTGCCTAGAGGAGACCCTCTTCGCTCAGGTCCCGCACGATGCGCTCACTCATTTCCCGGATCTCTTCGGCCGGCGTTCCCTTTGCCGTGGCGATCAACGCCAACTGCACTGTGGCGAGGGCCTTCTTGTCGATGACATCCTGGGGGACAGGTGACTTCTGGACACCGGAAGCGCCGATCACGCCCTCGACCGTGATCGGGTCCCCACCGTCCAGCACCTCCAGGCAGCTACCGCCAGCCCACTGAAGCAACTTGTCGAACTTCCAATAGTTGGTCTTCCTGAGCGGAAGACCCTTCTCCACCCGCTGCCACGTCCCCTTGGAAGTGCCTGCGGACTGGGCGTTCGAGGCGTTGAGCGCCAAGCCGAGTTCGGCTCGGCGGCGCCTGGCGAACTTCGCCAGCCTCTCGTAGTCGTAGTTCTCGACGCTTGGCATGGGGCCATCTTGGCAGGACTGGTGGGGACCAGCCAGGACCAGGGGTCACTTAGGCCCGTTCTCGCTCCTTGATTTCCGCAGGTCAGGGTCCAACTAGGCGCGAGTGATGCCCACAGACGGCCAACTAGTGCCCACCAAAGCCTAGACAGCGCGACCAAGTAGGGCTAACTTTCAGGCATGGCGCAAACCCCAACCACCTACACGGTGGACGGGACGGCTATCTGCAGCAAGCGCATGTCAGCGGGGATGGAAGTCCAGCAGCTCGCCGACCTGGTCGGCATAACCGCCAACTACCTGCGAAAGGTGGAACGCGGCGACCGCCCCCGCATGAGACCTGGCCCCTACCAGGCACTCCGAGCCGCCCTGAACGCGAACAAGACCGAACTCCTCGCCCCCCACCCTCACCCCCCTGAAAGGAAGTGACGTGGCCACGAAGCAGTCCCTGCGGACCCCCACCCAGCCCCGGGACCTCAACGCACCCTTCTTCGACCTCCGCGAAGTCGCCTGGATTCTCAACCTCAGCGTCGACACCGTCCGCCGCCGCATCCGGGCCGGCTTGCTGCCCTGCAGCCAAGCCGTCGAAGGCGGAACGATCACCGTTTCTCGCGCCGACCTGGACGCGTACCACGAGGCGACCCGCCTCGTCGCCTTCCCCGGCCGGCGCCGCTCCACCACACGCCGACCGGCCCGCGCCGCCGCCTGACCGGCCACGCAAAGAGGCCACCCAAACGCCAGCCCGGGTGACCTCGACGCGATCAACCCTCACACCAGAGCGAAAGGAGGGAGCCGCGTGGCTCCCAGTATCTCATCAGCCCTGGAGGCCCCGAAGGTCTCCCTGGACGCCGAGTTGCGTAACGCGGCGGCGAAGCTCCGGAAGCATGTGAAGCACGCGACCGAGTCGCCGTGGGTCACCGGCTCCGTGTGGTCCCCGCGTGTCACGTCCACGTCCGCCGTTTACTCGCACGCCCACCCGGCCGGCACGGTCGCCTCCGAGGTCGTCGCCTCCGGGAAGATCCGGCCCGGGTACGGCGGGATCCGCGAGCCGTGGAACGCCGAGTACATCGCCCTCATGCAGCCGTCCGTCGGCGCCGCCCTGGCATCGCTGCTGGAGGTTGAAGCCGAGGTCGTCGCCTCCCGGATCGCCCAGGACGGTACGGCCGACTACGCCGCCGACTTCGGTACCGGCCACCTCGTCGACATCGCCCGCCTCATCAACGGTGAGGCGGTAGCCCGGTGACCGCCTCCGATCTCGACCCGTTTTGGGTCGAAGCCCGCGAGAACTTCCTCACCAAGGGCAGCACTAGCGCCGACCCGTCCGCCTGCGGCACCTGCCGCAGCCGCGCCCAAGCCGGGGAACCGGTCGAGCACGACGGCTGCGCGCAGCGCGCCACGCTCTTTCAGGCCCCCGACCACCCGCATTACGAGATCCTCGCCGGCTTCTCCCTGGAGGAGAACGCCAAGCTCCCGGCCCGCTTCCATGTCCCCGTCTTCGACGACTGCGGCGTGCCGAATGCCTGGCTGTGCGCAGTCTGCCAGGAGGAGGGCGTCGTCGCCGGATGGCCGTGCGCCACTGCCACCAAGTACGGCACGCAGGTATTCACGCCGCTGCACGAGGCGGAGACGGTGCACGAGAAGCAGACCGTCGAGCTGGCCGCGTACCGCGCCCTTGACCTCGGCGACCTGGACGGCCGCGTCTCCGCGTCCTGCGGTATCCCCGAGCACCCGACGTGGCTTCGCGCCCCGGACGACGACCGTGGCTGCCCCTGGTGCCGTATTGCCGAGCTGGAGCGCCCCGCCGTCGAGGCGAAGCGCGCGGAGATCCGCCAGTCCTACGTCGAACTGATCGCCCAGGCCGAGCAGGACCGCGACTTCGAGGGCGCCTTCAACGTCCAGTGCAGCCTCCGCGAACGCGAGGAGCAGTGGAAGGCCGAGGACGAGGAGGCGATCGCGTGAACGCCGAGACGTTCAACCGCCTCTACCCGGTCGGCACGCTGGTGTTCGCCTACCCGGGTGCCCGCCCGGAGGACATCCCGTCCGCCCGCCGGCTGGTGACCCGGACCCGCACCAAGGCGCAGGTGTCGGCCAGCGGCGACCCGGTGGTCTGGGTGGAGGGTGAGGGCGCCTACATCGCCCTCACCCACGTCGACCCGGTGGCGAAGGACGCCTGGGAGAAGGCGAAGACCGACGAAGCCGTGGCCGGCCAGGGAGCCCTGCCGATGCCGGTGGGAACCCAGGAGCGGGAGGCCGAGGCTGCCGCCCGCAGGAGGATCACGGACCTGCTGTGGTGGAGCGTCCCTTCCGGGGACAACGCCGAGGCGAAAGCCATCGCGCAGGGCATGCTCGACGTCTTCACGGACGCGGTACGCGCCACCCAGAACGCCGAGCTGGCCAAGCTGCGCGCCGACCAAGAGGCGAACGACCGCGAGTTCGAGAAGGTCACCGCCGACCTAGACGAGGCCCGGCAGCAGCTCGCCGACGCCCGCACGGCAACGCTCACCGAGGTCATCGACCTGATCGAACGGTTCGCCGCCGGGGCCTTGGAACGGGCCGCGTTCCGCGACCTCGTCACCGAACTCCGCCGGATCAGCGCAGTTGCCGCACCCCAGGAGGGCGACTCCGACCGGCGCCGCCGTATCTACATCGACGGCCACGGCGAAGCGTGGATCTCCCTCAGCCACGACTCCAACATCCGCTACATCGGCCGGCTCGCCGGCGCCTTCCACGGCGACGAGACAACCGACACGGTCCGCGAACACACCGGCAGTCTTCGCGAGATCGGCAGGTGCTGGTGATGACCCGACCGATCCGCGACCTGGACGTCCCAGCCGCCGCACTGGAGCGCCGACTACGGGTGGAGGCGTCGACGGCCCGCCTGCGCTGGCTCCTCGCCCACCCCGAGGTCGTATCCACCGACACCCCCGCCAGCCCCGGCGACCTCGCCGACATGCGGCACCTGCTCTACGACCCCGACCCCGACTTCGAACTCCCGCCCCTCGCCAAGGAGACGCCGTGACCCGAATCAGCCTGCTGGCCATCAAGGTCGACAGCCAGCCCAACGACATCCGGCTGAGCGCCGAAGATCACGGCCTCATCCTGCGCCTAGCGCCCGGTGTCCACCTCGACCTGTCCGACACGTCCGAGGAAAGCCTGCGGGTCATGGCCCAGCAGCTCATGACCGCCGCCCGTATCAAGGCGGCCCGGCAGCTCCCGGCGGTGGCGTGATGACCATCCTCGACCTGCCGCCCATGCCTGCGGACGCCGACCCGGTCATCCTGCCCGGCCTCCTGTCCGGCCTCGGCCTCGCCCCACGGACCGTCGACCCCGACTTCCAGGCATCGATCGACAGCGGCCTCACCGAGACCTTCGAGGACTTCTGCCAGCGCATCAGCAAGGCGGCGGCATGAGCATCGTCCCCGGCTTCCGCCGCACCCACGCCCGACACCGCGGCCTCACACCTACGCAGTTGAAACAGGAAATCGCCCGACTGCAGCGGGAAGCCGGCGAACTCACCTGCCAGCTCGTCGAGGTCGCTATCGAGAACGACCGTCTGCGGGCCGACCGCAACCGGGTTGCCGCCGAGCGCGAGCAGGAGGCCCTCGCCAACGGCAAGACCATCGACGACCTCGCCGACGAGCGCGACTACTGGATGACCGACGCCCGCCGGTTACGGGACCGGTTCTCCGCCCAGATCGCCGCCGACGCCAACGCCGTCCGGGTCGAGGTGCCGCCCATGGTGCGGGATACCAGCGACCCCGCCGATCAGGCCACCCAGCCCATTGCGGTCATCACCCTCGCCGAAGCCGCCGCGGCCGGCCGCCTCGGGCCCGTCACCGACCCGGGCCGCGTCGCCTGACTCGCCGCCCCGCCAGCGCCGAGACGGCCCGGCCGGGCGGAGGTCAACGCAGAAACCCCGAGCGCTCACGACGCCCGGGGGTTCCAACCACAGCATCCCATGGAGGGACCCCGTGACCACCACATCCGCCGCCGAACGCGCCGCCGCACTGCGCGCCGAATACGCCCGGCTCGGCGAGAACGTCGACCACCTGTCAGACCTCGACCTGCTCAACCGGGAGGTCGAGCGCGTGGCGTCCGAGTCCCGTCGCCACCAGAACGCCTACAGCGCTCTGCTGCAGGACCAGGTCAAGAAGGAGCAGTCATGCTGGGCCGCGGCTCGGCGGGCGTCCGCCGAGGACCGCTCGGCGTGGGCTGGCATGTACCTCGGACACCTCGTCCGCCTGAACGCCCACCAGATCAACGGGCTCATCCATCGCGCGGCCCAACTGCCCGACGGGCGTGTTCCCGTCGAAGTGGCCCGCGCACTGAAGGAAGCCGCCCAGCAGGCCAAGTGGTCGATGTCCGGCGTCATCGGCGGCACGCACAGCCAGCTCGACGGCGTCCGCCGCCAGAGCGAAGAGATCCGCCTGGTCGAGAAGCAGCGCGACGAGATCTGGCGCCTGCGCCAGTTCATCACCGAGCTGGGCCAGCGGCTGCACGTCCAGCATGGCGGCAAGGGCAGCCGCGAGAACGGCTGGCGCTGCGAGTGCTCCGGATGCGAACTGATCCGCGCCATGGACGACGTGCCCGTCGAGCGCGACGCCGAGATTGCCACCCCCACGACTTCCGCGGTCACCGCCGCCTGACCCCACCAGGAGACTTCCATGAACCAAATCGCCCTGTTTCCCCTGACCGCCCTGCAGACCAAGGGCTACGCCCAGCCCGAGCCCCACGACACCGAGACCGACATCGAAGTCGAGCAGGCCACCGACATCGAGGACGCGGCCTGATGAAGATCCGCATCGACCAGAAGCAGTTGGCGGGGGCAGCGCGCAGTGCCCACCGCCGGCTCCCCAACAATCCGCTGCAGCCCGTGCTTGGCGGGCTGCTGCTGGAAACCGGCGGCGACTCGGTCACCCTGTCCGGCTTCGACTACGAAACCAGCACCCGCGCCACCCTGCCCGCCGACGTTCTCGAAACAGGCAAGGTGCTCGTCTCGGGCCGGCTGCTCGCCGACGTGACCGCGGCCATGCCCGCCGGACCGATCGACGTCGTCGCCGACGACCGCGAACTGACCCTGACCGCGCCGGGCACCACCTTCACGCTGCCGACGATGAGCCGCCGCGACTACCCGGAGCTGCCGACCGCACCCGAGGCATCCGGCACCGTGGACGGCGACCTGCTCGCCCCAGCCGTCGTGCACGCCGCGCAGGCGTCCATGCCCGACAAGGAAGCCGCAGGCAACCTGGAGGGCTTCCGCGGCGTACACGTCGCCGCCGACGGCGACCACCTGACGGTGTCCGCCTCCGACCGCTACCGCATCGTGCGGCACCGCCTGCCCTGGACCCCGGACGGCGACAGCGCCGGCGAACTGCTGGTGCCCGCCGCCCACCTGGCCGCCACCTGTAAGCAGTTGGCTGGCAGCCCGGTCCGGATCTCGTTCACCGGCGCTGCCTCGGTGGCGGCGCTGGCTGGCGACACCCTGACCGTGACCAGCCGCACCGTCGCCACACCCTTCCCCGACATCGCCAGCTTCTTCCCCGACCCGGCGCAAGCCGCCGGGTGGATGCGCTGCGACGGCACCGAACTGCTGGAGGCGGTGAAGCGGGCCGCACTCGTCAACGACAAGGAAGAGCAGGCCATCACCCTCACCTTCGGGCACGGCCAGGTCACGGTGGCCGGTGGCGTCGAAGGATCGACGGGCGCCTCCCGCGTCGAAGCCGAAACCACGGACCTGGACGGGTTCACCGCCGGCTACCGGCCTGGCTTCCTCGGCTCCCTGCTGGCCCCGATCAGCGGCGCCGTCCAGGTCTGGTTCACCACCCCCAGCAAGCCGGTGCTGATCCAGCCCGTCGACGACAACGGCGCCGCCACCGACCACTACCGGGCCGTGTGCATGCCCGTCCGCCTCAAGTAGCCGAACGCCCCGCCGGGCGGAATCCGGCGGGGCACCCCACCAGCATCCCAGGAGCCAACCGTGATCACCATCGCTGACCACACCCTCAGTCGCCTCGTCTCCCAGACTCGCCCGCACGTCGGCAACCTGGTCGACGCCGAAGCTGTCCAGTGCATCACCTTCGAGTACGACAACGGCGTCCTGTACGCCATGGCCACCAACCGGTACACGCTCGCCGTGGCCCGCACTCAGGTCACCGCAGGCAGTGGCAAGCCGTGGCACGCCATCGTGCGCCGCACGCAGATCCCCGAGCTCGCCGCCGCGATCAAGCTGCTCGACTCCAAGCCCGTCAACCTGGAACGCAAGGGGGACCGGCTCATCCTGTCCGGCGACTCCGGCACCCGCATCGCCATCGAGCTGAGCCCGTTCGCGAAGAAGCCCCTCGACTGGCGCAAGATCCTGCTGCCCGCCCTGGAGCGCGGCGCCAGCGACCAGCAGATGGCGATGGAGCCGAAGTTCTTCGGCGCCTGGAAGAACCTTCCCGGCCCCGTCCAGATGTGGTCGACCGGCGAAGGCAAGCCCACGGTGATCGTTGCCGCCGACTTCCTGGGCGCGCAGATGCCGATCCGGATGCGGGACGGAGCCCACGACACCCTCCGCGCCGAACTGGACGCCTGGAAGGCCGCCACACGCGACGAGCCCGAGACCTCCGAGCCAGCCGCGGCCTGACCAGCAACCGAAGACCGCCGCGTCTGAGCCGCCCCCACGGTTCCGCGGCATCCCCGGGCGGCCCGCCCCCTCCCCCCCCCCAGGCGGGCCGCCCACCCGCCAGCACACCCCGAACGGAGTCACATGGGCACCGAAAGCACCACAAAACCCGCCAGCATCGTGCCGGATGGCATCCTGATCGGTCACCTCACGCCGGGCACCGCCGCCTGGGACGAGGCGCGCGCCGGCCTCACCATCACCGCCACCGAGATCGCCGCCGTCGTCAGCCTGTCGCCGTGGATGTCGCGCTTCACCCTCTGGCACAAGAAGTCCGGACTCGCCGCTGCACCGTTCGAAATGACCCCGGCGATCGAGTGGGGGACCCGCCTGGAGGACGCGGTCGCCAGCAAGTGGCAGGACGAGCACCCCGGCTACATCGCCGCACCCGCCGGGACGTGGCGACACCGCGAGCGTGAGTGGCAGCGCGCCACCCCCGACCGGCTGATCTACCCGCAGCCCGCCAGCGAGTTCGAGGTACCGGAGCAGGCCGAGGAACTGCTAGAGGTGAAGACTTCCCCGTTCGGCGACGACTGGGGACCGTCCGGCGCCGACGACGGCGTGCCCGTTTGGTACCGGTGCCAAGTCATCTGGCAGATGGACACCCTCGGCCTGCGCCGCACCCGCTTCGGCGTCCTCATCGGCGGCTGGGACTACCGCGAATACACCGTCGATTACGACGACACCGAAGCGAAGATCCTCCGCGACGCCGCCGAACACTTCCTCGACGAAGTCCGCGAAGGACGACGGCCCGCGATCGACGGCGCCGACGACACCTACCAGACCATCCGCGTTCAGCCCAGCCACTACGACGACGTCGACGTCGAGATCCCGCCCGTGGACGCCGCCCGCTACGAGCAAGCACAGGCCACATCCAAGGCCGCCGCCGCCGAACTCACCGCAGCTAAGGGCGTCGTCCTCGACCACATCGGCACCGGTCGGCGCGCCGTCGTCGGCGAGCGCCGCATCGCCTACCGCATCGCCAAACCCGACGGCACCACCAAGTCCCTCAACCCGTACAAGCAGAAGGAAGCAGCCTGATGAGCCAGGTCAGCAACGCCATCGCCACCCGCGACAACGGGCCCGCCGCCCAGATCGAGGTCTACCGCGACGAATACGCCGCCCTCGTCCCCTCGCATGTCAACGCCGACCAGTGGATCCGCCTCGCCGTCGGAGCCATCCGCGGCAACGCCGACCTCACCCAGGCCGCACAGAACGACGTCGGCGTCTTCCTCCGCGAACTGAAGATCGCCGCCCGCCTAGGCCTCGAACCCGGCACCGAGCAGTTCTACCTCGTCCCCCGCAAGAAGGGCGGACGCAAACTCATCCAGGGCATCGTCGGCTACCAGGGCATCGTCGAACTCATCTACAGGGCCGGCGCCGTCTCCACCGTCATCGTCGAAGCCGTCCGCGAACGCGACACCTTCCGCTACGTCCCCGGCCGCGACGACCGCCCCGTCCACGAGATCGACTGGTTCGGCGCCGACCGCGGCCCCCTCGTCGGCGTGTACGCCTACGCCGTCATGAAGGACCGCGCCGTCTCCAAGGTCGTCGTCCTCAACCACAGGCGCGTCATGGAGATCCGCGCCAAGTCCGACTCAAAGAACTCCGAGTACAGCCCGTGGAACACCAACGAGGAATCCATGTGGCTCAAGTCCGCAGTCCGCCAGCTCGCCAAGTGGGTGCCGACCTCCGCCGAGTACATGCGCGAGCAGCTCCGCGCGCAGGCCGAGGTCGCCGGTGAACTCGCCGCCCCGTCCACCGCTGGGGCCCCGGCGATGCCACAGCCGTCCGTCCTCGACAACGCCGATCCCGCAGACGACGCCGAGCCCGTCGAAGGCGAACTCGTCGACTGACCATCCCAACATTGCGGGCCCCGCGCCCCATAACCCAAGTAGGCCGGCCCGCGGGTATCGGGCCGGCCCCTCACCCAAGGACATCACAGTCGCAAGGAGCCCACCATGGTCCGCAAGCTCACACCCGCCGAACGCCTCGCCACCGCCGACAAAGATCTCCTGCTGGAGGAATTCGCCGACCAGTCCTCCTGGGACCAGTTCCTCGTCGAACAGGCCGTCTTCCACTTCGGACAGCGCCACGACGAGTGGTCCTGCAACGACCTGCGGGACGTGCTGCCCGAACTGGGGCACGGCTTCCTCGGCGCCGCCATCAACGCCCTCCGCTCCGGCGGCATCATCGCCCACACCAACCAGACGGTGCCGTCCACGCAGGCCAACACGCACGCCCACCGCATCGCCGTATGGCGGCTCACCGACAAGGGCCGGACCATCGCCGCCCAGCGCGCCGCCTGCGGCCAGCAGGGGAGGGCCGCGTGAGCCCCGCTGAGGTGTCGGTCGACGTCGCCCTCTGGTACGTCACCGCCGCATCCGGTGCCACCGCGGCCCTGGCCGCCCTCGTCGCCGCCCGGCTCACCCGGCAGCGGCGGGCACGGCGGAGCCAGCAGCGGGAGATCCAGCACGTCGAGGACTTCGCCAACCACCCCCACGCCCACACCCGCTACGGCCAAACCCGGAAGGAGACGCCGTGAGCCGCTTCGACTGGATGGAAGACGCCCGCTGCGCCCAAGTCGACCCCGAACTGTGGCACCCCGACGGAAGCGGAGTCGGCTACAGCGACGCCAAGAAAATCTGCGCCCGCTGCCCCGTGCAGCAGCAGTGCGCCGACTTCGCGCAAGAAACCGAAGGCGACCTCGCCCACAGCCACCGGCACGGCCTGTGGGCCGGACAACTCCCCAGGCGCCGGGCCAACCAGAGCAACAAGCCCGCCGGCTTCTACGTCAAACGCCGCCAGCAGATCATCCGGCTCGCCGCCGGCGGAGACATGGACTCGTACCAGATCGCCGAACACGTCGGAGTCGACGTCCGCACCGTGTGGCGCATCACCCGGCAGCACCGGCAGGACATGGGGAAAGCCGCATGAGCACCCAGACCGCCATCGAACTGCTACTGCGGGCCGGCTACTCCGACAAGGCCATCGAACGACAACTGAACGTGTCGCGGCGGCGCGCCCGCGACCTTCGCCAGCAGCTCGGCCTGCCCAACCGCAAACCCGGCCCGACCGCGGCGGCCACCGTCGAAGACCTGTTCTGGCGACGCGCCCAGCCCACCCGAGACGGGCACCTCATGTGGCCCGGCTACGACCCGCAGCACGGTGCTGGCATCCGGCACAACGGCCGTCGCCAATCCGCCTACCGGGTCGCCTTCCGCATCCGGTACGGCCGCGAACCCGTCGGCCGGGTCGAACCCGGCTGCGGCCAGGCCGGCTGCGTCCACCCGCGGCACGTCGAAGACCGGCCTATGCGCCAGCAGTACCGGGCGATCTTCGGGGAGGTGGCGTGAATTACCACCCCCCACCCCTCCACCACAACCCCCGCACGTACCCCACTTCGGCCCACTTCGAGCCCCGCACCCAAGGCGCGCAGCCCGGTGACCAGCGCAAACGAAGTGGGTCGAAGTGGGGGAGCGAAACCACTGACTCCACCACCGAACCACGTACAGCCTGATCAACCGCACACGACAAAGGCCCCGCCGTGGCGGGGCCGGAGGACGACCGAGAGGAGGAGGGATGTCACAACAGGATGTGAAAGGCGCCCTGATCGAGGATGTCGTGCAGATCGGGGTCCTTGTCAGCCAGCACTTCGGCGAACTTCGGATCTTCGGTGAGCCTCTCCAAGCGCTCTACCAACTGCCGGAACGCCTCCTCCTTCTCGGTCGGCCCCTTCGCCCGTTTGAACATGGCTGGCGTCACGACGTAGGCCCTGCGTTCGCCGCGTTCCGTGAAGGCGGCCGGCCGGCCGTCCTCGCGGACCCTGCGGATCAGGCGGGTCAACTGGGCGCGCGCCTCGGTCATGGAGACCTCAGCGACGCCGTCTTCTGCGATGCGAATGCCCTGGTCAGCAGCCATGACAAGAGTGTAAGTCATTTCCAATCCTTCCAATGTGGCCAATCTTTAAAGTAGTATGGCAGCGGAGGACCGGCCCTGCCAACACCGCCAGCCCTGCACGCAGTTACGACCGAGAGAAGACGCCCGTGGGAATCCGCCTGTTCGTCGAGGTTCTGGACCATGCGCCAGACACGTTGACCTGGCGCGAGCGGCACGCCCTGAGCGTCCTGGCGGAGAACGCCAACGACGCCACCAGGGAGTGCTGGCCCGGAATCGAAGACGACCCGGTCATCGCTCACCGCATGCGGCTGCCTGGTCGGTCAAGCCGGTACGAGGTCATGAAAGCCCTGCGGGAGAAGAAGGCTCTCGAAGGTGTCAGTGCGGGGCGCCGGGGACACCGTGCGGTCTACCGAATCCCCTCCCTCACCCCCGCAAAGGGTCCGGGAACTCCGGACGCTAACGGCTCAAAAGGGTCCGGGAACCCCGGACATGGCGTCCAGGAACCCCGGACCCAAACGAACGGACAGGGTCCGGAGACCTCGGACCCTAAGCCCGAGAAAGGGTCCGGGAACGACAGCGATTGGGTCCGGGAACCACATGTAAAGGGTCCGGGAAACCCGGACCCCTCCCCCTCAGTCCCCTCAGACCCCTCAGCTAGCAAGCAAGAGGAGCCGGTCGATCACACCTTCGGCATCCCCGAACCGGCACGACCACTCGTGGACGGCCTCACAGCAGCAGGCGTCATCGTCCGCTGGCCTTTCGAGGGCGACACCTGGTTCCCGATCCTGGCCATGATCAGCAAGAGCGGCGTCCCGGCCATGGTCGACCACGCCATGAAGGCCGCCACCCGAACGAACGTTGAGTCCGCGAACTATTTCCTCAAGGGCTGGCGTGAACTCCCACCTCTGCCTGGACCAGACGTCGTGCGGCCCAAGCTCCGCCCCGTCGGTGGCAGGAAGCACACCCCGTACCAGCCGCCCACCGACCACTCCGTCTACGAGAACGGATTCCACACCCATGCCCGACCCCAAGCCTCTGGCGAGTGAGGCCGTCATGCAGCGCCTCCAGCAGATGCTCGAAGCCCGCGGTCTCGGACACGTCACCGCCGGACCCATCGATGACACCCCGACCCCGGACGAGCCCGGCCACCCCGAGTACCACCGCCGCCAGCGCGCCACGATCGCCGTGAACCGCTGGACCACCGCCACCCCGTACCGCTACCAGGACGCCGCAGCCACCCACCCCCAGGTGACCGCCTGGGCCGACCGGGCCATCAACGACCCGCGCACCGCCGGAATCCTGTTCCTCACAGGCCCGTTCGGCACAGGCAAAACCCACCAGGCATACGGCGCCCTCCGCCGCATCGCCGAAGCCGGCCCGGACCGTTTCGAACTGATCGCCCTGACCGCCCCGGACATGTACGCCCTGATGCGGCCCGGAGGCAGCGAGCGCGGCTCGGAGCACGAGGTGAAGCGGCTGATGCGGATACCGCTGCTGCTGATCGATGACCTCGGCACCGAGAAGATCAGCGAGTTCACCGAGGAAGCCACCTACCGGATCTTGAACGAGCGGTACAACGAATGCCGCCCGCTGATCATCACCAGCAACCTGCCCGTCTCCGACCCCAAAGGCACCGACCTCCACGACCAGCTCGGCGCCCGCATCACCTCCCGCCTCGCCCAGACCACCACCGTCGTCGGCCTCGGCGGCGGCGACCGGCGACTCGGGGCCGCGTGATGGACGCCGACGACCCGCGCATGAGCAACGTCGACTGCGCCATCGCCCGAATCGGCTACGCGCACGGCCGGACCGGCATCCAAATCGCCGAACAGTGGATCGTCTCCCACGTCGACGCACTCATCGCCGTCCGCGAAGGCCGCGCAAAGAACCCGATGGCGTTTCCCGGCTACGGCGAAGGCACCTCCGAAGAAACCGCCCGCCGGATCGTGGCCCGCCTCCTCGACGCCGGATGGCGCCCACCGGACACCGAATGCCTCGACCTGCCGGATACCCCGGAGGTGGCGTCGTGAGCGACGCGCAGATCCCTGACGACGACGGCATTCAGGTTGCGGACATGCGGGCGGTGCGTGCTGCGGGTCGCGCCGAGCTGCGGGCGTTGATGCGGGCGCAGATCGATATCGGCCGGGCCCGCCGCGAAGCCCCGATGCCGCCGGCCGTACCTCGGCCGCCCGGTCACCGGCCCGGTGCCTGGCCCACCGGCTCCAGCCCTCCGGGCCGGCCACCCGAGTGGGACCTGCCGAAAGCCGCCTGGGACGCGGCGGTCCGGCACTACCGCAACACCGAGAACAACCCCGACCAGCCCTGCGACTGCGGCAACTGCCCCGAGGAGACCCGATGAGCCTCATCGATTTCTGCCAGACCTGCGGCGGTCACGGATGCCGGTTCCGTGAGGTCACCGAAGACGTCCCCGGCCTGACCGCCGTCATGCGCAAGCGCATCGCGCAGGGACGGGCAGCCTTGCTCGCCGTTCCGTGCCCGGACTGCGACGGCGCAGACCGCGTCACCCCGCATCTCGAATCGATTGCCGAGGAGTGCTCATGACGATCCGCCCCGCTGCCCCGATGCCCGAGTCGATCCGTCACGGTCTGCGCGCCAAGCAGCACCCGGCCCGGTCGGTGCCGTGTCCGCACTGCGGCGCCCACGCCCACCGGCCCTGCACCGTCCGCACCCGTAACCGGATCCTCACCGAGCCGCACCCGCAGCGGGTCTCCTCCTGGGCGCAGACCGTCGCCTGCTGCCCCGACTGCCAGGTCACCCCGACCGTGCCCTGCCACGAGAACGGCCGCAGCCTCCCTGCCGTCCACGCCCGCCGCCACCAGGAAGCCCAGGAGACGGCCGCGTGAGCGCCTACGAGCGCTTGATGGCGGAATCCCTCCCCACAGGCACGTTCGGCCGCTCACAGCCCGCCCAGAGCCGCTCCACGGCCCCCGCCCCGGCCTGGACACCCGAGGAACAGGCCGCCCACCGCGCCGAACTCGAAGCCGCCCTCGCCGAAACCCGCGGGCCCCGCCGGCCCCGGCTCCGGGTCATCGACGGAACCGCCGCCAACCCGTCCCCGAACACCTGCACCTGCGCCCGCTGCGGCAACCCCGCCAGCCGGGCCGTGCACCGGACCGAGGAAGGAACCGCCGCATGATCGTCGACCTTTTCGCGGGCCCCGGCGGCTGGGACATCGGCGCCACCCGCCTCGGCCTCGACGTAATCGGCATCGAACGCGACCACGCGGCCTGCGAGACCCGGCGGGCCGCCGGACTCCGCACCGTCGAAGGCGACGTCCGCGCCTACAGCCCGGCCGACTTCCCTGACGCCACCGACATCATCGGATCCCCGCCCTGCCAGCCGTTCTCCGTCGGCGGGAAAGGTCGCGGCCGGGTCGCACTGGACACGGTCCTCGACCTGGCGCAGCGGCTTGCCGCACGACAGGACATCGCCGCCGCCCTCGCCGGCTTCGACGACGAACGCACCGGTCTCGTCCTAGAGCCGCTGCGCTGGGTCTTTGCCGCAGCCGACGTCGGCCGCCCGTACCGGACCCTGCTCCTGGAGCAGGTGCCCACGGTGCTGCCCGTGTGGGAAGAGCTCGCCGTGCTGCTGCGCGCCGAGGGCTACAGCGTGGCCACCGGCCGGCTGTCCGCCGAGGAGTACGGCGTCCCGCAGACCAGGGTGCGGGCCATCCTCGCCGCCGCCCTGGACAGCGACGCCAAACTGCCGCAGCCCACCCACGAGAAGTACCGCAAAGGCCAGCAGGCACAGGGCGTGTTCGGGCTGAAGCCGTGGATCTCCATGGCCGACGGCATCGGCTGGGGCATGACCCACCGGCCCGCCCTCACCGTCGCCGTGGGCACAGCCGCAGGCGGCCCCGACCCGTCCTGCGTCGGCGGATCCGGCGCCCGCGCCACCCTGTACGGGGAACGCGACGCAGGCCGGTGGATCAACTGCACCCGCATCGTCGACGCCGACGACCTGCCCGCCTACCGCGGCGGCCGGCGCGACACCATCCGCCTCTCCGTCGAGGACGCCGCCCTTCTGCAGTCGTTCCCCGCCGGCTACCCGTTCCGCGGCAGCCGCACCAAGCAGTTCGAGCAGATCGGCAACGCCGTGCCCTGCCTGCTCGCCGAACACGTCATCGCCACCGCCTTCGGCATCCCCGCCCGCAACCTGGAGGTGGCCGCATGATCGTTGACCTGTTCTCCGGTCCCCGCGGATGGTCCGAGGGTCTGCGCATGCTCGACCTTGCCGATGTCGGCCTGGAGCTGGACACGTCGGCCTGCCGTACCGCCCAGGCTGCGGGTCACGCCACCGTGCAGTGCGACGTCACCCAGTACCCGACCGCCCCGTTCAAGGGCCGTATCACCGGCAAGATCTCGTCGCCGGTGTGCACGCCGTTCTCCACGGCGGGCAAGCAGGACGGCCTGACCGACTTGCCGCTGGTGCACCAGGCGGTCCACGACTTGGCCCACGGCCGCGACACGCGCGAGGTGATCAAGGCGGCCTGTAGGGATGGGAAGTCCGTGCTCGCCGCCGAGCCGATGCGCTGGCTGTACGACCTGCGACCCGAATGGGTGTGCATGGAGCAGGTGCCCGGAGTGCTGCCGCTGTGGCAGCAGTACGCCGGTGTCCTCCGCGGCTGGGGCTACAGCGTGTGGACCGGTGTCCTGAACGCCGCCGACTACGGGCTGCCGCAGACCCGGCGCCGCGCCATCCTCATCGCTTCCCGCACCCGTCGGGTCGCCGCACCCGATCCGACGCACGGCGAGAACACCGAGATGGACCTCTTCGGTGTGGCCAAGCTGCCGTGGCAGACCATGGCCGAGGCCCTCGGTCTGGAGCCCGGCCTGGAGGTCAACACCCGCGGGGCCCGCAGAACGTCGGGCGGCAACCACTTCCCGTGCGACAAGCCGTCCTGGACGCTCACCGAGAAGGCCCGCTCCTGGTGGGTGCTGCGGCAGGGCAAGCGAGCCAACGCCACCGTGCGCCGCCTGGACCAGCCCGCGGCCACCCTCGTCGCCGGCCATGCCCGCCACGACTACCAGTGGATCAAAGTCGACGGTGGCGCCGACTTGGAGAAGCGCCCGCTGCTGCTAACGGAGGCCGCAGTTCTCCAAGGTTTCCGGCCCGACCACCCATTCCACGGCAGCGAGTCCCGGCGCTTCCTGCAGATAGCCAACGCCGTCCCGCCGCCATTGGCCGCACACGTCGTCTCCGCTGCCACCGGCATCCCGATGCCCTCCGCGGAGCCCGTCGCGGAGGCGGCCTGATGCCGGGGGAGCGCCGCAAGTGCGCGGGCGGCTGCGGCCGGTGGCTGTCCGACCCGGCATCCCTGGCCCGCGGCTACGGCCGGCTCTGCGCCGAACGCCGCGGCATCCCCGTCCACACCCCGCGCCGACCCGTCAGACCCCGCCCGCCAGCCGTCCGCAGCCCCGACGCGCCATCCGAACCCATCCCCGGGCAGGAAGCCCTCCCCCTCCAGCCCATGCAACCCAGTCTCTGGAGCCTCTGATGACCGACCAGACCACCTACCGCATCGTCTTCGGCCCGGCCTGGCCCGTGCCGTCGATCAGCGTCGACTTCGCCGACCGCAACGCCGCGGCCCGCACTGTCGCCGAACACGCCATCCCGCACCTGAAGCCGGTCCTCGCTGCCAAGGGTCGCCCCGAACTCGCGGACTGCTTCTTCCAGACCGACCGGGCTCTGACCGTCGGCCAGTTCATGTGGCTCGACCTCGCGGGCGAAAAGGCCGCCCAGTTCTGCCCGGCTCGGCTCACCCCGGTCACCCCGTGACCACGGCGACCCCGAGGCGTCGCTACCGCCTCGGGGTCTGCCCGGACCCTACCGCCGGAGGGACCGGTTGATTCCGGCGACGCGCCCCTGACCTGCTTGATCTGCGGCAATGCCTCTGACTCGATGACGAAAGGAACTTCGTATGAGCCCCAGAAACGACCTGGCTGTCGGCCTCCGCAGTGACGGCTTCAGTCCCGGCGAGATCGCCAACATGCTCACCCCGGGCGCCACCCTCGCCGACGCCTCCGACCCCAGCCCGCTCCGCTGGGGCCTGGGCGACGTCCTCTGGGGCGATGACGGCTCCACGATCGTGATGCTCTCCGGCCCCGAGGGCGAGCCGTACTGGCTGGAGTTGGAAGCCGAACGGGCTGCCGCACTCCGTGACGACCTCGCCGGCCCCGACGGTCAACCCACCACCTGAGCGCCCGCTCATCCGGCAAGCCCCGCCCCGCGCGCACCCCGCGATCAACGCCACGCAACCCGAACCGTCAACTGGAGGAAGTCTTGATCACTCGTAGGTCTGTGTTCGTGGCGGTTGTCCTGGCCGCGTATGTCGCCACGGTCCCTATGGCGAACACGCTCGTCACCCGCTTCGGTACCGTCCCGGTCGGCTTCGGCTATGCGGCCCCGGCGGGCGTGTACGTCGTCGGTCTGGCTCTGGTGCTGCGGGATGTGGCCCGGGAGACGGCGGGCCGCACTGCGGTGGTGGCGGCGATCGTTGCCGGCACGGTGCTGTCGTGGTGGCTGGCCGACCCGGGCTTGGCGCTGGCGTCGGCGGTGGCGTTCGCGGTAGCGGAGTCGATGGATTTCGCCGTGTACGAGCCGCTGCGCCGGCGGGGCCTGTGGCTGGCGATGCTCGCGTCGAATGCGGTGGGCCTTCTCGCCGACTCGCTGATTTTTCTGTGGCTGGCGTTCCGGTCGTTCGAGTTCCTGCCGGGCCAACTGCTGGGGAAAGCGTGGATGACGCTGGCCGCAGTCACGGTGATCGTTTTGGTTCAGCGACGCCGGGACGCTCAGGTCGGGGCGGTGGCCGCGTGAGCCGCTTCCTGCTCGGCGCCCCGCCGGCGTTCATGAAGTACACCGACGTGCCGCTGTTCGTGTCGAACCGCCCCCTGTCGAAGATCAAGAACCTGTATCGGGCGCGTGGCCCGGTCGCGGTGGACTCCGGCGGTTTCTCCGAGTTGGACGACCATGGCTCGTGGGACCACGGCCCCACGCCCCGGCAGTACGCCGGGCAGGTTGCCCGCTACGTCGACGAGGTCGGGATCGAGTGGGCGGCGCCGCAGGACTGGATGTGCGAGCCGTGGATCGTCGCCAAGACGGGGCTGTCCGTTGCTGAGCATCAGCGTCGCACTGTCGGCAACTACCTGGATCTGAAATCCATCGATGCTGGCCTGCCCATTATTCCGGTGATCCAGGGCTGGACGGTCGCCGACTATGAGCGGTGCATAGCCCTGTACGACCGGGCCGGGGTTGACCTTCGCACCCTGCCGTTGGTCGGTATCGGCTCAGTGTGTCGGCGGCAGGGCACCGAGGAGGCCGCCCAGTTGATCGAGCGGATCGCCGGGCATGGCATCCGGCTGCACGGCTTCGGTTTCAAGATCGACGGGTTGCGGCGGGTCGCCCACTGCCTGCCGTCGTCGGACTCGATGGCTTGGGCTCTGGCCGGCCGCCGTGAAGAGCAGGGCTGCGACTTTCGATTCCCCAGGTCGCGTGGCCCGCACAAGAACGAAGCGAACTGTCTGAGGTACGCGCTGGCCTGGCGGGAGCGAGTGCTGGCCGCCGTAGAGGTCGGGCTGGCCCGGCCGGAACAGCTTGTGTTCCCGTTCGCCGCATGACCCGCAGCAGGCCGGCCGCCCGCGCTCGTATCGCGGGCGGCCGGTGCCCCGATCCCATCACACCGACTGGAGCCCGACCATGACCGAACCGACCTCCACCGCGCACGTCCTGCTGCGTGACGCCGAGAACTACCTGTCCGCGTTGCACGGGTCCGTCGCCCGGCATGATCACCTCGCCGCCAACCTGGGCTGTGCGGGGTGTGAGCTGCGGGACCGGATCGCCGCCGCCCTGCCGGGGCTCGCCGCCGTGTCGTCCCCGCCCGCCGACCAGACCACGTTGCGCGACCGCATCCGGCGCGCCGTCTGCGAGGCCGAGGGCTTCATGTGGAGCACCGACACCGACATGCTGGAGCCGGACGAGTACGGCGAGGTGGCTGACGCGGTGTTGGCCGTGCTGCCCGCGCCCGCCGACCGGGCCGCCATCGTCGGTGACGCCGTCACCGCCGTCCGCGACGGGGACCTTGGCCCTCGGGGCGGCATGAGTCGCGACTACGAGAACGGCTGGTGGGACTCGCGCGCTGCTGCTGAGGAACGCGTCCGCCGCCTGGCCGACGAGGCGCAGCCCGCCACACCGGACACCGAGACCGACGAGCAGCGCGCCGACCGCGAAGAAACCGAACGCGACCACGCCCGCGGCGACCACACGTACTGCGGGATCACCTGCGAGACGGAGATGCCGACCAAGCACCTGCGGAACTTCGTGATCGCCAAGGGCTACCCCGGCACCAAGGGCGCGCTGGACGAACTGCTCCGCCGGGCCCGCACCGCCGCCGTGCTGCCCGCGACATCGGACACGCTGCCCGCGTGGCTCTACCGCCGCTTCATGCCGGACGGCATCGGCTGGGACAACCTCGACGCCGACGATCGCTCGTACTGGGAGCACCAGGCCCGAGCCGTCCGCCGCGCGGTCGCCCGAGGCGGATTCAAACGGGCCGCCACGTCCGACACCGAGACGCCCGTACACCTCGGCGACCAGGCCAACGCCGAGAACTGCCCCGGCTGCAAGGCCGAGCGCAGGAACTTGCCGTACCCCTTCCTGTGCCCTGCTGTGTCCGGTGCTGCTGCCGCGCCCGCGAAGGAGGTGTGACCCGTGGCGCTCTGCCGTGACTGCGACACCGTGATCCCCTGCCACTGCCATCTCACCCCACCAGTCCAGACACGGCCCGGCGTGTACGAGGCGACACCCCCTCACGCGGGCGCCGCCGAGGTGCAGCAGGACAGGGCGGACCGGTGACCGCCTACCCGATCGGCGTCGAGGTGTCGTGCGACGGCCCCGACGAGCAGACCGACTGCCCCGACAGCGCGGCGATCCGCGCCGGCTTCGCATCGAGGACCGCCCGGCAGGTCCGCGCCGACGGGCGAGCCGACGGCTGGACTACCCGGCGCGCGCCCGGTCGACTGAGGGACGTCTGCCCAGGCTGCGGCAGGGCGCGGCAGGACGGGGCGCGGTGATGGCCGATGCGTTCGAGGCGATGCACGCGCTCGGCACCGCGTTCCTCTTCTGGCTGGGCCTCCTCGCCCTCACCACCACCCTCGCCCTGTACGAACACCTCGCCCCGCTGGAGGCGCCCAGCGCCCGCCTGGGCGCCTCCCACCCCTCCAGTGACCTCCTGGGCGCCGGAGGGTCCCCTAGGGCCTCTCAGGGCCCTTGTGGCGCTTCGCTCAATCATTCATCCGTGAACCCCGAAAGGAATCCCATGATCAGCACCGCCCAGTGGGTCACCATCCGTGACCTCGTCGCCTGGCTCGACCACGCAGCCGCCCAGCTCGCCGCGAACACCCACCCGACCTGGCAGGATGTGATCGGCCGTCACGCCCTCGCCGTCGCCCGCGCAATCAACGGGACCGCGTCGTGAGAAGCCCCAGCGTCCCAGGCCAGCCACTCACCATCGGGCAGCTCGCAGCGCTGCGTCTCGCCGCGTCCGGCTACACCAGCCGGCAGATCGCCACCCGCCTCGGCACCACCGAAGCCGGAGTCCACCGCCGCTTCAAGGAGATCACGATCCGGCTCGGCGCCCGCTCCCGCACCCACGCCGTCGTCATCGCCCTCCAGCACGGCCACATCCGCCTCGATGACCTCGACCTCACCCCACACCGTCAGGAGACCGCAGCATGACCGACCAGCAGGCCCCCAACCCCGAGCACTACGAGGCGTGCCCGCAGCACGACAACCCAGACGCCCCGCACTGCCACTGCGAGGGCATCACCCAAGCCGACGACAACTACTGGACCGAACCGCCCAACCTCAACGGCTGACCGCCAGGACAAGGAGAAGACCATCAAGAAGCACAGCGACGCCGACGCCCTAGACGCCATCGCGGCCTTCGCCACCCCCATGACCGTCCGCTACGCCGTCGGCGGCCACGCACACGCCGTCGACGTACTCACCGGCGGCTTCAGCCTCGCCGACCACCTCGAACGACTGGACCCCGCCAACAGGGCCGGGACGGAGTGGATCACGTTCATGCTCAAGGCCGGCGGCGAAATCGCCCTGCGGGACAGCAGCATCATCGCCATCGAAATGCCCGCAGTAGAGCCGTAAACCCAACCCAACCAGCGACACAGAAGCCCCGCCGCCCATCCAGGGCGGCGGGGCTTCGCCGTACCCCCAACAATCAAGGAGTTGACCATGACCAGCCGTCTCCCCGCCTTCCGTGTCGCCGACGTTCTCGCCGCCGCCGGCCACACCGACGCCACCCGCGGGCTGTCCTGGCGGCCCGGGTTCCGTGCCACCCAGGCCAGCCCCCGCACCGTCCGCATCTGGCACGACGGACAGAGCGAAGCCCAGCATCTCGCCCGGTATGTGGCGACGCTGCGCCCGCTCGGCTACTACGTCACCGCGGAGCGGCCCGCTGGCCTGCGGCCCCGCATCCGAGTCACACACCCGTAACCGGTGCCGCCGTGCCGGGCGGTGAAGCTGCCGCCCGGCACTCGGATCTCGCCCTTGACCTGGATCTTTCTGCTAGTTCGGGTTCACCGCTTGCAACCTCGGGATAGCTATGACATAGTTCTGACATCGAGAGGGAGGGGAACCCGATGAACACCACCGCAGCCGCCACCGAGGCCCACGTCACCGTCGCCACCATCCGCACCTGGTGCCGCCGAGGCGTCGTCACCGCCGTCAAGCAGGCCGGCCGCTGGATCATCGACACCACCTCCCTCGCCGCCCGCATCACCATCGGCAAAATGAAGCGCCCCGCCAAGAAGGCCGCCTTCACCACCGAGACCATGGTCGCCATCGGCGGACGCCGCTGGCAGAAGAACGGCATGGACCGCGTCTACCTCAACGACTTCCAGACCGTTCCCGGCCTTGAGCTGGACCACTACAAGACCGGGAACATCTCCGGTGCCAGCCTCGACGGCCAGGGCATCAGCAACGCCGAAGGCGGCCGGCTCGCCACCGCCGTCGACAAGGTCTACTTCGACGCTGCCGACGGCAAGGTCCACATCAAGTGGGGCTGGGGCAACCCGCGCAGCCTCGACCGCGACGAAATCGCAACCCGCGTCTTCGGCGCCGTCCGTACCGCTGTCGCCGCGCTCTGACCCACCATCCCGAACCAATCCGAGGGGGAACCTCCCATGCGCTACCGCACGACAACCAGCTACGGCACCTGGTGCAACCAGGTCGCCCCCTACTCCACCAGCCCCGACGACGACGTGACCGGCTACATCAGCGGCGGCGACAACGACTGGCAGCAGCTCCTCGACGCCTCCGGAGCCCTGGAACAGATCCGGTCCGAGTACCGCGACGCCATCAACGCCGCCCTCCCCGACAGCGTCAACCTGTGCGGCGACGAGTTCATCGGCCCCCACCAGCCCGACGACGGCGAGTGGGACGGCTACCCCACCGAGGAGGACGGTGGCCTCGACATCAAAGCGTGCGTCGAGGGCATCGACCTGGAGCCGATCCTCCGGCGCAACGACATCGTCACCCTCGCTGACATCGGCAGGTTCAATCTCGGCTCCAAGGCGAAGAACCCCTCCTCGGCCGCCTCCCAGGCGATGCGCCGGCTCGGCATCAAGCCGATCGCCCGCGTGCAGATCGACGGCGAGGGCCAGCCGATCGCCGTGTACAACGCCGCCGAGGTCGACAAGGCGCTCGCCGCCCGCCCTGGGCGTGGCACCCGTACCGACCTGAAGGACAGTAAGTGACCTTGCGCCCTTCTCAACTCCCGAAGGTGCGGCGGCAGACGCTGCGGCACCTTCGGGATTCGACTTCGTCACTTCGGTCCAAGACCAGCCCGGAAGTCGCTCCCGGACTCGATGCCCTCGCTTCCATGCTGGAGGTCGGAGAGCTGTTCTGGGTGCAGCAGGACATGGCCGCCCTCGCCATGCACGCCGGCCAGCAGCTCGCCGCCGCACGGTGGGCGACCGCTGACCGGCCCGCCCCGTGCGGGCTGCTGTACTGGCAGGACGGCATCGGTCACCTTGACGCCGAGGGCGTTCAGGTTCCGGTCGAGGCGTGTGCGTGGGGCCCGTACCAGGGCAAGCTGCTGGTGTGGCTGCTGATGTCCCGGGTCCGGCTGGTCGCGGAGGTGGCCCCGCTCACGCTGGATGAGTCCCGCGTACCGCCGCTGATGCCGATCTACGGCGGAGAGATTCCGGTCACGGATGAGCCGCTGTCGATGACCGAGATCGACCGCCAGCTTCCTCAGCCGGTAGTGGCGGCACTGGCGTCGGCGTGGCTGCTGATGCATCAGCCGCTGCTGATCGACCGTACTCGGGAGCGAGCCGACAAGCCGACCGCCCGCGCCTACGCCCGCGACGGCCTTCCCGTGCCGGAAGTGACGATCGTTGACCTGCGCCGCCAGTACACGCCCCAGGACCAGGAACCGGACGACGGGGCGGGCAGCCGGCGCTACCGGCACAGGTGGGTGGTGTCCGGGCACTGGCGGAACCAGGCACATGGCCCCGGCCAGTCACTGCGCCGCCAGACCTGGGTGCCGTCCTACGTGAAGGGGCCAGAGGGGGCGTCGCTGTTGTCAACGGAAAAGGTCAACGTGTGGCGGCGTTGACAGGCGTTGCGACTCGGCCGAAAGCATGATCTACCGGCGGCGGCAGGGTGAAGTCTGAGCACGGCACGCTTACCGCGCCCACCGGCGCCGCCAAGGTGAATCCGTGCCAACCGAAGACCACCCCACTGACGCGCTCACAGCAGGCCAGGCCACGCCCAGCCAGCAACACCGATCGGCGATCTGCCAAGCGCCCAGGTCGACGTGTGGGACACCATCCGGCTGGCGGGTCGGAGGGCGGTGCGTGCGCTGCCGTCTCGCCCACAACCAGGACACCAGCCGCGGTCGCGGCCTGGACCAAGCGGCCCGTCGCAGTTTCCTGGCGGTACTGAACGGCGGCGGGACGGTAGAAGACGCCGCCGAGATCGCCGGCGTCACGGTGCGGTCTCTGGCGCAGGCGGCCCGTCGAGATGGGGAGCTTCGGGCTGCCCTGGACGGTATGCCGGTCGATGTCCAGTTCGCTGCGCGCCGTGCTGAAGCGCTGGCTGCCTTGGTTCGCTGTGGTGGGAACCAGTCCATGGCTGAAGTCCAGGCAGGTCTTCGGGCTAGAGAGATCAGCATGTGGCGGCACAGTGATGCTGACTTCGATGCCGTGGTGGCGGCGCTGCAAGCATGGCTACGGGCCACGGCGGGGAAACTTCACCGCAGGCAGCGTAGGCAATATTTCCGCTTGCCGTCCGACAAGATCGACCGGTTCCGGGAGCTGTGGATGTCCGGCGTGTCCTGCTCGGAGATCAACGCGGAACTGGGTATCTCTCCGCAAACCATGTGGAGGTGGCGCAAGAAGATGAGGTTGCCGAGTCGTCGGGCCGGCGACCATGCATGACAACGTCCCCTGGAACAGCAACCGAGGCCGGGGCCCCGATCTGACGCGCAGGCGTGGGGATGACCGCCAGACGGCCGATCTCGGCTGGCGCCTCGGACAGCAGATCGCCGACCGCGTTTTTCGGAGGTGCCCGCAGATAGGCGCTAGCCTGAACTTTAGCCCGCTATAGATTGGGAGGCCGGGATGAGCGAGCAGCCCTGGACCATCGAGTCCATCCGTGACGCCCTCGGCAACCCCAACCTCGCCCAACGCTTCCTCGGCGAGATCAACCGGGCGCCGGCGCACGAACTGCTGAACGTCTTTGCGCGCTGGGAACGCATCGCCAAGGACACCCTGGCCTCCGTCCAGCGCGGTCGCGAGATCGCCGACGCTGAAGACCGCGGCGAAGATCCCACTGGCGAGTGGGGCGACGCCACGGACCGGGTCCTCGCCGAAGCCGAGCGCATCCACAGCCGCGGCGCCGCCTGACCCGAACAGTGCGCACCCTCTGTTCCGATCCTGCTACTGTCAGTCCGGCCGACCTCACCCGGACCGACAACTCGAAACGCAGGACAAGTTCGGATTGAGGAGCCCATGGCCGTGTACTGCCTGAAGTATGACCCCGCCGCGGAGGCCGTTCACGAGGCCATGCCCCAGGCGGCCAGCGAAGCCCTCACCTTGGCACTCGCCGATGCCTGCCGCGACCCGCTCGCCGTCACCCAACCCTACGGCGAAGACGACGGCGTCATGCGAATGGCCGTCACCGGACAAGCGTTCGCCGTACTCCTCGTCGGACAGCACACCAAGACGATCACCGTGCTCCAGGTGACCTACCTCGGCTGACGAACCCGCTCACCCGACGTCCGGCCACGCCCGCGGCGACCGTTCCGGGTCCCGCCGATCCGGAGGCAGAACGGCAGAAGCCCCAGCCGCAGACCGCGGCCGGGGCTTTGCTTCATCCTGCGGGCTGCCCACTACCCGGGCGCATTTCCCGACTGCCCTGCGCCTGATGCGCCGTCGTCGGCTCGCCTGGCTCCGAACCCACCCATGCCCCGCACGCCGGACATGAGCCCTCCACTCGCCCGGATCGAACCGCTGCTGTTGCCCCTGCTCGCCCATGCCTGCCCCCAAGCCCTCGACCAGATCGCATCACCACGATGCGCCCAGTACGGGGCAGCGGGAGGGGCTCACGCCAGGCGCAGGAAAGCGCGCTCCCCATTGTGGAAGAACACCGTCACACCCTTCGCGTCCTTGCCCTCACGCGTCGACCACACGTCCAGCCGCTCCACATCCGCCGGCTCCGCATTCCCGATCACTCCAGCCAGCCACACGTCCGGAGCGGCCGTCACCGGGGCAGCGGTGAACGCCGGCGGGCCACCATTCACCGGGGCCGTCACCGAGTCGTGCTTCGCGCCCTCCGCCAACTGACCGATCACCTGCCACCGCTGCTCCCTGCCCGCCACGGTGACGGCCAGGGCGTAAGGGTGCGGACCGTTGTCGAGCACCTCCACCCGCTGCACGTCAGCAGTGTTTTTCAGCACGTCAACCAGATAGTCACGGTAATCAGCGGGACGCATAGGGCAGGGTCCTTTCACGGGGGCGCGGGACAGCTTACGGGGCCACAGAGACAGAAGAAGAAGAACCCCAAGACACGACGGCGAGCCGCCGAAACGGGGTACAGAAGGGGGCGTCCCGCAGCCGCGAGACGCCCCTCCGGGAACGATCAGCCGCGCGAGACCGCCAGCTCCATCGGAACCGGCGGAGCCTCCAGGCCCAGCGCTTCCGCCAGCAGCATCCGGGCCATCGTGTCCCGTTCGAACGCAGTCCGACCCGTCGGCATGGCCAGGACCCGGGCGCCGTCGCGGCGCTCCACGAACGCCCCGAAAAAGCCGGAGTCCGTGACCGAAGAGTCATGCAGCTCCACGCCGAACTCTGCGAGAAGCCGGGGCAGCGGAGTATCGAGGATCTCGGCAGCCGTCGGACGACGCTCCGGAGTAGCGCACGCTACAGTCATGACAGACCTCATTCTTTGACTGGGATGGGTTGATTGATCGGCCGGCGAGGGTGATGCCTCCCGGTCGTACTGGCCGGGCGGTGTGATGACCGCCTGGCCAGCTTGCGTTCCGGCGTGTGAAGGGCGCCGGGTGACGCGGATCAGGACAGTAGTCGGTCGAAGGGCGGGCCGCTGACCTGCGGAATTTATCCAGCTAGCAGCCCCGCTATCGGCAAATTTTTCAGCCTCATGAATCAAGGCCCTTCGGTTCGGTATTTTCTACGGGCGCGCGTATGCTCTGACCTGCGTGTTCTGGCAGGGATATTCCATCGAAATGTGAAACTAGCGATGGGATAGAGCCCAAAGTTCCTTACGGAACTTTCTTGGCGATTTGCCCTGCTGCGCCTCATCTTGGGTTGATGTCGGCTTGCGGCTGCTGGATGACTGGAAGTGATCGATCAGGCTGGTTGAGCGTTCGCTGCGCCCCGCCGCTCTACTTTCTGGCGATCTCGGCAACGAGGGCTTGGGTGAGGGCGACCATGTCGGCGATGGACATGCGCATGGCCACTGCCTTCGCGGCCTGTGACGGCCGGTTCACGGGGATCTCGATAGTGAGAGTCGGCTCCGTGGTGAGGACGAACACGCCAGCTCCGGGACGCGACTCAGTGCGGGCCACTTCGGGCCGCCATGACTTGTCGGCGTGATTCTCGAAGCGGCGGGAGGGATCTTGGGAGATGTCGACATAGAGGAGTCGGTCGTCGGTGTCGTGCAGGCGGTAGAGCGCGGTGCGCTCGGAGGACGCAGGCATGACGCTCCTAACTGAGCGTGTGGCGTCAGCCACTCTCACGACAACGACCGTAACCCGTACTCATACTTGTATCAAGCCCCGTGTCGAGAAATGGAAAACCCCCGGTCCAGGCCGGGGGTGAGGGGCGGGCCACTTCACAGCTCGATGCGGTAGCCCATCTTGAAGCGGTGCGCCGGCTTCGTGAGGAGAGTGACCTCGATCGGCTTCTCGTTGTCGCTGTAGACGATGCGGAAGACTTCGATCACCGGCACGTCGCGGGGGATCTCCAGCGCCTCGTACTCCTCGGTTGTCGCAGGCCGTGCCGCCACGACGTCGTCCTGAGACCGTGTGGGGTAGCCCATCTGCTGGAGGAGAGCGGGGGATCCGCCGGGGATCAGACGGCGGTCGGCGAGGCGAGTGCCCTGCGCCAAGTCGATGGGGTAGTACGAGTGGACCAGCTCGGCCGGCTGGCCGTCCAGGAAGCCGATACGTGAGCGCAGAATCGCCGTGTCGCCTTCGCTCAGACGGAGGGCGCGAGAGACCTCGGCGGGGGGTACGACCTCGGCGACCTCCAGTATCCGATATTTGCCGGTCTGCTGCCGTTTCGTGGCTTCACTGAGCCACCGGTACGGCTGCCCCTCCTCTGCGGGTGCGAGGTAGTGCCCAGGGGTGATCGTTTGGGCGCGCTCGCTGCGCACGAAGACGCCGACTCCCGTCCTGCCTTCCAGGTACTTCTCATCCTTCAAGATCTGTAGGGCGCGTTGGATAGTGACGTTCGAGGTCTTGTGTTGCGTGCGCAGGGCTTCGTTGGTCGGCACCTTCTTGCCTGGTTCCCAGTCGCCCGCCATGATCAGCTTTCTGATCTCGGCGGCGATTCGCTCGGCGAGCGGGCGCTCGTCCTTATGCGGCTCCGGCATGTCAGTCGACCTCGATCTCGTAGTGGAGGCGGCGAGGCGCCTTCATGACCATGACCTGCACTTCGAATGGACTCCCGCCAGCGGTGGCGGTGGTGCGGAGCAGTGTGAGGACTGAGGCACCCTCGGGCAGCGCGAGGGCTTCGCGTTCGAAAGCGTCGGCGTCTCGGAACTCCAGGTCTTCGGAGACGTGCTTGGCTCGATATCCGAGACTGGCGAGCAGGGTTGGTGCACCGCCCTTGATCTTGCGTGTCTCGGCGAGTGCGGTGCCGCGCGCGATGGGGGACGGGTAGTAAGAGTCGGCGAGTTCGATCGGTTCGCCGTCCAGCAGGATCACGCGTCGACGCGCCACGGCGCTCTCGCCAGGGGAGAGGCGTAGCGCGGCGGCCACCTCTGGCGGCGGGATGACCTCGGCGACCTCCGTGATCTTTTGCCCTCCGCGCTGTCGCGACTCTTCGCTCCACGCGTCGGCGTGCCCGTGCGCCTGGGGCGTGACATAGGCGAGCGAGTCGTTCTGTCGCTGTTTATCGGCCATCTACTACGCCTCCTCTCCTGCTGGCTATCCGTTTGGTGACCTCCCAACCTTATGCCCTTGACGAATACACCTGCTGGTCCTTGGTTGGCCAAATCTGCGCCCAGGTGCTTGCTACGTTATTCAGTAAGCGTGTATACCTGTGGACAGATGCGAAGCACTCGATCGGAGGCGTAATGCTGCGAGTTCGGGACGTCGCGACGCACTTCCGAGTGCACCCCGCGACCGTCTACCGCTGGATCCACCAGGGCTTTCTCCCGGCCTACAGGAACGGCCAGCCCTTCAAGGCCGGAGACGGCGCCACCGGCGTCCTCCGTATCCCTGAATCCGTCTTGAAGTCGACGGCCCCCGCTCAGGCGCCCAAGGAGGCGGCATGACCACCCTCGCCCCTACTGCTCCGCTTCCGCTGGCTGCCGTGGAGGCGCTGGACCGTCTGGAGTTGCGGTTGACCGCCGTCCGCTACCTGGACGCCGCCGAGCACTGCCGGGCCTTGGCCGAGTCGGCTGACTTCGACGGTTGTTTGGCGGCGCAGGACGAGATGGCGATGTGCCGCTTTCACCTCGCGGCCGCCGGCCGTCTCGACTTGATCGGGGTGGCGTCGTGACCGCCTACGACCCGCTGCACGAGCCGGGCAAGACACCCGTCGGTCCGTTCGACTTGGACGTCGAGATCGCCGCCACCCGGCAGATCCTCGACGAGACGGCTGGCCTGAACATTCACGACGACAACGACATGCGGTCGGCCGCGTTCTCTCTGAACGTCCGTGTCCGTACTCTGCTGGCTGCGATTGTGGCCGAGCGGGGTGAGGGGCGGTGACCGCCCGGGAGGTCCTGGGGCGGTTTCCGGCGGGTGCGCCGCGCGGGTCGTGGCCGGCGGAGGAGTTCGCCGAAGCCCGCCGCGCCGAAGGCCAGGCCGTGACCGTCGTCCAGGACATCCGTACCGACGAGTTCCTCGTCGTCGTACCGGCCGGGGACCAGCGGTGACCGGCCCGGAGCCGTCGGCCGAGCTGGTCGCGGACATCGACGAGGTGTTCCTCGGCTACTGGCCCGAAGATCTGCAGGCCATCTTCCGCGAGCCGTACAGCCCCGGTGTCTTGCTCGGCTACGCGCACCGTGACGGCGGCATCCACCTGCCGGACGCGTCGTGAGCGCCGAGCACGGCAAGGTCAAGGACCCGCTGCCGACTCGGCCGCCGCGCCCGCATCCGCAGGGCTGACCCCCTAGACCGCCGCGGTGGCGGTCGACACGCCCCCGTCCCGCCGCCGCGGCACCCACCCCGCACCACCCCCACATCCACCCGAGACCCGAGAGGGCCTGTGATTCGCATGTCTCCGTTCATCTCTTCCGACGTTCTCGCTGATGCCGATCTGGCTGCGAGGACTCCGCTGGCGGCGAGGCGCCGGGCGGCTGTGACCGTGGCCGACGCGATGGCCGAACTGTTCGGTGACGAGTTTTCCCGCGCCCTGCACCGGGAGACCACCTACGCCGTTCCGGACTCGGAGCGCATGACCTGCCCGGTGCATCAGGACTGGCGGTCGCACTGCCTGCCCCTGCACGTCGCCCTCGGCCCGGCTGCTGCCTGATGGCCGCCGTCGAGATCGTCTCGTTCGGTTTCCTGCACGCCCCGGCTCCGGAAGCCGACATCGTCCTGGATCTGCGTCGGGCGTTCCGTGATCCGCACGTCGACCCACGGATGCGGGAGCTGACCGGACGAGACCGGCTCGTCCGGCGGACCGTGCTCCGCACGCGTGGAGTTCGCAGGCTGCTGCGGGCCACGGTCCGGCAGGTACAGGCATACGCCGAAGGGCCAGGGGCCGGGCAGATCGACCTCGGCTCCGGATGCGCGGGAGGCCGCCACCGTTCGGTCGTGGTCGCAGACAAGCTCGCTAGGCGTCTGCGCCGCCGCGGCCACACCATCACCGTCATCCATCGCGACCTGCATCGGCCCGTCGTCCAGCGCTAACCCCACCCAGCCTTCGTCGGCCGATTCCGGTCCCGTGCTTCGAAGCAGGCGAAGGCACTGCAACACAACCCGTTCACCGAATCGAAGGAGATCCCTGTGTCTTCGTCCCGGCACTTCTTCAGCTCGACGCCCAAGGACCAGGTGAAGGCCGAGATCGAGGCCGACCTCGCTGCGGCGCGTGGTGCGCAGCGCGACCTTACGGCGGCCGGCCAGCACGCGGTGGCTGCCCGCATGGGCGAAGCCGTCGACGAGCACCTGGACGAGCTGAACGCCGTCAAGAACGGCACCTGGAAGCCGAAGCACGCCTAACCCACCGACCGCCGGGCGGCGGAAAACCCCCTGCCGCCGCCCGGCCTCTGCCCCAGCGCTGGCCTCGCCCGAGACCGGCCCGCCACGCGGGACGGCGTCGAGCACGACCAGCGAACCAACCAACTCCGAATCGATTGAGGAGAGGCCCATGCCCTGCAACGAAGACTTCGAGCAGTGGATCACCGACAACGCGAAGGCGGCCTCGGCGATGCCGGCCGACGACCCGAGGCACGACCTGGCACACGCGGAGATCAACGAGATGCTGAACCAGCTCACCGGCGAGAAGTGACCGTGGGCGCCGCGATCGTCGCCGCCATGGCCGCCCTGGCAGGCGTCTTCCTCCAAGCTTTCATCGGCGACTGGCGGACGCGGTCGGAGCGCCGCCGCCGCGAACTGCGGGACGCGATCCTCAACGTGCTGGGCGCCTTCGTCCGGTTTCGGGAGAAGCAGTTCGAGAAGGTCGAAGCCTGCCGGACGGAGAACGAATCCGTCGTCGCGGCGCTGCGGCCGGCCCGCTGGGAAGCACGCTCCGCGCTCACCACAGCGATCGATGAACTCCATGCGACGACCGCCGACCAGCGTCTGCTGGACGTCGCCGAAACCGCGCGGCTGCTGGCAATCGAGATCGGGGATGCGGCAACGCCCGGCCGGGTCGACGACGCCAAGGTCGCCGAGGTCGGCCGCAGGGCCCGCGAGGTGCACACCGAGTTGCGGCAAGCCGCCCACCGAACCCTGAACCACTGAACACCAGCCCCAGCCACGCCGCGAGGGCCCGGCCACCGACCCGAGAGGACATCGCATGACCATCCAGACCCCGATCCGTAGCCCGTTCGCCACCGAGTACCTGACCCAGGCCGCCCTGAAGGTGACCGAGACGAACGCCAGCTTCTGGGTCGGCTACTCCGGCGAGACCATCACCGGCGCCGAAACCGCCGACTTCCTCGACGCCGCCCGGCAGATCCTGGAGAAGGCCGGCTGGACCCGCAGCTACGTGGACGACGACCCGGAGATGCCCGACCTCGACGAGTCCATGTCGATCAAGACGATGCTGCTCACACTGGGCCGGTACGCCCGCCAAGCACTCGGACGGCCGAGTGCCCTCACCCTCTTCTCCGCGATGCTTCGCGTCGACAACGACGACGCGCGAACCATCGCCCGCCGTGTTCTCGACGCGCTCGTCGCCGCCCACACCGGTACGCCGACCGCGCAGGCCACCGCCTGGGCCGAGCGGACCACCCGCACCTGGGACGAAGTCCGCGCCCTGCTGGAGGCGGGCACCGACTTCGCCCGCACCCACGGCCCCCGCTGACCGACCGCCCGCCACGCCCGTCCGAGAGGATTCCCGGTGCACGCCTATCTGATCACTGCGAAGCCTGGCCGGCTCAACCGTGCCGTCCGCTGGGCCGGTCGGTGGGCGCTCCGGGTCCTCGCCTTGACGGTCATGGCCGGTCTCGGCGCGGTCGTCCTGGCCGTGCGCTGTACCCGCCCGGTCATCAACTTCGTGGCGACGCGGGCGGCGTGGCTGGAGCTGTGGGCCGCTTCCGTCACCGGGATCGGCCCGGTCGGGGCTGCTGTCGGCTCCGGCCTGACCGACGAGTTCGTCAAGGAATTCCACAAGGCGCGCGCCAGTGCCGCCGCTGCTGGAGGTGCCCGATGATGTTGCCCCGTCCCGTTGCCGACTACCTCGCCATGTGGCGGGACCTGCCCTGGGCGCCCCGGCAGGTGCTGCTCAACCGCTCCCACCTTCGGGGGAGCAGCCTGGCCGTCCTGGCTGGTATGGCGGCGGATCTGCTGATTGCGCATCCGGCCGCCGAGGTTGTCGCCTACGTGCTTCTGGTCGTTTTGGGGCCGAGCAGTCTCGTTGCGGTCGCCGGGTCTGTCGCCCACCTGCTGTGGGACCGGGAGCGGATCTGGGCGGACTTGGACTGCCAGTTCTGCGGCGACGGCCCGGACGACGGCGGTGGTGGCGGCTGGGAGTCGGACGGGCCGGACGGCGGCGGGCTGGTCCGCGAGATCACCGACTACCTGCACGACCACCACGCGCGCACCAGCGTGCACGCCTGAAAGGACAGCCCGTCATGCCGATCACGTTCCGCAAGAGCTTCCGGGTCTTCCCCGGGGTTCGCCTCAACATCAACCGTCGGTCGTGGTCGATCACGTTGGGCGGCCGGTCCGGGCCCCGGCACACGATCAGCAGCACCGGACGCCGCACCACCTCCATGGACCTGCCCGGCCCGTTCGGCTGGCGCAGCACCCGCAACCGACGCGGGCGGGATCGCTGACCGTGCGCTTCGCCGCCACCCCCAGCATCACCCCCCGCCGTACCCGTACCTGAACCGAAAGGACACCGACCCGTCATGACCGCCACGCCCATCGAGAAGCAGGTCAACGGCACACCCGTTGCCTCACCCGACCTCGGGGAGGGGCGGCCCAAACCCGACCAGGAACAGCACACCCCCGATACGCCGGCCGCTTCGTCCCGGCGTGAAGAGAAGCGACGGGACCGCAGCGCCGACCGTGCCGAGGACCGCGAGGACCGGGCCCGTGAACGCGAGGAGGCCCGGCGGGACGCCGAGCACCAGCGTCAGATCAAGGAAGAAGCCAAGCGCGCCCAAGCCGAACGCAAGCAGCAGCGGCGTGCCGAGAAGGACAAGGCGCGCGCCCGCCGCCGTAAGGATCGACGTGCCGCCTGGCACAACACGCAGGTCAAGTTGGCCCACCACATGCCGCTGTGGGGGCTCCCGGTCGTCGCAGTCTCCCTCGTCATGGGCTGGTCCGGGCAGGCCCAGGCTGCCTCCTATCTCGGTATGGGATGGGCCGCTCCCGGCGTGCCCGTGCTGACCGAGGGCATGACGATGACCACTGCCGGACTGACCGGGCAGGCCATCGAGCAGGGCCGGCCGTACAAGTGGCTGCTGCGGATCACTTGGGCTAACGCCCTCGTGGCCGCTGCGGTGAACGCCCTCGGACACTTGATCGAGGACAGTTCGGCGGCTGGCGTGTACCGGGCGTCGGCCTACGCTGTCGCGTCACTGGCCGGACTGGTGTTGTTTGCCGTGGCGCTGCGGTCGCGGCGCGCGGCGAGGTCAGGGAAGACCGCCGAGGAGATCGCCCGCTGGAAGCGGCTCGGTCGCCGTCATCCGCTGCTTATGCGCCGCGCCCGACGGGTCGCCGACAACACCGGCAAGCCGCTGGCCGACGCTTGGGCGACGGTGTGGGAACGGGCGAACGGGGCGCGCCCGGGGGAACCGTCGATTCGTGAGATCCGCGCGTCCCGGCGGGCAGCGTACCGGCGTCGCCTGGCGCAGTCGTGGGACGGCCGACGTGGCCGGCGGAATCGGTCGGAGCGGGCTGCGGCAGTGCTTCCCGTCGTCCGGGCGGACGCGCCGACCGGGCGCGTGGGCGAGACACCCGGCGGGCCGCATACCCCCGTACAGGTCCCCTTCCTGCCCGTCGTCCTACTGGTCCCAGGGGGGCAAGGGGAATGGGCCGAGCATCGCGTGCCGGTGCTTCCCATGCAGTCACCGAAGCGGTTCCGGACGGGCCGTGACCGGAGCGCTACAACCCGCTTCCCGCAAGGGGAGGACACGAATTCGAGGCGCGTCCAGAAGACCGTCGCCGACGACCGGCTTACCGCCGTCCGCAAGCTCGTAACGGAAGCCGCCCGCAAGAACCAAGACCTCGAGAAGCACCCGTCGAACCGGGCTGTAGCCCGCGCCGTCGGATGCAGGCCCGCGACCGCACGCGACCTCCTGCGGACCGTGCTTGCAGAACGCGGAATCACCCGGAACTAGCTGGCCCTACGCCAAGGAGTAGCCGTGTACGGCTCCCGCCGCATGACCATCGTCCAGCGCGCAGTCGAAGCCGTTGAGGTGTCGGCCCATATCGCGCGCACCGCCCTCTCCCTCATCACCCGGCAGGCGTCCTGGTCGCTCACCGACCTGTACACGGCAGCCGCCACCGCGCGCTTCCTGGCCGCCCACTCCCTGATCGACCGAGCCGAGGAACAGGCTGGCGACGACCCCGACACGGACCTGATCCAAATCCGGCAGCCGATCTGGTTCGGCGGCACCACCATCCACGAGGAGTCCGACTGATGAGCAGCGTGTACAACTGGGCGGACGACGGAGACTCCGGCATGACCCGGACCCCGCCCTACCCCACCGCACCCCCCCGGCCGACCGCGCCGCCCCAGCAGCCGAGCGGACAGGACCGCGCCACCCGCGCCGCGAGCGCGGCCGGCGCCGCGGCCGGCGGCTTCGTCGGCGGACTCAGCAGCGGATTCGTGCCGCCGGTGAACGTCAACCTCAACGGCCGCGGCGGAAGCGGCGGCAACGGCGGTCGGGGAGGCGGCGCCGCGCCGGCCGGCGCGACCGGTAGCAACCACAAGGGCGACGGGATGATCCACGCCATCGAGCGGATCGAGTTCCGCAACGAGAAGGACATCATCACGCTCGCCAAGGCCGTGAACCGGCTCGGCCGTGAGCTGCACTTCATCCTCAGCATGCGCGCCGAGGAAGTGCAGGCGGTGCTGTCCCAGTACAAGGGCGCCTGGTACACGTTCGGCGCCTCCAGCCGGGTCAAATCCCGTCTGGTCGCCGCGCACCTCAAGGTGTCTGCGGAGGCGGCGAAGGCACTCGGTGTCGGCTCGCTGAAGATGGCGCACGCCTTCGACCGGCACTTCATCAAACCCGAGCAGGAAGCCAAGCGGAAGAAGAACGGGCAGAAGACCCGCCGTGAGTTCACCATCGGAGGCGACTGATGGCGCGGGCGAGGAGCACCAGCAGCGCCGCGCCGCGGCCGGTCAACGCCAGCACGGACCTTGTGCCCGTCACCGTCGGCAGAGGCGGCCTGGTCGGGCAACTCGTCGGCCACCTCGCGGGTAAGGCCCTGCCGTATGCCGCCCCCTGGGTCGGCGCCTACAGTCTCCCCCCGGCGGTCGGGTTCGCCACGAACCAGATGTGGGGCGCTTACCCGCTGTCCGCAGGACTCGCGTCTGCTGGCCTCGGTGTCGGAGGGGTCATCCTGTCTGCCGTGACCTGGCACGTCTCCGGAGGCACCAACAGGTTCCGTCGCGCCCGCCGCGCCCAGGCCACAGCATCCGTCGCGGCAGGTATGGGCTGGCTGACCTGCGCCACCGCCGCCGGGCCGTTCGGTTCGCCGATGCTGGACCTGTGGCTGATGGGTAGCGGCCTGTTCGCCGCCTCCTGGAACATTCGGCAGATCATGCGCAACGCCCACGACGAGACCGAGCAGGTCGAGGACAAGGGCGGCTTCGCGAAGATCGCCGAGGCGATCGGGCTGGAGAAGCTGCGCGTCAAGAAGGCCCAGGGCAACGGCAAGGGCATGGTCGAGGTGCCCGTCGAGATTCCGCCGAGCCAGACCATCGCCGACGTGCAGGCCGCGCTGCCCAAGCTGGCCACCGCCGCGCAGATCCCGCCGTCCGGGGCGACCGTCAAGGGCGACCTCGACAACGCGGCCAACGCCACGCTCTACTTGCGCGTCGCCGACCTGCTGAAGGACGGCGTGCAGTTCGTGCCGCCCGTCCGCATGGGCCTGCTGCCCAACGAGCCCATTCCGCTGGGCCTGTACGCCGACGGCGAGTACTTCGTCATCAACCCGTTCGACGCGGACATCCTGCAGCACCTCCTGGTCATGGGCGTCACCGGCGCGGGCAAGTCCGAGTTCGCCCGCGGGCTGATCGCTCACCTGTCGACCCGCCGCAAGCTGACCATGTTCGTCGCCGACTGCTCCAAGGGCCGCCAGTCGATGGGGCACATCGCCGACGGCATCGACTGGTTCCTCACCCAGCCCCGCGAGGTCAAGCACCTGTTCAAGGCCCTGCCCGGTGCGATCAAGGCCCGCGGTGACGTCCTCGCCGACGAGGGCCTGGACCAGTGGACGCCCGAGTCCAGCCTCAACGCGATGGTGCTGTGGCTGGAGGAGGCCGCCGACCTCACCGACTTCGACGAACTCGACCAGATCGCGCGGGCCGCCCGTTCCGTCGGAATCTGGCTGGTCGTCTCTCTGCAGCGTGCGGTGTGGACGAATATCAACGTCAACGTCCGCACCAATCTCCAGGCCGCCGCCTGCTTCGGCGTGGACGATGCCGGTGACGCAGGTTTCTGCCTGCCCGACCGTGTCGTGGAAGCCGGAGCCGTACCTGACTGGGGGTCGGACCGGCCCGGGTACGCCTTCGCCACAGGCATGGGGATCGACCAGGACCGGTGGACGATGGAGTGGCGGTCCGGGCTCACCGACCGCAAGTACCTAGCCGCGCTGGTCGAGGCCGGCGCCGCGCATCGTGACCCGCTCGACGGCGTCACGGCCGCCGCCCTCGGTGCCGCCTACGAGCAGCGCACCCACCGCGGCACCAACCGGATCAATCCGGCCCGCAGCGCCCTGGCGCCCGCGTTTCCCCTGCCGCCCGTCGAGGACGAGGACGACACCGTGAGCATGGAAATTGATGACGTCCGCACTGAGGTTTTGGGCATGATCCCCGGAGATCCGGAGCCCGACGCGGACTACGCCGGAATCGATCTGGACGGCCCGCTGCCCGAGGTGCCCGCAGACGCCGGGATGACGTTCGAGCAGCGTGAGCGGCCGGGCGCGGAGGCTGCCCGGCGGGTCATCCATGAGCAGATCGCCAGTTGGCTCACTGCTGGCCAGTTGGAGTTCCAGCCGGCCGATCTGGCGCCTGCGGCGGTGTCTGCAGGCAGGAAGCGGGCGTGGTTGCAGGCGGAGTTGAAGCGCCTGGTCGAGGAGGGCGTCATCCGCCGGGACGGTCACGGAGAGTACTCAATTCTGCGGGCTCCTCTCGTGGCTGCCTGACGGTCACGGATAGTGATTTGACAGTCAGAACTGGCCTGACAGTCAAAAGTCAGGCCAGTTGGGGGGCTTATAGGACTGTCAGTGACTTCACCCTCCGTCATCCCCTGACAGTCAGGTCTGACATCTGAAACCGGTGCCCGATGTAACGCACCGTGAATGTAGCGGTCTGTGATCGCGCTGACCCCACCCCGACCCGAGAGAAGATCAACATGCCCGAGCCGAAGCCCACCGCCCCCGCCGCGGCCGGGCACACTAGCCCCCTCGCCGACGCCGTCCTGGAAGCCGCCGTCCGCGACATCGAACGGCAGACGAACTACCGGGACGACACGCCCACCCCTGCATTCGGCAGCGCGCTGCCCGTACCCCAGCCGGGCCGGCCGCCCATGTCGCAGAAGGCCGTCGACTTCTCCACCATGGCGCTGTCCGCGTCGGCCGCCACGATTCCGCCCGGCGCCATCGCGGTCGGCCTGATGCTGGCCTCCGGATACGCCGACCCGATCGTGGTCGGCATGGTGTGCGCAGCACCCGCCTTCGTCGCCGTACCGATCATTGCGATCGGCCGGATGCTCCGTGGGGCGAGGCCCGAATCGGAGGTGCACCAGCACTTCCATGGCCCCGTCACCCACCAGACCACCCACACCGAAACCCGCAGCGTGTGGGCCCGCACCGATAACCGGAGGTGAGTAAGTCCCCAAACCCCGACAAGCGCGCCCCGCACGGCCCTTCCTTCAGCACGTCATCGACAATCCCACCTGGGACGGAGCACACCATGAAGAAGATCGCCATCACGGAGTCCGACGGAGACGTCACCGAGACCACAGTCAGCACCGAGGAGGCCGCTCGCGCCTACGAGGATTTACCCTTCCAGGTCGGCCACATCGTCGACGTCACTGTCACCGACGCTGACTGATCGAGTGGCCATGCCCGTCGGAACGATCACCGCCGGTGGTCTGGCCGGCCGGTAACGCCGAGGCCCCGGCCGTCATCGGCCGGGGCCTTCACTGCGGAGGCGGGTACGGAGTCGGGCGGGAAGCCGGGGATCGGCTACGGCCGCCACTCCTCGCGGTAGTCGGGCGCGCCACGGTGCTCGTCGGCGAGCAGCCGCAACTGGATGTCGGCGATCCTGCCCGTCGGCCCGGCCGTGCCCAGATAGGGGACCACGGTCTCGTCGAAGAAGCGGGCGCGGGTCTCGGCGGCGCGTAGGTCATCGCGGGCCTGCTCCTCCGCGTTGCCCGCAGGGATGCCGAGCCGGGACGCGCCTTCGGTGATCAGCATGTTGCCGATGCTGCGGGCCCGGTCGATGCCGTCGGCGTACTGCTGTCGCAGGAAGTCGACCATCGCGGCCTGATCCGGGGTCACCCGGCGGCGCCGGTGCTCTGGGACTTCTTCAGCCGTTCGGCTCGCTCGCGGTAGCGCTCGTCGGGCTCGATGCCCGCGTCCCGAGCCATCTTCCGCACGTGTGCACCAGTCCAGCCGGATGCTTTGGTGACCTCGGTCGGCTTCAGGTGACCTTCACGCAAGGCTGCGAGGACGAGGGTTTTCAGGTCGTCGCTGGACTTTTTGAGGCGGTCTGCGTCGCGCTGGCGGCGGGTGCCGGCTGCGGCGATGTCCTCCAGGGAGGGTGGCTCGGCGGGCGGGGTCGAATTCACGGCACCAATGTATCGCAACAGGCTTGCGGTGCCTATGCCTCAGGGATAGTGTCTGAGGTGTCGCCACCGCTACAAATGATCGCTAGTCAGTTGCGTTCGCGGAGGCGCGAGGAGGCTCGAATGTCCCGTCACATGGACCGCATCCGCCACGAGGCGATGGAGCAGTACGGCGAAGCTCCCGCGAACGCGACCGAGGCGCTGGCGCATGTGCTGAAGGTGTACGCCGATGAGCCGGACAGCCGCCTGATGGTCGAGGCGACGAACGGCATCTACGGCGACGGCGTCCGAACTGGCCTGACCATGGGCGACCTGCGCGCCCTGGCCTCCCGGCTCGCCACCTGACCCAACAGGGCCCGGCCTTCACCGGCCGGGCCCGCCGATCCACCGCACGCACGCATCCAGGGGGAATCGCATGAACGCAGCCGTCCGTAGCCGTACCGTCCGGGCCGCCCACGCCACGTCGAGGGCCCTGCTGTACCGGGCGTTGAGCGGGCAGATCATCGTCGCCCTCGAAGCCGGCCGGCTCGTGAGGACGGGCGACATACTCGACCGGCTCGGCGCCGGCGATCTGAAGGACGGCTACCAGTCCTGGTACGGCCGGCACGTCGCCAACGCGTACCGGGTCGCGACCGGGACTGAGCCCACCCGCTGCTGGGTGCGGCACCGCACGACCGGCCGCTGGGTGCACGTAGCCGTATACAGCCCCTTCGACTTGGCGCTCTACATCGGGCTGGTCACGTACAAGCGGACCGCCCACCTCGCCCAGCCCGCCTTCTACCAGGCCGCATACACGCAGGCCGCCTGAGGAGACCGTCATGACTCGCCAGACCGCCGCCCCGCTGCAGCACCTGAGCTTGAACACGGCCGACCGCCAAGCCCGTGAGGTCGTCCGTTCGTTCACCGAGTCGTTCGGCCTCGACCTCACGCCGCCCTACCAGCGCGGCAAGGTCTGGACGGAAGACCAGCAGGTCGCATTGATTCGGTCGTGGCTCACCGGCACCCCCACCGGGGTGGTCATCTTCAACGATCGCTCCACGCCGGAATGGGCAGCAGCGAACGGATACGACCCGACCGAACGCGACGAGCCGGTCTACTCCTGCATCGACGGAAAGCAGCGGATCAGCGCCGCCCGCGCGTGGTTCGGCAACGACTTGGCCGTCCCGGCGTCGTGGTTCGAGACCGAGCACGTTGAGCGGACCGAGGACACCGGAGACGGGCCCTACGTCCGCTGGAGCGGGATCACCCTGCCCCGGCAGCGGCACTTCGCGAACCGCGCTCACCTCACCCTGGCGACCGCCCGCGTCGCGACCGTGCAGGAGGAGGCAGCGATCTACCTTCTCGTCAACGGCGGTGGCACCCCGCAGGCCGAGGCGGACATGCTGAACGCCGCGCGTGTCGCCGAGGACCCGCAGTGATCGTCCGGCCGTCCGTGCGGGTCCCGGTCCCGCCCGCCGTGTCCCTGCTGACCGCCCGGCAGTTCCCCGCCGTCGTGCAGCGGGCGGTGGGGGAGGGTGCGGAGGCGGCCCGCCTGTACGCCGCCTGCCGTGGCCCCCAGTACGCGGAAGCCCGGCAGCGGCTCGAAGCCCGCATCGCGGCGGCGAACCGTGTGCTCGCCGCCCACAATCCGGGGCTCATCATCGGATGGGTCGACCTACCGAACGCAACCCGAAGGAGTTCCCGGTGACCGCCAAGCCCCGGAAGCCGTGGCGGGTGATCCTCACTGGCCCGGACGTTCGTGCCGAGTCCGAGCACACCAGTGAGGCCAAGGCATACGCCCTGATCCGCGCCGCACTCGGCGCCGACAGTCCCGCCGACACCGCCAAGGTCATGCAGTGGGAGGGCGGCCGGTGGTGGCACTTCGAAACCGTCACCGCCGACGAGATCCCCGAGGAGCCGTCGTGACCTCCCCGCCCGACCCGGCCCCCGAGTCGCCCGTCGAGGCCCGGCAGGACTGGGACGAAACCCCCGCCGAAGCCGCCCTGTACGACCGGCTGTACTGGAACCGAGAGGAGGACTGACGTGGCCGAGCACTTCCCCGCCGCCAACCGCATCGACTGGCACGGCGACACCGACAACGCCCCAGCCGGCCACACCCTCGCCACCGGCACCGACCACACAGGCCAGCAGCGCATGTGGCTGTTCGCCGGCCAGCATGCCGTCACCGCCGCCTGCGTCGGATCCATCCCACTCCCCGCCCGCCGCGGCAACCTCCGGCTGTACGACGCCACCGGCCAGCCGGTAGGGCTGGCCACCGACTTCAAGGCGGCACTCGACACCCTCGCCGCTCTCGGCCACGGACGTCTCGACCGGCAGCAGATCGACCGGGAAGTCAGGCTGGCGGTCGGGTCCGAACCTGCACACGCCCCATGGGACGACGCCGCCTACAGTGCCGCCCACACCACCGAGACGTGAGGATCCCTGTGACCGCCCCGCCCAACGACAAGCCAGCCCCGGACGCCGGCTGCGCCACCTGCGGCGGTCAGCTCCACGACTCGGTCCGCGACGGCTGCACCCCCCGGACGTGCACCACGCCCTGCACCCACTGCGGGCATCCCGGCGACGTTCACCGCGACTGGTACCGGGAGCAGCGCGGCACCGGATTCTGCCACCGCTGCCCTTCGGGGCAGGCCGTGCGGCTCCACGACTACACGCCTGCCGCCGGAGACCAGCCGTGAGCGCCCCCGCCCCGTCGCCTGCCGACGCCTACCCGATCACGGGCGTCCGTTTCGTCAACGGCCGCACCAGGCACCGCATCCGCCGGCCAGTCGACCAACGCTGGTGGGACCTGCTGGAGGCGGCCTGCGGGAAAACCGGCCGGCTCGCCAGCGGATACACGCTCGGGGCCGTCACCGAATGCCGAGGATGCGAGGCCGCCGTCGGCGCCGCAGATCAACAAGCCGCCTGACCTGACCATCGAGAAGCGAGGACACCGACCATGAACTTCCTGCCCCACCAGGTCATCGCGAACGGCAACCGCCTGCCGGACGGCCCGCACCTCGTCTACTGCTACATCTATGAGGGCCAGCACTGCTCCTGCGGCGGGAACTACCAGGGCCCGAACCCCGGTCCCACCCTTGATCCGGCCGCCATCGTGGCCGCCGCCGAACACGCCGAGCAGTGAGGACACCGACCATGACCGGCATCTACGACGACGGCGCCACCTACGGCCCCGACCCTGAAGCCCAGATTCCCACCGACACGCCCGCCGAGACGATCCCCGGCATGACGGGCACGCTTCAGCAGCGCGTCACCGAAGTCATCGAGAACGAAGTCCCGGCCGCCTACGCGGACCTGGCCACGCGACGCGTCATCGAGGCCATCGACGCCTGGTACGAGACCGCCCGCGAGCGAGCCCGCGCCACGGCGCAGGAGATGTTCGCCGGGCTGATGCCGGGAGCGACTGGCACGGCCATGGCCGATGAGGTCGCTGACAAGATCCTGGCATCCACCCAAGCCGCCGACCGCGTCACCGAGAAGTGAGGGCACTGACCATGCTGGAGATCAACGGCCAGCGCTTCCAGGAGGGCGACGTCGTCCGCTTCGAGCGCGCCGGCCTCCCGAAGAACCGGACCCGCGACTACACGATCACCGCCGTGACCGGCGCCGGGATCGAAGCGTCCGCCGGCGGATTCAGCTACGGCTTCACCAAAGCCACCGCCACCCGCATCGGCATCACCCACAGCCCCACCAGCCGAAACGAGGACTGATCATGACCACCCCCGCCGAACTCCGGGTCCGCGCCGACGAACTGGAGAACCGGGTACCTCCGGCCACGGCCGGACCGCGCACCGACGACGAGCGGATGTGGCTGGAGAAGGCCGCCGCCCTCCGCACCGAAGCCGACCAGCAGGAGGAACGGGAGTGGGAGCGTACCGGCCTCATCCCGTGCTCCGACTGCGGCACCGTCGTCCGCACGACGACGCTGGAGACCCTGCCGGCCCACGGCTGCACCGCCCGGCAGCGCGCCGCACGCACCACCGAGAAGTGAGGAGCACGACCATGACCACCGCCATTGCTGTAGCCGAGGGCCAGTTGTACAGGGACCGAGCCCCCGACATGATCGACCGTGACCGGCGCCTCCGCGTCACCAGCATCAGCAAAACCCACGCCGAACTGGTCGTCGAACACGACCACGGAGGACAGGCAGGACGGAAGACCCGCGCCGCACTCACCCGGCTCCGTAGCTCAGCGTTCGATCTGCTGGAGGACCCGGCCGACACGGACCCGCTGTACCTGCAGATCCTGTCGGCGATGTCGCGGGTTCACGGGCCGGGTGCGACGCCTGCCGACTACGCCCGCGCGGCCCTGACAACGCTCCGGACCGCCGAGAAGTGAGGACCACATGACCCGCGAGGAGTACGAGGAAAAGCAGCGACGGCTGGAGGCCGACAAGCAGGAGGAACGGGACTGGGAGCGAACCGGCCGCATCCCGTGCGCTGACTGCGGAACGATGGTCCACACGAGGACGCTGGAGACCCTGCCTGCGCACAACTGCACCGCCCGACAGCGTGCCCGCCGGGAGCGCGAAGCCACTGACCGCGCCAACGAGAAGTGAGGACACCATGAGCAACAGCGACTCCCACAACATCGAGAGCCTGGCCAGCGACCTCGGAGTCTCCGTCCCAGAGGTTCTGGAAGTCGCGAAGTGCTTCACCACCGCCCCGGGCGCCCTCCTGGACGGCGAGGTGCCGGAGAAGGTCGCCTCCCGGCTGACGGCCTACTTCAACGCCGAGAAGTGAGGGCTGGAGATGCGGCAGATCCGCTTCGCCTGGTGCTTCGACCACGGAACCATGCACCACTTCCCCGTCGGCCCCAACGGCGACGAACCCTGGTGCACCGCCGCCTGGGTCGCCTTCACCGCCACCACCGCCGACGAAGCCGCCGACGCCAAACACGCCGCCTACGGAGACGCCCGCTTCCTCGACGACCTGCCCACCGACAAGCTGCTGGAAGTCATCGAGATCGGAGAGGCGAGGCGATGAGCAACTACAGCAACTACCAGCCCCCCATCGGGGGAGGCAAACACCAGTACTTCCCGCTGGAAGACGACTGCATCGATGGCGGCGAGGCGTACCCCGAACACGACTTCCCGCCCGTCGGGGAAGGCGGCGAATGCCGTCGCTGCGGAGCCGAAGCAGACGACTGACCACCCTGCCGAGGGCCCGTATCGCCGTCCGATACGGGCCCTCACGCATGCCCCGGTAGGCCATTGGCCCGGGATTGTCGACCCCATGGTGCACCATTGGCTCATTGCGCCCCCGCTTCCCGCGTCACGAGGAGCCCGCCGTGCACGACCACCCCACCACTGACCTCGACGGCTATGACTGGCCCGTCTGCGTGACCCCCCGCTGCACCCGGCGCCTGTGGGTGGCCGAAGCCGGCCGCTGGGCCTGCCGACCGTGCGAGGACGCGACGACCAAGCGGATCACCGAACTCCCTGGCCTGTTCCGCCGGCTCGACACCACGGCGATGCTGATGCGCGGCGCCCGGCGACCCGGCGGCGCCACGTCCGGGTCAAAGACGCCTCCGGTGCCGCCCCGCCTCGAAGTCCTCGCCCTCGTCGGACCCGGCGGGATAGCCGCCCGACTATCAGCGATCGAGGATGCCTGGCGGAAGGTACTCGGCTGGACGGTCGCCCCGTGGCGCGGTAGCCCCGCCGAAGCAGTGCCGCAGCACGCCGCGTTCCTCGCCAACAACCTGCTGTGGGCCTGCTCCAGCTACGAGGAAGTCGGGCAGGACATCGACGACCTTCGGCGCCTGCACGGCGAGTGCGCGGCGTTGGCCTCCGGGGAGAAGCGTCCCGGCCGCGTCGGCATAGGCATCTGCCCGGTCGTCGTCGGCGACCGCTGGTGCGGGACCGCGCTCACCGCCACCACCAACTCCCACCGCGTCCACTGCGCAGGCTGCGGGGCACGCTGGGACGGGCTGGGGGAGTGGCGCAACCTGCGGGCCGCGCAGGAAGCTGTACTCGAAAAGCAGGCTCGGCAGCAGCGAGAAGGGGTGGCGGCGTGAGCGGGACGTTGCTTGACTTGGCCGACACCTACGAGAAGGAAGCCGACCGCTTCCGAACGCCACAGCGGAGCCGGTGGGCCATGCGGGACACGGCAGCCCTGTTCCGCCGCATGGCCTGCAATCGGGCCGCCGCCAACCCGACGCGGCTCACCATCACCTTGAGCCTGCTGATCGACGTCACGCAGCGCTGGTGCCAGCAGCACGGTTACCGTGCAGTCGCCGGAATGGGCGGTATGACTCTCCAGCGCGGCGACGAGCCGGTCGTCGTGGCAGGCGTCGACGACACTCTGCTCTGGGACGGAGAGCGCATCACCGTGGCGCCCCGTGATGCCGTTTCAGCAAGAGGGGTTGCTATCTGATCAGGTCCGAGCGTATCGTCTGCTCCAATCGATCTCGCTGTGTCTGGAGGGCCGCCACCGTGCGGCCCTTTTCGCGTACTCCGGGGGTGAACGCATGCCCCTGCAGATCGTCACCGAGGACCTCGCCGCCTACTGGACCGGACGGCCACCCGCCACCATCCGCAGGTGGGCAGCCGAAGGCAGACTCACCCGGCACCGCGACAACGGCCGGCGACGCAACGGCGTCCTCTACGACCTCACCGAACTCCCCGCCGCCACCCGCGACAACGACACCCGCGAACTCATCACCCCCGCCGAAACCCCACCGATCATCGACCACGGCTTACTCGCCGCCTGACTCCCTGCGTCTGGTCGTCGCAGGGCGGGCCTCGTAGCGCCACGCGCTCGGCCCAACCGTCCGCCCGGTCCTGTGGGGGGCCGGGCGGACCAACCCCCGTCCGTCCGCCGCCCGTGCCCCCAGCCGGGCGGCGGAACCCCGCCAGCGCCCGCGGCGCCCCACCGAAGGAGGTCGCGTGCCGGACAACCTCTCCAACACTGCCGAAAACCTCACCCTCGACTGGGTGCTCGGCGTCGGCAGCCCCACCCGGCCCACCACCCCACTCAAGGTCGCCCTCGTCACTGCGAACGGCGACGACGCCAACGCGGGCACGGAGGTGACCGGCGGCTCCTACGCCCGGCAGAACCTGTCCGTCGCCGCAGCCGTCGCGGGAGCAACCTCCAACAGCGCGGATCTCGTCTGGACGGGCATGCCCGCAACGACCGTCGTCGGCGTCGAAGTATGGGACTCGGCGGGTACGCCGGTGCGGCTCTGGTACGGGCCGCTGTCCGCATCCCGCACCGTCGCCGCGGGCGACGAGTTGCGGCTGACCGCAGGGTCTCTGACGCTGACAATCCAGTAGGGAGGCGTCGTGCCTCTTTTGACGGCCCTCCAGGACAACTTCAACGACAACATCATCGGCCCGAATTGGGGCGACTCCTACGGCGGCGTCTCCGAGACCGGCGGCCGGGCACGGGTCCCACTCGTCGCCGGGCAGTACGCCGGCTACCAAACCGGCCGGGCCTGGACGCTCGCCGGTGCCGGCATCTACCTGAAAACCCCCACCCTTCCCGCGGCTTCGGGCGGCACAGACGTCGGCCTGCACTTCATGATCACAGCGCCGGTTGCGGGCACCGGGGTCGGTTTCAAAATCAACGCGGTCACCGGCCACCTACGCATGCAGTCGAACGTCGACTACTTCGACGGGGCCGCCACCGAGGTCACCTACGATCCGGTCGCGCACCTATGGCTCCGCCTCCGCGAAGACGGCACCAACGTCTACTGGGACACGTCGCCGGACGGATCCGTCTGGACGAACCGGCGTGCCCTCGCCACTCCCGCCTGGGTCACCGCGGCCGTCGACACCTGCGCCGTCGACCTCTTCTGCTATCGCGACGCCGGCACCACCGACTACGCCGAATACGACAACGTCAACACCTTGTCCGACGGCGCAGTATGGACCGGAGCCGCAGCCCTGACAGGGCAGTTCGGCCTGACCGCGGGTGCTACAGCTACAGCACACGGGGGCGCGCAACTGACAGCCGACGCGAGTCTCGGCGCCATCTTGGCCTTGTCCGTTCACGCTGCCGCCGCACTCGCCGCAGAGGCGGAACTTTCCGCCACTCTCCCCTCCGACACGATCCCGGAGGAGGTGGCGGGGTTGGCGGCAGGCCGCTGGAATCTTCGTATCGAGCAAGGTGCCACGTTCGCGCAGGTCTTTGACTGCAGTGTCGACGACCCGGCATTCACCTGGGAGGGCTGGTCCGCGCGAGCCCAGATCCGCACGGACACCTCAGCTAACGCTGAGCTGCTACTCGACCTCACCCCTTATCTGACGGTCATGGGCGGGGCCATTCGGTTGTCGATCCCCGCAGCGGTGACGCAGACCCTGACCCGCAACGGGCGCTGGGATCTGGAGATGGTTCACGGGTCGATCGTGGTGCGGCTGCTGCAAGGCGCGGTGCCGGTCAGTTTGGAGGTGACCCGATGAAGATCCGTGTGCAGGGTGCGACCCTCGATTCGGGATCGAGTCCCCTCCAGTCGATCACCGTGCAGGCCGATGTGGGCATCGTGTGGTCCGTCAACGGGCGGACCGGAGCAGTGACCGGCCTCGTCGAAGCAGGCAACAACCTCTCCGATATCGCCGACGCGGCCGAGGCCCGAGCAAACTTGGGCGCAGCGGCCACGGTCGACGGCCAGGGACGCAACCCGCTCACTGGTCGCTGGCATCCCGAGGCGTATGGCGCGGTCGGCGACTATACGGCTGACGACACTGCGGCCGTCCAGGCGTGTATCGAAGCCTGCTCGGCGGCCGGTGGTGGCACAGTGCGGCTCGGGCGGCATGCGCTGTCTGGGTCCGGGGTCCATCCCCGTACCGGCGTCACCCTTGAGGGCATCCCGGGCTACTCGAAGCTGAAGAACACCAGCAGTAACTTCGCCATCGCCTCGGACGGGACGCCCGTCAGCAACATCGCCTTCAGGGACTTCACCATCGAGGGCCCCGTGAACGAGGTGCCCACCGCGCCAAAGCGCACGCGCACCAACAGCGGCCCGGGTACGACGATGGGCCTCTGGATCACCGGCGACCTCGACCCGACGCAGGCGGGCGCACCGGTCATCCGCGACGTCACGATCCAGAACGTCACCGTGCGGAACACGACGAGCCTGCCGATCCGGATCTCCGGGGTGCGCGGCACCGTCCTCACCGAGAACTGCCTGTTCTACAACACGCAGGACGCGGGCTGGATCTTCTGCGAAAACGTCCGGGTCATCGGCTGCCGGTCGATGTGGTCGGCGGACAACGGCCTGTCCCTCTCCCGCGGCAACCAGTCCGTCGTATGCGTGGGGAACTCGGTGGAGGGGGCGGCGTATCACGGGATCTGGCTGTCCGGCTACGTCGGCTACACCGGGCCCGTCGACTTCGCCTGCACCGGCAACACGATCAAGAACATCGGCCAGGCGGGCATCCTGCTGATGGACTCGCCGAGGAACGGCACCGTCACCGGCAACATGATCGACAAGCAGTGGGTGCGCGGCGACAGCAGCGCCCCGACTGACGAATTTGTGTACGGCATCATGATCCGCGGCAACAGCACCACCCCGGCCGCGCCCGGCACCTCGGTCGCTTATGGGCTGCGCGTGGCGAACAATACGATCTATGCCGCCCCCCGTGCGGGCATCTCGATCGACGGGGCGACAGCGTGCGTTGTCGAGGACAACCTGATCCAAGACACGGGCACCGCCACCTTCTCCGACGGCTCCGTCATCACAAGCTCATTCACATCGCAGAACATCGGCATCCTGTGCTCCCACCCCTCGACCCTCACGGCGTGCACGATCCGCAGCAACACGATCATCGACAAGCGGACCACCCCCTACACCAACCGCGGCGTGCATCCCGTGCGGATCAGCGGCGCACTCATCTACGGCAACACCGTAGAAGGCGCCCGCAACAGCAGCCTGCTGCCGGCCGTCCTCGACGCCTGGACTGACGGACGCGTAGACGACGGGCAGGAAACCATCCCCAGGTGGGCCGCCAACAACAGCGCCAGCATCGCCATGTCATCGGGCACGCTGCGCCTCGGCTACTTCACGGCGCGCCGTACCGCCACCGTCACCGCACTGCGCATCAACAGCGGATCCACGGCGGCCGGGGCCACCCCGACGCTGGTCCGGGCGGGCCTGTACTCGGTCGACTCGGCCGGCGCACTCACCCTCATGTCGGCTATCACCTCCGACACGACGCTACTGGCCGCGGCCCTCACCACCTACAGCCGGACCCTCGCCGCACCACAGCAGGTCGTGGCCGGACAGCGCTATGCGATCGGTGTCATGGTCGTGACCGGTGCCACGGCGCCCACGCTCACAGGTTGTCTCGCCGCCACTGCGGGTGAGAACTCGATCAGCCCGCAACTCTGCTCGGTTATCACCGGCCAGAGTGATCTCCCATCCAGCCTCGCCGCCGGCGCGCTCAGTACCACACAGTCCCTCATTTACGCGGTCGCCGTCGGCGCCTGATCAACAAGCGCCGGCCATGCCTGACCTGTTCCGCCATTACGTCGAAGGGTGAGGCCCGCGCCATGGACGACCTCCTCGTCATCATCCCCACCCGGGGCCGGCCCGGCGCAGTCCCGGAGATCATGCGGGCCTGGGACGACACAGGGGCCACCGCCGACGTCCTGTTCTGCGTCGACAAGGACGACCCCGAACTCGCCGGGTACAAGCAGCACGCGAAGGCGCTCGCCGGCGACGCGCGGGTGCGGTTCGTGTTCTGGGCGCGGAAGCGGCTCTGCGGCACGCTGAACCAGGCCGCCGTGAAAAACGCGTCGGCCTACCGGTTCCTCGCGTTCATGGGCGACGACCACAGGCCCCGCCCGGCCGCGATGCCGTGGGACGCCCGGATTCGGGAGTGCCTGTCCGGCGGGCCCGGCATCGTCTACGGCAACGACCTGCTTCAGGGCGAGGCCATGGCGACCGCCGTGGCGATGACCTCCGACATCGTCGAGACGCTTGGTTGGATGGTGCCGGACTGCCTCGTGCACTTGTGCGCGGATCTGGTGTGGCTGGACTGGGGTCGCGGCATGGGCCGCATCACCTACCTCGACGACATGGTCATCGAGCACCTGCATCCTGCAGCTCAGAAGGCGCAGATGGATGCGGTCTACGAGGACTGCAACAGCCCCGCGCGGGCCGCGACCGACGGCGCCGCCTACATCGACTACCGCGACAACGGCGCCCTCGAAGCCGACCTGGTCAAGCTGCGGGCGCTCGTCGAGGAGGCAACGTGAGCGTCATCGACTACGACTTGGAGTTCCTGGAGGACGGCCGCACCATCGAGCTGATCTCCATCGGCATGGTCTGCGACGACGGCCGCGAGTACTACGCCGTCAGCGCCCGCCTCGCCGGTCGCGGACTGGCCGGATGGAAGTTCCGTCGCCGCATCCGCAAGCAGAAGTGGTTGATGGAGAACGTCATTCCCAACCTGCCCAAGGCGCACGGCGACTGGAACCTGCACATGCCGAAGTCGTGGTTCTTCAACTACTCCGACCCAGCCGTGAAGCCGCACAAACGGATCGCCGACGAGGTCATGGAGTTCATCCGAGCTGCCGGACCTGACGTGCAGCTCTGGGCGAACTACGGAGCCTACGACCACGTCTGCCTCGCCCAGCTCTGGGGCCGCATGATCGACCTGCCCGAGGGTGTGCCGATGTTCACCCACGACATCCAGCAGGAAGCCAGTCGCCAGGGACTCGCCTGGGACGACCTGCCCGAGCAAGAGTCCGGCGAGCACAACGCCCTCGCGGACGCCCGCCACAACCAGACCGTCCGGCGCTGGCTGGCAAGCAGACTGGAGGCGTCGTGACCGCTGCCGACGTCATCACCGCCTGGGACCAGGCCGACCCGGAGGCGATCCACCCGCTGCGTCGCGTCTCCGAGGATGCCTACTGGGAGTCCGGCCGCGCACAGGCCGACATGGTCGCCACCGTCATCCCCGACGGGGCGAAAGTCATGGACTTCGGCTGCGGGGACGGCCGCGTCGCCATCCCGATGGGAGCCCTCGGCTACGAGGTGACGGCCGTCGACAGCTCACAGCGGATGCTTGACCGGCTCACCGAACGCGCCCCCGACGTGACGATCGCCCACACCACTGCCGACGGCATCGTCGGGCATCTCGGCCGCCGCCGCATGGACGCCGTGTACGCGCTCGCCGTCCTCATCCACCACAGCTACGCGGACTGCCTGCACATCATCGGCCGGCTGCGTGCCGCGACGAAGCTCGGCGGCGTACTCGTCCTCGACTGGCCCGTCTCCGAGACACCCGGCGAGGCCGACTCGTGGATCGGCGTCACCACCTGGTCCCCGCAGCAGCAGGCCGACGCCTGCGCGCGGATCGGACTCGAACCCGTCGACAGCGGGCTGCCGTGGGGTGTCTACCGGGCAGTGAAGGTGGCTGGCTGATGCACGTACTCCTCACGGGAAACCGAGGGTTCGTCGGACGCCACCTCCAGTCAGCGATGGAAGACCGAGGCTGGAACGTTCTGGGCGTCGACTACGAACGGCACCACTCAGATGCCCTCGACTTCTTCCGCTACGACGACGGTGCCTACGACCTTGCGATCCACGCGGCGGCGGTCGTCGGCGGCCGGGCCAGCATCGACGGCAGCCCGCTCGGCGTCGCCACGAACCTCGCCCTCGACTCCTGGTACTTCCGGTGGCTGGTCCGCACTGGCACCCCGCGCGCCGTGTTCTTCAGCTCGTCTGCGGCATATCCGGTCGCACTCCAGCAGCCCGGTCCGGTCCGCCGGCTCGTCGAGACGGACATCGACTACGAGCAGCCCGGCCAGCCCGACGCGACGTATGGGCTCGTGAAGCTCGCCGGCGAGCAGCTCGCCCAGTACGCCGAAGCCGAAGGCTGCCGCGTGCACGTCTTGCGCCCGTTCTCCGGCTACGGCGCCGACCAGGACGAGGCGTACCCGTTCCCCGCGTTCATCCGCCGGGCCCGCGAGCGGCAGGATCCGTTCGAGATCTGGGGCGACGGCAGCTCGACCCGGGATTGGGTCCACATCGACGATCTCGTGGGCGCCACCCTCGCAGCCGTCGACCAGGACGCGACCGGCCCGCTCAACATCGGATGGGGTCGGGCGACGAGCTTCGACGAACTCGCCGGGCTCGTCACCGCCGAAGCCGGATACCGGCCCGAGCTCAAACACCTGCCGACGGCGCCGCAGGGCGTGCACCACCGGGTGTGCGACCCGAAACGGATGCTCGACGTGTACCAGCCGACCGTCACGCTCGAAGAGGGCATCCGGCGGGCGCTCGCAAGCTGAAGGGAGGCGCCATGACAGGGCTTATCCCCGCACGTCCCGCCGACATCGCCGCCGCCCAACAGGACACACGCGAAGCCTTCGATCGGTTCATGAACGCCCTCGATGACCGCTTCATCTTCGGCTACGGCACCGGCGAACCGCTCGGCTTCCTCGCACCCGACAGGCCTCCCACACCTGCCGAGAAGGCGATGGCGATCCTCGCCCCACACCTCGCCGACGAACCGCTCTACCGCTCCACCAGCGCACCGCTCTGACCCCACCTGGAAGGCCCGCGCCAATGGCTTCCCCCGACCTGCCCTTGTGGGCATGGAATCTGATCATCGCCGTGCAAGGTCACGAAGACCAGCACGCTTCCAGCGACCCGTGCCTAAAGGGCGTACTGAACGCCGTCCCCGCCGATGTCCGCTCGCAGGCCGAGGCGATCTCCGCCTACGTGCAGCAGGCGCACGGCAACGAGGTCGCCGACAAGGCCGCTAAGGCGTGGAGCCACCTCATGGCCGAGTTCTTCCCCAAAGCGGACGGCGGCGCGGTCCAGGAGACGTCGTGATCCGCCGCGTCGCCGGATGGTGCGTGCTCTCGCTGATTCCGCTCACGTTCGTGACGCTCGGGCCACGGCCGGACAGCTCGCTGAACTAGCGGTCGGCGTTGCCATCGCCGTCTTCCTCGCTCTGGCGGCCCTCGTCGGCGTCCGTCTGCTGGCCGGCACGCACCGAAGCCGCAACTGACCGACCCCGCCCCACGGAAGGCCCGCGCCATGGATTCCACAGCACTTGCCTTGATCCGCAGCAACCACCACGGCCGCGGCGGTGACGTGCCCTGGCAGGTCGTCGTCGGCTACATCGCCATCGGCCTCATCGGCTGGGTGATCACGGCCACCCTCTTCCTGCGGCACGAGCAGGCGAAGAGCAGCAAGACCGTCGACTCCGACGCTAAGGTCATGGCCGTCCTTATGGGCATGACCGCTGCCATAGGATGGCCCCTCGCCGTCGTTGGATTCGGCATCTGGAAAATCGTCGAGCGCTTCATCAGTGATCCGGTCGCAATGACCAAGCGAGACCGATAGAACGCGCCATGGATCTCCACACCTGGATCACCCAGCAAGCCGACACGCTCGAACGAATCGCGCTGAAGGCCCGCGACGACATCACCGCGCTCCTCGCCAGCGGAGACGTCGACAACCGCTACGCCGAGCGCCACATCGCCGCCAACGACCCAGCCGCCGCGCTGCGCCGCTGCGAGGCGGACCGCCGCATCCTCGCCCGACACCGGGAGTGGGCGCAGTCCAGCTACTGCGAAGCCTACGATCAGGACCTCACGACCAACCTCAACGACTGCCCGGAGCTGCTCGACCTCGGGCACGCGCACGGGCTGACAGACGAGATCCTCGCCGGACTCGACCGGCCGCAACCGCCCGAACGCAAGCCGGACGCAGGCCCGCGCCTCACCCACTGGCTCACGCCGCCCATCACCACCAGCGACGTGCCCGAAGCGCTACGCGGGCCGCACTGGAAGCCGTAACCCCACCAAAGGAGCCCGCGCCCATGGCTGCCCACCAGACCAACTCACCGCTTCAGCGGAAGATCGAATCCGTCATCCGGGACTTCCCGTTCGACAACTACGGCCTCAATGACGTCGACATCGCGCTGAACGACCACCCCGACGACCAGGAATGGGTGCCCGCCCTCGCAGGCAAGGTGCTGGCCGCCATCAACGAGGTGACCGGCTGATGGCCCGCCTGCAGATCCTCGAACTCCCCGAAGGCGCCGGAGACGACCGGCCGCCCTTCATTCTTGTCATCGACCAAGTCCCGACCGACGAGACCAAGTTCGACGCCCTTCGCCGCGACCTCCTCAACGATGGAGACCTCGCCCCCCGCCTGGGCGCCCGCGCCGTCCTCGTCTTCGAAGACACCATCGACATCCCCGCCAACGTGATCGGGGGACAGGCGGAACCCCTGCTTCGCGTAGTCGAGTTTGAGGATGATGAGGAGACCCTGCGTCTCACTGAGGAGCGTGATGAGCTGCACGCAGCAATCGGGCTCGCCCACGGACAGCTTCACAGTGCCGCGCTGAGTGCCATCAGAGGTAAGCACGCCAACATCCGCGAGCTCATTGAGCGCGCCGAGCAGGCGGAAGCCGAGCGCGATGAGGCGCTCAGCCGGGTGCGCGCGGAAGTGGCCCGCATTCGCGCCATCACGCCCACATGGGGGCCGGTCGCAGACCTCATTGAGGCTGCACTCAACGGCACTCAAGAGTCCGCCGAACATGCCGCCACCGATGCCTGACGTGACGGTGAAGCTGGCCGACGGCGTCCGCGAAGTCACCGTCGAGATCAGCGGCGCCGACGACGCACTCTCACGGGCCGAAGAAACCGCCATCCGGCTGTACGAGACCGCCGTCGCCAGCAGCACAGGCGGACCGCGCGCTGGCTTCAGCGGATGGGCACTCAACAGCGACACCGAACGCAGCCCCGAGGAGGCGTAATGCCCGGAGGCTGGGAAGGGTCCAACCGCAAAAGCCGGCTGCCCCGAGGATGGGCACGCATCCGGGCAGAGATCCTCGCCCGCGACGTGACGTGCGTGCTGTGCGGGATCAGACCCTCGACCCACTGCGACCACATCGTGGCCAAGGCCGACAAGAACGGGCCTTCGGATCTACAAGGCGTCTGCGGACCCTGCCATGATCAGAAAAGCAGTCGTGAAGGCAACGCTGCTCAGCACGCCAACCCGAAGCCCGGGCGGGCACGGCCGCCCGAGGCACACCCCGGATTGAGGTGACCCCGTGCTGAGCTATCCCATCAACGTGCCAGCCGGCAAGGACCCCGAAGAGGTCGCCCACGCGAGCGTCCTCAGGCGAGCACACGTCGCTCAAGTCCACCTCACCCGGCCGATCAGCCTGACCGTCACCCGCATCACCGACGGGGCGAAGCAACTCGCCCAGACGATAGGGCTCGAAGATAACCTCGCCGAGGCGTACCGAGTCGACGCCCAAACCAACGACTGCCCCGGCGACCACACACCTGGCGTCTGACCGTGCCCGCATATCTGATCATCCACCCGCGCGAGCAGCACAAAGACGACGTCCTCGTCGAAGACCCCCACCTCACGCTCACCGTCACCGACGGCTGGGCCATCTTCACCGACCAGGACGGCATCTGCCTCGCCATCCCCAGCGGGCAAGGCGCCAGCATCCAGCGGGTAGACGAACAGCAGAATCCCGACCAGGAGCCCGCGCCGCAGAAGGAGTGAGACCTGTGGCCAGCCGAGGACGAGGCGCACGAAGCAGGCGCGGCAACGCCGAGACGCTACGGCGGTACTGGAGCAGCGGAGCAGGCGCCGCCAAGATCCGCTGGGGCAGCCCCGGCGACTGGACCCGCTGCAACCGGCAGCTCAGCCGCTACATGGGCGCCCGCGCACGCGGATACTGCCAACTCCTCCACCGCCGCAACACCGGCACCTACACCGGCAGCCGCACCAACGTCGGGAGGCGCCGTGCCTAGCTACACCGTCCAAGCAGACGAATGGGGCGTCCACGGCATCACCCTCGAAGCCGGCACCGTCACCACCGTCCACTTCCCCGACGACGTCACCGAGATCGAAATCCTTAGCCACGACGGCGCCGCCCCCATCTACTTCACCGTCGACGCCACCAACCCCCAAGTCGAAGGCCGTGCCTCCCGCGTCATCCCCGCATCCATCAGCAGCGCGCAGGTCGAGCCGCCCACCGCAGGCCCAACCGTCGTCAAAATGATCTCCGCCGGGACGCCGAAGATCTCGGTGACCCGCACATGAGGCGCACCAGCTACACCCCCAAAGTCCCCGACGCCGCCACCAAAGCGATGGTCGACACCGTTGCGAACGCGGCCCTCGCCGACAACGCCGAAGTCGCCCAGCGTCTCGCCGCACAGAAAGCCGAGCAGGAAGCACTCGCCGCCGAAATGGCCACCCGCATGGCCACCCTCGCCGACATCGCCGCCCAACTCGAACCCATCCGAGCCAACGCCGGCATCGAACACGCCCGCCTGCAAACCCTCATCGACCAGGCGTCCGTCGAGATCGCCGCACTCAGAGCACTCGTCACCGAAGCCCGAGCAGACGCCGACAGCGCAGGCATTCAAGCCCAGGTCGCCACCGACAAAGCCCGCGCTGCACTCGATGCCGCAAGGGATGCGACGGCCCTCGCCCAGCAGGCCAGCACCACCGCAACCGCCGCCAGCACAACATCCGCACAGGCCCTCGCCCAAGCCGACCAAGCGCAAGCCGCCGCCGTCACCGCAGGGACCGACGCGGCAGCGGCCAAAACCACTGCGGCCTCCGCCGCCGTCGACGCGGCCAGCGCAAAAGCCGCAGCCGCCACCGCACACTCCACCGCCGGGCAAGCCAGCGCCGACGCCATCACAGCGAAAACCGCAGCCGGACAGGCGCAGGCCGCCGCCCAGGACGCCGTCACCAAAGCGGCTGCGGCCAACACCACAGCCAGCGAAGCCAAGACCGCCGCCGTCAACGCCACCACCGCCGCGACCACCGCCAGCGACAAAGCCGACCAGGCCACCGCCGCAGCAGCCGGCCTCACGGCCCGAGTCGCAGCAACCGAAGCCAAAACGATCACACTGAGGCGAGCCACACCGACACTGCCACTCATCGCACTCGGAGCCAGCTACGACCAGGTCATCACCTGGACCACGCCCATGCCGAGCCCGTCGTACCAGGTGGAGATCACACCCAGTGCCGGACTGATCGGCAAGGCACAGACCAAGGTCAAGTCGGGCACGCAGACGGCGGCAGGGCTAACAGTGACCGTCACCGCGAGCCTCCTTATCGCCGCAGGTCAAGTACTGGACGTCACCGCCTACCGGTATGGGTGACGGTCAGGACCAGGAGGCGAGCGTGGCAGCGGTCTGCGCGGTCCACGTCGGCTGTCCCGAGTGCGACGTCGCAGCACCGATCACGACAGTGATCACGTCGACAGGAGTCGAAGGCGACGGCAACACGCTGATCATCAGTCGTGAGCCCGACTCGAACGACGTGATCACCCCCGCCTGGACGCGTGAGCCGGCTGACGACCGAGACCGACCGAGACCACGACGGCCATGATCACCCGGGGGGGGTGATCCCTCCGGGGCGATCTTCAGGGATCGGGACCGTATAGCACCTGACCCTGCCTACGGGTTTCCAAGCCCCCCACCTGCTAGCTCTCGGAACCGTTGGGTCGCCCCGGTGGCGCCCCGTTTGCCGGTTCCTCATCTGCCCGTGCGCCCCGGTGGCGCGCTCTGACCCTGGAGGTCGTCGTGGGCACTCGTGGACCCATCCCGAAGAGGAGCGAGGAACGTCGTCGAGTCAATAAGGACGACGGGCCGGCGCTCATCCAAGCCCCTGCGGGATCACCGGAAGGAACGCCTGACCTGCCCGACCCCGACCCGCTGTGGCATCCGATCGCCGCGGACTGGTACCTGTCCCTGCGGGAGTCTGGCCAGGCAGCCTTCTACGAGCCGTCGGACTGGGCGGTCGCCCGGTACGCCGCGCACGTGATGTCGCAGGTGCTGCTGTCGGAGCGAGGCCCGAACGGGCAACTGGTGGCGGCACTCAACTCGGTGATGTCGTCGCTGCTGACGACCGAGGGCGACCGCCGGCGGGCCCGTATGGAGCTGGAACGAAAACCTGCGGCAAGACAGGCGCCGGCTGGCGTCACAGCCATCGCCGACTACCGGGCTTCACTGGGGAGTTGACCAGATAAAATGGCCAAGATAGACCCCGGCGAGTGCGCTAACACTCCCGGGGCGTGGCCGACTGGTTGGAGTCGACGTGGCCGATCGTACCTGCTCAATCCCCGACTGCGAGGACAGCGTCTTCGCTCGGGCCTGGTGCCGCAAGCATTACAAGAGGTGGCACAGGCACGGTGACCCATTGGCTGAGGTGAAGACACAGCGGCCACGTCAGGGAGTCGAGTGTTCTGTTGATGGCTGTTCGCGAGGCCCTGTGGCCCGAGGCTGGTGCTCGATGCACTACCAGCGCTGGTCAAAGACTGGCGAACTAGGGCCGGTGAACCCTCGGAACGGAAATCGATACCGGACGTGCAGTTTGACGGACTGCTCCCGGCCGAGTTTCGCAAACGGATATTGCACGCTTCATCATGCACGGTGGGAGAAGCACGGCGATCCGCACGTCGGCGTGGCGCGCCCCAAACATCAGCCGATCTTGCGCGGCGATGGATACGTCTGGGTGTGGCAGCCTGAGCACCCGCGCGCTCATCAAGGACGAGTTCCTGAACACCGTCTCATCATGGAGCGCGAACTAAAGCGACTGCTCCTGCCGGGCGAGAACGTGCATCACATCAACGGAAACCGCCGCGACAACCGGCCGGAGAACCTGGAGCTGTGGGTGGTCCACCAGCCCAAGGGGCAGCGCCCCGAGGACCTGGTCGAGTGGGCCAACGAGATACTCCGCCGCTACGCCTAAGACACCGTTTCTAATGGCGTGATCACTCGTTGAGTCGT